>PLYO01000004.1 GCA_003151825.1 Ignavibacteriota bacterium
GGCAACGTGTAGGTCCGTGGAGCCGTGAGTGTCCCGAGTCCGAGCATTCCAGAATTCGCGCCGCTTGTAGTGTTGTTAAAATACACTGCTCCATTCGCAGAGCCGCCCGTCCCAACGGTTACGATGGGCGTGTAAAGCCAGCCTTCGTAATTAATGGCAGCGACCAAAGTGCTTGTGACATCCCATTCTTGTAAGTTACTCGAATACGATCCGCTCCCGCTATTGATTGTCAATGGTCGAATATCGGAAGTGGTGCGTATCGTGTTGACATTCGCATTCGCGGGGTAGTGACGAACAGCGCCGGTGTCCAGTGAGTAGGCCGCCGTTGCCGCAACCTTCGCACTGTCTGCGATATGCGAAGCGCGGGAGCTATCGGCGAGTGCAGGTAAGGACCAACTCCACACCCCGGAACCGTTTGTAGTCAGTGCACAGCCGGTCGAACCCATTGTGACCGGCCACGTTCCATGCAGACCTCCCGCCGAATTAGCAGGAAGCCAGAGTCCCATCGTATCGGCAATGTCCAGCGCACCTAAAGGGTAGAACGTAATATGCTTTGTCGTTATCGGTTGCAACGATTGCGCGGAACAATCCGCGTGTAACATGGTACACGCGAGCAGGAGCAATAAACTAACTATTGATTTGTGCATAGCATCCAGCTAAAGAGTTATACCAAAAACTCACATTCTGATTCGGGAGTAAATCCACGTCCGCGCCGCTCGCTGTTTGCCAGCGATTCGCGGCAATACTCCCTGAAGATTGATTCGGAAAAACAATCGGATTCGTCCCGACGTTCAAAAACGTAATACGCCGCCCCAATATCGGCTTGAATCCAGTGATCGAAGCGAAGGGCGGAGTGGAATCGGTCGACGTGACCAAGTAAATATCGGCTGCCATTACAGGGGCATAATCATTGACCGTTGCTGCGATCGAGAGCGCGCAAAAGGTCAGGGTGGATGGAGCCGTCCCGCCGCCCGTCGAACCGCCCGTTGTCGAACTCGAGCTGGAAGAACTCGAAGAGCCGCTCCCATTCGTTGCTGTTACGTCAGGAAGGAATGCGTTGTAGTCTGCTACGTCGAAGACTTCATGCCACTGAATGGTACAGGTGTTGTGGGACACATTCGATTTTACATTATGAGCTTCGAATGTTCGGTATGCGTTGCGAATAAATGTTCTCATCAAAAGACCGGGACGAAGCGATTGAATTTTGCCATCATCGCCACGGCATCCGATATAATCCTGAACGAGAATTATTCGCCCGTCCTTCGCAGTCATTTCCATGAAATAGACCTGACACGCGGCCTGCTGTGGATTGAAATAACCGCCGAGCATTTCATCCGTTGGCAGTGACATACCAGCCGGGAGTATGGCCGCGATCGCTATAGCGGCATCGTTGCTCGTTTGCTTGCCCGACGCGCCGAGATATTCGCCGAAGGGCAGCACGTATGGCGCACCGCCAGCCGTGTTCAACCATAGCAGCAAACCGGAACCCACCCAGCCCGTCACGGTCGGGACCGCATCGCCGGGAGGTGCGGTATAGGTATCGTCGTTCAATCCACTGTTATCCGAAGGGTTGTCCGATAACTTAGCGTCGACCGTCACCGCCGCCGCTTGCGAAGCCCAGTTGCCAGCCGGATCGTTGCCGATATTTGCAATGCTATGGTCCCACCATTGCTCGATCGGATTCGCCCCGAAGAAAATAGTCATCCCTGAATTCGAATTCGGCGAGCCAAATTTGTGACACTGCCACGGCATAGTTAGCGCGACCGCATCACTCTCATCGCCACCGGCGAGCAAGGTAAGATCGTTACCCTTGCACTGAACCGTGACGGAGCTTTGTGGTATTTCTCCCGGCTCCTGTCCGGACCCGGAGATAAGCGGCTCGCCTTCGGATAGATTGGTGAATGCAAAATACGTTAGGCTTGCTCCCGCAACCGCGCGGCGGGACCGATAGACCATCGAAACATCTCCGCTCGTATCTATCGTGGTATCGAGCCACGTTCCGGTTTGCATACAAATCCAAGAAACGAGCGAGAGCGCATCGCCTTGCAGGTCGATAGTAGAACCCCATTGAAACAGCAACGGACCAGCACCTTGCAAAGTAATAGCACCGCCCACCAACGTGCCGATAAGGTTCACCGTCGCGCCATTGATGTTCGCCGTTGCATGAATAACTCCTGCTGCGATCGTACCCGTGATGTAGATTATAGATTTCGCATACATCTCCTGCTCTGCGGCTCCGCCGATCTCGCAAGATGTAAGATTGATTGTCGTTCCGCCGCCAGCGATAGAACCGTTGAACGCGGCCTGAGTATTCGAGGGAGGATTGTCAACTCCCCAATCATAGAATGTTCCTTGAATATAAACGGCTGTTCCCGTGACCGTTCCCGACAAATTTATACCCGCGCCTTTGTAGGAATTGGCAATAGTGATTCCGTTGCCGAACAGGAAATTTGCATTTACATAAATGTTCGACCAGTTGCCGGTTCCCGCTCCGGTTGGTCCCGGCCCTGCTTGCAACGTAAGCGGCCAGTTCACGGGAGCCGATGGATTATTTATCGCCTGACTGTAGAGATCGAACATCATGTTCGTGTCGATCGTACCGTTTGCGAATCCCGCATAATACGCAATAAGCTCCGCGAGCTTAGTCAGAGAGATGTTCCTGATATTCGGGGATGTAACCGGGAAATAATTGCTGCCACTGATCTTGTTCGCCGGGAATCCATAACCTCGAACGAGTCCGGTATTTGCTGGCCCGGTCTGCCCGAAGTTATTCGTGTATGGATAGGGCGGCGCACTTCCACAATAGATCGAATGAGTATCCGTCACGACACCGCCGTCCCAAATCGCAAGGAATCCACCAACCTTAAAATTATACGCCATATCCATTATCGAGCCGGAAACCCAGTTCACGCCGTCCGAGTAAGACGTTCTCTGCTTGTTCGCTTGCAATCTATCAATCGCAAAATTCACAGACAGCGTAGCCTCCTGCTGGCGAGTGGCGGAAGTTGTTCCTTCACCTACGACCGTTTTATGCGGCATCGGGATAGTGCGCTGGTCAACGTCACCCACGAACCAAACTTCGTTCAGAGTACCAGCCAAGAAATCATCTATCCACACTTCATAGACCAGCGTAGGATCGTCGAATATCTCATCGATCAAAGATGAGTACACGCCCGAAAGATCGTAGTCAACCGGGAGGCTGTTTGAAATTCCCCAAAAATGGTAAACGTCGTTTAGAGTGATACTGATTTTGGGAACCTGCGGAACCGCATATATATCATGCTTCTGTCGTTCGAAGTCACCAAGATCGAGCGGAAGGAATGCGCCGTTGAGTGTGACGCATTGCGAGGCAGTAATAGCACCGCCAACGGGATTATACCCGAGCATCCCTTTATTTATACTGATACGTTGCGCGTGCCCGTCCGCCGTCCCAATGGCGGGGAATTCCCATCGCAAAAAAGGAGTGGCGCTCACTTTATTTGTGCTCTCGTGTAAATAGTTTGCGCCTGATTTTGTGCGCGCGAGAGTGTGTGGAAACTGTTCGCGGCTCCCGCTCCCGCTTTCGGGATCGTTGCTTCAGTCAGTTTGTTCTGCCTCGCCATCAATGCGTTGTTCTGATTCATTGCGTGAAGAAGCGGCCCGAAATCTTGCGCGGGTTGCCCTAAATTCGGGAGGTTGTGATTCGGAATAATTTGCGCTCCGCGAGGTACGTTCATAAGCTCGGGACCNNGACGGTAAAGGCTGCAATCTTTTCCATCATTTGTTCGAGCATCGAAACGAAGCCGGAGGCTATAGTTCCGAACGCGCTTATCGCCACATTCTTGGATTTCTGCCACGCTTCAGTAGTCTTGTTCACACCGGCAGAGACAGTGGCGAGAGCCGAAGCAAACGCCTTCACGACCGGACCGGCGAGGAATTCCGCCTGCTCCAGCTGAATTTTATGCTGTTCGTCCGCGCCCCGTTGTGCAATGGCGAGCATCTTACCCTCATGATTCGCGGCCACCGACTCCTTCAAAGCGTTGCTGCTGGCGAGATCGGACTTCCGATCCTCTAATTCTTTCGCATATCGGTCGTTCTCTTCTGCCGCCGCGCGCTCGAATTCGTTCTTAATCGAATCCACGCGCATAGACTCCCGAATATCGGCGGACTCCTTGTCGCCCTTTATTTGCAGGGCAAGCGCTGCGTCCTGCTCGTCTCGCTGAGTTGCAAGCGCACCTGACAAGAACGAAGCTTCCACCGATTCCACCTGTTCGTTATCGGTTACCTGTGCTGCCCGTAAAGCCATGTTCGCATCGGCAACATCTTTCGAATCGGCAGCATGATATAGTTTCGCAATGCGAAGCATCTCCGCCGCATGCGCTATCTCTGCCTGTTGCTGTTTTGCTTTGTGATCCTCGTCCGTTTCGTCTAATTGCTGGTCGGAATCTTTCATTACAGAGAGCACTCGTTCGGCTTCCGCTTTGGCAATCGCCTCCGGGGTTTCGGATTTCTTCGTTCTTTTTTTCTTCGGGTCGTTGTCGACCGCCGCCCCACCGGCGAGCGCCGCCTTATGGTGTGCATCGGCTTCGCCTTCGTACACCGCAACCATTTGCTTACTATGTACGATTTGGGCAGCGAGCGCATCTTCGAATACCTTCTTTTTCGCGCCCGTCACGGACGGATCGGCCAGCCGCTTCTGATAAAATTCAATTAACTGCAAATCCTTGTCCGTCGCATCCTTCGCGTTCTTAGTCAGTTCGTCGTTCTGATTTTTAAGTGCCTCGCTGGTATCGTCTATGGCCTTCTGGTTTTTCTCCTGCTCAATCCGCGCGGCTTCGATCGCAGCCTTCTGTTTTTCGAGTGCGACTTTGTTCGCGTCAATCGCCTTCGTATGCTTCGAAGTTTCGGCGGAAGCCTTGCCAGTAATTCCAAGAAATTCTAACAGCGCGCCACCGGCATTCGCAATAGTTCGCCCCGCTTTTTCGATCCACCCAATGACTTCTTTCAAATGCTTCACCAAAAGAACGATCCCCACGACGAGCAGCGCGATACCAGCGACGATAAGAGTGATAGGCCAGATACCGGCGTTCACTGCAGTAGCCCACGCCGCCGCCGCGACCGTACCGATAACAGTGGCAACGGTCAGCACTCCTTTCGCGACCGCCATAACCCCATCCCATACCGCCACGGCCTTCGCTTGAATCGCGTGAGCGTTCATAGCAATAGTGACCGCAACGATTGCAACGAGTAGCTCGGGGAGGATAGGCCGAATGATATTAAGAATAGGTGGAATGAGCGATAATGCCGGGGCGAGTGTGATGAGTAACGTATTCGCAAGTTCACCAGCAGACTCCTCCACGTCCTTCTGAGCCAGCGCGGCCTGTTGCGCGGGTTCCTGAGCCGTCTTCATTGCCTTCGCAACAAGTGGCATTCCGATAGTGGATAGCTGATTAAGTCCGGCTTGAGTTTTTAAACTTCGCTCGGAAATTTGAATGCCAGCATCCTGCATGGCGATAAACTCTTGGGTATATTTTTTAAGGTCTTCACCCTCAGCACCGGAAGCGGCGTGGATTTTCGCCATAATCACGCCGGTTTCAAGGCCGGTCTTACCCATCGTGACACCGATAGCTTCCGCCTCTTCCTTCGCTTTTGCGGTCCCCTCGCCGAAAGAGGTTCCCATCTCCTTATTCGCTGTGGTAACTTCGTTGGATTTCTCTACTAATGTCGAAAGACCTTCAGCGGCTGCACCAAGTATGGCCACTTGCGGCATAGTGATTCCGTGCGACTCTGAATGAGAACTCGATGAGGAGGAGGAGGAGGATGAAACCGAAATGTTGCGTTGCTCGGCTTCCTTTTTTACGGCGGCACTCTCGGCCTTAAGATTATTAAGCTCCTCGCCTAAACGCTTTTTCTCCTCCACGTTTTGGGTGACGGTCATTTTCTCCTGAATGACCTTGAAATCGGACGCTTGTTTTTCGAACAGGACTTTTATCTCGACATCGGTTTTTTTCTCCAACCCCAACCGTTCCATCTGCTCGGAGAACGTGCGACCAATCTTTTCTTTTTCGAGCGAGCGGAACAACTGCAGCTGTGACTGTGCGGCGTTGACCCTAACCTGCAACTCCTTCTTTACTTCGTTGTCCGTTTCCTGGGCGCGAGCGCGACGAAGAGTGCGCGTCGCCTCTTCNNGCTTTTTCGGCATTCTCGAAAGCGTGAAGTTTCGATTCTTCGAGAGCCCTTGATTTAGCAGCCGCAGCCTCTTCTTTCGCAACCCTCGCCGTCATTAATTCGGCGACACGCGCATTGCTTTGAGCCTTCGCATCGGTAACTTTTTTCTCACTCTGGACAACTCTGCTCGCGTACTCATCGGCGAATTTAGAACCCGCCTTCGAAATGGTTTCGGCTGTGGAGAGGATTAACTTCAGTTTTTCCAAAAGCGAATCCATCGCTTTAAGATCGGCTGAGGTCTGAATTCCGAATTTTGCGGTGGTTGCCATAGTTTTCTAAATCAGGCAAAATGTACTCCATAGTACACATCACTTTTGCTTCGCTTGATCCTCTTGCTCGTCTCTGGATTTTTCAGCAAGGGCGTTTCGAATCATCATAATCTCTTCGAGTTCGTCCTGCTCCATTTCGAACGCGGAGTGATAACTTTTCAAGAACGCATCGAACGAATCGCCGCCCGCATTCGAAAGAACGACTGCTATCCCGCGATAGCACGGCGGGATGTACGTTTTGAGCGACCGCCCTGAACGCTTGCCCCCGTATCGTTGCCAGTGCCAGTTTGCTCTGGCTCTGCTTCGGTCTTGTCTACTACAGGCGGCTCGATAAAATTTACGAAGTCCCTCACTTGCTCCTCGCAGTCTTCGGACATGTATGCTTCGCGAACGGGCGGAGAACCCGGCATGGGGACGAGCATCGCTTCCAAGATCGCGAGATCGTTGTCAACGTTTTTCAGGTCGATCCCTTCGGCAATAAGTTCAATGGCCTGATTCTTAATCTTCTCTTGCCACATGGTATCAGGCATACCCTTCGGTTTGTCCTGCGAACTCATCGCCTTTATTGCAAGCGCCAGCGCACCGGAGTCCAGCGTTCCGTTTGCTTTGGCAAGCTCGATACGACGGCGATACCCGGTTCCTACTTTTACCGGCGCGTGATAGGGGAACTCGCCGAGCTTTACGATCTGGCGAAGCTCCCCATTTATTACTTCAGTTATCATGCTCGATGGAATGTGATTTTTTTGTCTGCATCATCAAATGTTACCCGGACCTGAGCGGCATTCGGGCGGTCGGCAAAGACCATGCCTTCGTTCCGCACTTCGATAATGCCAAGCTGGTCATTGATCTTTGGACCTTCAATCAGCTTGGTGCATTTGTCGTACACAAGCGTTACGCCGTTTTTCAGTACCCATGTGATAACCTGCTCGGTGTTCGTGAACGCATTCAATGCCAGCAAGTCCGTAGCCTTGTTCTGGTACATTGCGAATGTGTTCTTGAATTCATTCCGGCGTGAAACCGGCTGAAGGAGTGTGGTGTCCCCGATCTTCACAAGGGTCCACGACAGCTTCGTTCCGCCGGCTTCGAGCAGTCCTACGTTATCATCAGTCGACAAATCGCCCGTCCCTACATAGATAGCCTCGAATCCCGGAATGCCATACTCCGCATCACTGAACGCGCCGCCTGTAAGTCCAGAGATGGAAGTCCCACCAGAAGTACCGGCGGCCTCAGAGGAAGCAGCCGAAAGAATGCTGGTCCAGATAGCAGGGCGAACCTTGCCGTGCAGATTCAGGGTAAGCGTGATGTCCGTTTCGGTCACTTCCAAAGTCATCTCCATCCCGAGCAGCCCTTCGCCTTTGCCGTTGTAGTCAACAAAATTGTAATACTCATCATCATACTGGAATATGACTTGAAGCAGCGAGAGGCAGAGCAGGTATGCTCGTTTGATCGCGGCATAATTGTCCTGCCACGATTCATATTTGATTTTGACTTCCTGCCCGTCTTTGTATGGTTCCATCTGCGAATCGGAACGCGAGAGACCGGGCATGGATAATTCCACCATTTTCCGAATACCAAAAATAGTGGATTGCGTTGCGTCGTTCGTGGCGAATCCTCGGACCGCTACGGTCACGTACGGATTGGCCGCGATAATATCGAAAGAGTTTTGTCCGCCGATAGCCATTTTTATACCTCTAAGTTAGTTAAAATTTCCTCTGGATTCACGTTCATGCACTCCGCGTATTTTTTACATTCGCAGGAGCCTTTTCGACACGCCTTCTGAATTACTTTTATCGATCCTTCATAATGCGAGTAGTATCCGACCGCGTCGCTGTATGCTCCGACCACTGTTAGCGGTATCTTTAATGCCGCCGCAATATGCGCGATTCCCGTGTCGACTGACAGCACATGTTCAGCCGAATAAATTACATCGATCAATTCCTGGATAGAAGGAGCGAACCAGCCACCGCCCGAAATGCGAAGATAGCTTTTCGGGAGCACGTGTTGCATCGCGTTAGCAACCGCATCCGGCATAGACCGTTTGACATCCGTGCTCTTCGGCGCGAAGATTCGCACTCCGCTCCACGGCTTTTTAGTTGCACCGAGAGCCGCCGCGTAGTCAAAGCCATCCGGAATACTTACTCCAAGCGCCAGCGCCATTCTCATTTGCGGTGAAACATCCCGGAAGGAAGCAGGCCACCTCCAAATGAGATCGCCATCAATCTTGTAAAGTGTTTCGCAGTTATCGAGTTCGATTTCATCCCATGTCGGATCGAG
>PLYO01000030.1 GCA_003151825.1 Ignavibacteriota bacterium
TCAGTAGAACCTTTGATGGGCACCCTGCCGGGCAAAGATGAAATAGGAAAGATGAAAGATAAAGAGGATGGCAGAAGGATGTGGTTTGCGGTATGAAAGATTATGCATAAGTTCATGAAAAGCTCCATGAAAATTAAACGTGAAAACACATTTTGAGCACCTTTTCTTCAGGACAGCTGGCGAATCTGGATTGAAAACGCCATAGTTCATGAACTCCAAAAGAACAAACACACATTTTGCATTTTCCGAAAGCAATGTTCACCGTTCCGAAACTACCCCCATCTAAATTCGTTTTAGGCATCATGACAACTTTTAGCAATCCTGTTTATTCGCCAACGCCGAAAACGCCAGCCTGCGCGACATAGGCATGGAAGCTCCACATTCCATCGGTAACAGTCCGCTCCTTTTGAATGAAGAGCATTCCGTGGAAGTACTCACGATTTTTATTCGCGAGGAAGTTCGGCGCACGGGATTATCGAAAGCGATCATCGGGCTTTCCGGCGGCGTGGATTCCGCGCTTTCTACGTATCTTGCAATGCGCGCACTTGGCGCGGAGAATGTCCACGTGTTGCTCATGCCCTATCGAACGTCAACACCCGAAAGCCTGAGCGATGCAATGGAAGTAGTGAACGCGCTTGGAATCTCTTCGGAGGTTTTGGATATTTCAGAGGCTGCCGAAGCATTTTTCGGCAGCGGTGATTCTTTATCGAAAAACTCGGCACTCAGCACTCAGCACTCAACACTTTCCCGAACGCGCCGAGGAAATGTCATGGCGCGGCTCCGCATGATTGCGCTTTACGATCGTTCCCAAGCCACGGGCGCGCTTGTAATCGGCACATCGAACAAAACGGAATCGCTGCTGGGCTACACGACGATTTATGGGGATAACGCGAGCGCGATCAATCCGCTCGGCGATCTTTACAAAACGCAGGTCTGGCAACTCGCAAAATATCTTGGCGTGCCGGAGCAAATTGTGACGAAACCGCCGACCGCCGATCTCTGGCCTGGCCAAACCGACGAATCCGAACTCGGCGTGACCTACCACGAAGTAGATGAACTGCTTTTTTACATGATCGACTTGCGTGAACGCGATGAAGCGCTCGCGCGGCGCGGATTCCAAGCAGAGCAAATCCAGCGCATCCGCGAAACGGTTCGGCGCGCACAATACAAACGCCGATTACCCCTTATCGCAAAAATTTCGAGCCGGACGATCAATGCGGATTTTCGGTATCCGAGGGACTGGGGAACGTAGCATGCAACTAATGAATTTATTCCATGGTAGATACTCCGGGTTAATTGCAATGCTTGAATCTTTGACATACGCCAATTTCGTCCGCTCAATTTCGCCCAAACGATTTCTTCGTTTTGGGCTCGCACTTCTCAGCCTTATTTTATGGGTAGGCAATGCAAGGGCGCTTAATACTCACATTGAAGTCGTGCAGGCTGGAGGCGCAGCTTACCCTGGCAACGACATTCCAATTGTATTTATTGTTGCCGTAGGTGAATATGTTAACAACGTTTTCATTCCCGATGGTCTGACTCACACATACTCTTTGTTACGGGGTGACGATAGTGCTTTTAGTATGGTCAGCCCGAGGGTGGGAAGTTTCAAGGGCTACGATACACTTCGCGCCAATTTGCACACGTTTCAAGATTTGCCGGGTTCCCAGAATGCACTATTTGTGTTCCTTTTTGATAGCACCCACATGGACTCATGCCTATTGGGTGGAACATGCGTCGAAACATTTGTTCCGTTTCAACTCACAGCATATCCCTCCTCTATAAAAATTGGGGCGAAGGCAACTATAAACATGACTCTCGCAAATGGAAATCCTCTACCCGTCACAGTAATTTCACTTTCTCTCGCCGGTGATAGCGGTGTATCTTTTGTGGGCAGTAGCATGCATCTTCCATTCGAGATGACACAGCCTAATAATTATGCAGACTATGATTATTTTCAAGTCCGCGTAGCCCCCCGAGATACAATAAGTCTCGTGCAATGTCATATAACGGTCATCACTCAGTGGGGTAATGACTGGCTTGATACTCAAGTGTTTTCGCAAGGGTTTTCTTTCGTGGATCCGGAGCCCGGAGAATGCCTAACCGCTAATGACTTACGAATTGATGATTTCAATCCATTTGGATATTCCTCGACAAAGAAGATTCCGCTCTTCAATCCACAGCCTGTGCCGGTGAAAGTTACCAACGCGTACATCGATACTGGATACCTTCCGCCATGGACTTCATTCCTTCATTTTGACTCATTACAATTTCCGCTCGTAGTTCAGCCACATGATTCTTCTTTTGTTTCCGTGACGCTATCGGTCCCGGCAGATTCGGCAATGCAATTCGAATATGGTTACCAGCAAGCTTACATAAATTATGATCTCGCTTCTTTAGACTCGGATGGAATTGCGTGCCCATACTCCTCTTCCACCATTGAGGTGTTACCGTTCCGTTTATTACCCGACACTTTGGCAATCCCGCTCTTCTCCTCCGCTTCTACTCCAATTTACTTTGGATTTGATCCCGACGGCCTATTAGGAGCCGAGGATCAGTTCGTCCGATTTATCAACAATGGGCCAAGCAATGTGACGGTATCCTCTCGCACCCTCTTTCCAGACTCGATCGGATTTTCAACTCCTTATTGGGGCTATTCAAGCGACACGGTATTGAAGAGCAATGGGACCTATACAGCTTGTGTGGAATGGAACCCATACTTCAATGACATCTGGTATGACACTTCGGAATATATCCTGCTGCATTTCGCCGACGGCACCGAGACTCGGCATATCCCTATCATCGTTTACGAAGAGGGTGTTTCGGAACGACCCAAATCCTCCGTTCAATTCTCTATTGTTCCTAATCCTGCCTCTGGATATTCCGCTGTTAATATGAGCGGGTTCGAACGGGTATCCATTCACATTAGTGACGCCATTGGCCGGGAAGTTAAGCCGCCGGTCGAAGTTCTCGGCCCGGATTATACTTTACGATTAGCCCTCGATAATCTTTCTTCGGGAACCTATTTTATCACGATTCAGGGCGTGGATTCCGGCGGACAAAACTTCTCGCAATCACAGGTTATCGTCGTCTCGCCTTAAGTGGAAAGAGAGCAGATTTCCAGCCAATCCATTCTATCGTTCGTATTTTTGTAGAGGTTCTTAACAATTCAACCTCCAATCCTCCATGAGCATCGACGCAAAAAAACTAAAAAAACCTGAACGCGGTCAAGCAATCTGCATGACCATCAGCGGCCTCGACGTGCCGGAGCATCCGATCATCCCGTTCATCGAAGGCGACGGCACTGGGCCAGATATATGGCGCGCAAGTGTGCGCGTGTTCGATGCCGCAGTCGAACGCGCATACAATGGCAAGCGAAAAATCGAATGGTACGAGGTTTATGCCGGCGAAAAAGCAAACGAGGTCTATGGCGAGAACACCTGGCTGCCGAATGAAACCCTCGACGCGATGCGCGAATATCTTGTGGGCATTAAAGGGCCGCTCACCACGCCCATCGGCGGCGGGATTACGAGCCTGAACGTCGCGCTCCGGCAGCAGCTCGATCTTTACGTGTGCCTCAGGCCTGTGCGATATTTTTCGGGTGTGCCTTCGCCGGTGAAGCGCCCGGAGCTTGTGGATATGGTGATCTTCCGCGAAAACACCGAGGATATTTATGCCGGCATCGAATGGGCTGCCGGAAGCGCGGAAGCGAATAAAGTTTTGCAATTTATCGAAAAAGAATTCCCAAAAGCGTTCGGAAAAATTAGATTCGGAACGAAAGAGAAAGCCGAAGCGTGGTCGAAGCAAGCCAATGTTGAGGATGTCGAAGGCGCGCCGCATGTAGGCATTGGAATTAAGTCCGTTAGCCTCGAAGGCACCGAGCGGCTCATTGTTGCGGCGATCGAATATGCGCTTAGACTAAAGCGCAAATCGGTAACCATTGTCCACAAGGGTAACATCATGAAATTCACCGAAGGCGCCTTCCGCGATTGGGGATACAAAGTGGCAAAAGAACGCTTCGGCGACAAAGTCTTCACTTGGGCCGAATGGGAAGATCAGAAAAAAGCGTTCGGTGAGCAGCAAGCGAACGAATTGCAAAAGAAACGTCTCGCCGAAGGCGCGCTGCTCATCAAAGACGCTATTGCCGACATCACGCTACAGCAAGTCCTGACACGCCCGGAGGATTTCGATGTGATTGCCACGCTGAATTTGAATGGCGATTATCTATCCGACGCGCTTGCCGCGCAAGTCGGTGGAATCGGAATTGCGCCGGGAGCAAATATCAATTATGTTACCGGCGCAGCGATCTTCGAAGCGACGCACGGCACCGCGCCCAAATATACCAATCTCGACAAGGTCAATCCCGGCTCGCTCATTCTTTCGGGCGAAATGATGCTGCGATACATGGGCTGGATCGAAGCCGCCGATCTTATTATTCGCGGACTCGATTCCGCCATCAAATCCAAGCGCGTCACCTACGATTTCGCCCGCCAGATGGATGGCGCGCATGAAGTAAAGACAAGCGAGTTTGGGGATGAGATTATCAAGCGGATGTGAATTCTAAGGTCACAAATTGTGACCTTAGACAAATCTTGAAATCACAATTTGTGACTTCAAGATTGAAATGAAGTTAAAATATCATGGCAAAACCAAAGAAAATATCGATCATCGTGTCCGAGCGTATTGAGCGCCGGATTTACCTCATTCGAGGGCAAAAAGTGCTGCTTTCGCCAGATTTATCGCAGCTTTATGAGGTTGAGCCCCGAATTCTAATCTAGGCTGTTAAGCGAAATCTTGATCGGTTTCCGGATGATTTCATGTTCCAATTAACACCTGAAGAAAGCCAAATCCTAAGATCACAATCTGTGATCTTAGGACATGGAATATACTCCAAGTACCCTCCCTACGCCTTCACCGAGCAAGGTGTGGCGATGCTAAGCAGTGTCTTGCGGAGTAAACGAGCGGTACAGGTAAATATCGAGATCATGCGTGCATTCGTTCGGCTTCGTGAGATGCTGGCTGGGCACGAAGACCTGAGCGAACGGCTCGAAGATTTAGAAGTAAGAATGGAAGGTAAATTTAGCGTTGTCTTCGAGGCCATTGACAAACTCACCCAGCCGCCAACAAAATCGAATCGCAGAATTGGATTTGCGATTGAAAAACACTAATTATCTTACCTCCATAAAGGCGCATACATGCATTCTCAATGTTCCAGCGCCCAGATGATGATATTCGTTCCGAAGCGGAGCGCTTCCTGGCGTTTCGATTCGGGGTCGCCGTGAACTTCGGGGTCGTCCCAGCCATCGCTGGGATTGGATTGATAGGTATAAAACACGCAAAGCCTTCCGTTACTGAAGAGTCCGAAACCCTGCGGGGGTTTGCCATCGTGCTCGTGGGTCTTTGGGACGCCGTTCGGGAAATCGAAATGGCAATGGTAGAGGCCATAGGAGAATGGAAGCTCGATCAGATTTTGTTCTGGAAATACTTTTTTTAATTCCCCGCGAACTGTGGTATCGAGTCCGTAATCGTCATCGATGTAGAGAAACCCACCGGCATCGCAATAGGCACGAAGGCGTTTGGCTTCGGTCTCGGAAAAATCGACCCGGCCGTGACCCGTCATAAAAATAAACGGATAATTAAAAATATCGTCGCTCGCGACATCGACGGAAAAATATACGGGATCGACATCGATATTCGTATTTTCGTGCAGGAACCGGAGCAGGTTCGGCTCTTCGGACTGGCCATTATACCAATCGCTGCCGCCTTCATATTTTAGCCGCGCGATACGAAATTGTGAACCCGTTCTGTTTATAGACGTTGGGAAAGAACCGGCCTGCGCGTAAGCACAGGTCGGTAGCCCTGTAACCCAGAGCATGATGACCAAAAGAGAGGATTTAAACAAACGCGCGACCATAAATCAGGTGGATAACGGAGAACGGATAGTGGATAGTGCCGCCAGCACGAAAGAGCAAGCGGTGAATAATCGCTCATCCGCCACGGGTACTCGATCATCCCTTTTTCACTCTCCACTATCCACTATCCGTTATCCCGCTGCGATTTACGTGCTCTTCATGCTCGCCGTCTATTGGCCGGTTTTTCTGAGCCAACGATTTTTTTGGAGTGATTTTTACATTCTCGACTTTCCGGCGCGCGATTATGCGTACTATATGGCCGCGCTCAAGCATACGCTCCCCTTTTGGAATCCCTATAACTGGGGGTGGTCGTCCTGGCTTGCCGATCCTCAGACGGCCTTTTGGTATCCGACGAACCTTCTTCAAATAGCACTCGCGAATGTCTTCGAGCTAGGCGCGACGCATCCTTCGGTGTTATGGCCGGAGGCGATGACACTGATCCATTTGCCGCTCGCGTGTATGGGAATGTTTGTCTTACTCCGGAAGGAATTCAAAGTGAGCGGCAACGCCGCTTTGCTCGCCGGGCTGACCTTCGGATTTGGCCTTCGAATGATTGCAGAGCAAAACCATCCGGCGAAAATTCTACAACTCTCGCTCCTGCCATGGGAAACACTGCTGCTCATGCGCAGTTGGCGGCTGCCGCGTTATGCGCCGGCATTGGGTATTCTTTTGGGGGTAAGTTTTCTTGCGGGCCAGCCACAGGTGTTTTTTCTTATCGCGTTTTTTCTGGGATGCTTCACGCTCGCGGAATCGATCATTCGATGGAAGGAAAAACGTCGCGCGATCGAGATCGGCACTCCCGTCGCAGCGTATATCGTTGCCGTCCTACTGGCTTCCGGCGTGGCCGCCATACAGCTATTGCCATCGCTCGAACTCGCAAACACTTCCGCGCGCGTGCAACTCAGCTTTTCCGAGGCAAGCTATGGCGCCATTCATCTCGGACACCTGATTAATTTCTTCGTGCCGAAATTTTACGGCGAAAATCCTGGCTATACCACACCCGTGAGCGCTATCGTCCATGTACACTCCTGGTTTTGGTACTGGGAAGCACAATATTATTGGGGCATGCTGCCCGAGATACTCGCCTTGTTTGCCATAGTGGCGTTTTGGAAAAAACGATCCTCGGCCGATCCAAAGAGTCGCTATCTTTTTTTCGCGGTCGCGTTTTCCCTATTTGCCATTGCCTTCGGATTAGGAAGGAACCTTTATCTGCAGTGGCCGTTCTGGAAGTTTCTCCCGATGTTCAACCGGTTTCGCGCGCCCAATCGAATGGTATGGTTCGCATGGTTTTTCGGATCGATCTACAGTGCGGTCGGCCTGGAATTACTCTTTAAGCATCGCACCACGGTACAACGATATTCCCGGTTTCTGCTCTGGAGTTGCGCGATATTTGCCGGTCTCAATCTTCTCGCGATGAGCGGCCTGATCGATCTCACCTTTCCGCCCCATGAAATTCGAACCGGCCTTTGGAAGCTCATGCTGCCAAGCCTTATTCTTTCCATCGTCATCGCTATGTTCTTCCTGCTTCTGCGCCATGGAAAACTCACGGTGCGCGCTGCGTGTATCGTTGCGGCGGGAATTATCGTCGCGGATCTCTTTTATTTCGATTTCAACTGGCATCGCAATATACTGGACCGGACGACGGTCGATGAGTATAGCTCCCGTCTCCCGGCGATACACGCGCTCGCTCTGACGTCCGACCCGGAGCAACACAAGCTACTCTGGCTCCATCCCGATTCTACGAATGATCTGCAAGTCAATCTCGGAACTATTCTGCGGCTACCGATCGAGGATGTGCAAGACTCCGTAGGATGGACTGAATTCAATCCCGTGCGACCGCTGGATCCACTCCCGCTCCTGCGCGACCCGACGAAACGAATGGAAATCATGTCCATCTCGAAACGAATCGATGCCCGCGGCAACACCGATACGTTCCCGGGCGCGCTTCCGTTTCTAACATTATTTCACCAATGGAATCTCGCGGCTACCGATTCGGAAGCGAGAAGAATTTATAACGATACCGCGTTCGATTTCCATACCTCCGTGATTCTCGATCGCCCGCCTGTTATCTCCGAACGAACTGCGCCGGTCGGCGATACTGCGGTCTTAACGGAATTTTCAGAAAATAAACTAACGATTACCGCGCGCGTCTCGCAGCCATCCGTGCTGCTTGTAAACGATCTTTATGCGCCGGCGTGGAAAGCATTCGTCGATACGAAGGAAACAAAAATTCTTCGCGGCTTTACGAGTTTACGGGCAATACCCGTCAGCGCCGGAATTCACACCGTGGAACTGCGCTACGATAGCGCGGCCTTCGATCTCGGCTGGAAAATTACGCTCGGGACGCTCGCGATTTCCATTCTGGCCCTTTTCATTGGCCGAAAACAGAAGGACCCCAACGCATGATCGCTCCTACTCATACGGGCTACCTGGCTAAAGCGGAATCGTTCTCGCCAGATGAACAGCCCTGGCTTTCCCGAAACGTGAGCATACCAGCGGCAGCGGTAATTTACCTGCTCTTTATGCTCGCCGTCTATTGGCCCGTCTTCTTTGGAATGCGTTTCTTCTGGGAGGACTTTATGACTCAGGAATATCCCATCCGAGAGTTCTGCTTTTATAGTGCGGGGATAAAACATGCGCTTCCTTTTTGGAATCCCTATTCGTGGGGTTGGGCGCCGCTGCTTGCAGATCCCCAAAACGGATTTTGGTATCCCGCCAACCTGCTTCAGATTGCATTAGTACGGCTTTTTGCTCCATCGGCCATCCATCTTCCGATAGTGGTACCGGAAATTACTACACTTCTGCATCTCCCGCTTGCCGCGCTTGGTGCTTTCTATCTGCTCAAGAAAGAGTTCCGTGTCGCGGATACGGTCGCTCTCATAGCGGGACTAACCTGGGGTTTTGGAGCGAGAATGGCCGCCGAGCAAAACCACGGAGTATTCCTTATTCCACTCGCGCTCTTGCCCTGGGAGACGCTGCTCGTAATGCGTTCCTGGTCATCCTGGAAACATGCCATAGGATTGGGGCTGCTCCTCGGAGTAAGCTTTTTCGCAAGTCATCCAGAATCGTTTTTGTTTATTACCGTTTTCCTTTGTGCTTTCACAGCAAGCGAGTGTGTCCGCCGAATGCGTGCGCGGGAATCATGGAAGCTGGTGCTTACTCCGCTCATCTGGATATCGCTTGCAATGGCTGTTACCACTGGCATCTCCGCAGTTCAACTACTTCCATCCGAAGAACTCAGTTTGCTCACGGCGCGGCAACATCTTTCCTATGCCGAGGCGAGTGCCGGCAGCCTTCCCCTCGGCTATTTCGGCACCCTGTTCATTCCGAAGTTTTATGGCGAAAACCCTGGGTTTTTGTTACCAGCCACACCCTTGATCCACGATTCTTATTGGTGGTGGGAAGCGACGTTTTATTGGGGAGTCCTTCCAGAAATCCTTGCTCTCTTTGCCGTGGTCCAATTATGGAGACGACGAGCTGTTGATTTCCGCGCCCGACACCTTGCGTTCTTCGTTCTCTTCGCCCTCTTCGCCGTTCTCTATGGAATGGGGCGATATGTCCATCTTCAGGAGCTCTTTTGGCGCTTTGTGCCACTGTTTGAACACTTTCGCGCCCCGAACCGAATGATGTGGATTTTCTTGTTCATCGGCGCGCTCCTCACGGGGATTGGCCTGGATATTATCGCAAAAGAGCGAAATAGTCTGCGCCGTTATGGATGGTTCTTTGCCATAGCCTGTGGGGTGTTTATTATCCTGCATCTTCTCGCCATGTCTGGGGTTTTCGATCTGCTACTTGGCAAGAACCGGCCAGGTCTATGGCTGCTGGTTCTGCCTTCCTTCCTTGCCAGTGTGCTCGCGACGCTCTTTTTCTACATCACCATCACGTCGAAGATCGCCGCGCGCTGGATTTTGCCACTCGCCGCCCTCCTCATCGCCGCCGATCTTTTTGTTGTCGATTTTACCTGGTATCGCAATACTATCAACCAGGAAACGCTCGTCTGTCAGGACTCGACGAACACGAGCGTTCGCAAATTTCGCGCTACTCACCAAAACGATCACGCAAAACTTATGTGGTTGCAACCGGACTCCATCCGGAAGCAAAAATCGGAATTGGGAATGTTTCTTCGCACGCCGATCGAATATATTCTTGATCAACAGGAGATGCGAAACCTAAACCCGCTCCGTTTGAATGATTTCGTGCCCCCAACCAAAGATTCTCTCAAGCAGATGGAAATCATGGGAATTACGACGGTTATCGATACCGATAGGTCCGAACATCCGCTTCCTCATGCGCTCCCATTCTTAAAGCTCTATCACGAATGGCAAGTGGCAGCCTCAGATTCAAATGCACAGAGACTTCTCGATGACACGGACTTCCACTTCGGCCGAATGATTTATCTCGACGAAAATCCAACAATTCAAAAAGATTCTGAACTGCCACAGCAGATTGTTGCCTCTTCGGACACAACGATCCTTTCTTCCTATTCTGAAAACCAGTTCTCTATTATAGTCCGAACATCTCGTCCCGCTCTTCTTCTTGTGAACGATCTCTTTTATCCTGCCTGGCGCGCGACGGTCGATAGGAAAGAAACAAAAATTCTTCGCGGATTTACGAGTTTACGCGCAATACCGCTAAGCGCCGGAATCCACACCGTCGAACTGCGCTACGATGATGCCGCTTTTAATCTCGGCTGGAAAATCACGCTCGGAACGCTCGCGATTTCCATTCTGGCACTCTTTATTGGCAAAAAACAGAAGAACCCCGGCGGATGATTGCTCATGTCGCTCGGGGTCCCTCGATCTAAAGTAAGGTGAGGCTCACTTATAGAGTGCAAGCCGCGAGAAGCAACCATGAATTTCTCCTCGCGAAGCCTGCGGTTCCATTTATTGAAACACTCGGCGATAGGAGAATTGTGCCGCACAGTCAAAGCGGAAGAACCTTGGAGAGCCATGCCATTAAAAAGGAAGCCGGGAGCGTGGAGATGAAGATGATAAAGCACAATTTGCGAATTGAAATTGAGCTCTCGATCGATGTGTGATAAGCCTTGGCATAAAAACCAATGTTAATGGCCATCAGAAATATCGCTACCGATTCAATCTTGGAATATGAAAGCGAGAAAGCGTCTGCTGCCAACAAGATTCCTCCCCAAATTCCCAGGATTGTTGAAACAGCTCCAGCTATATTACGGAGCATGTGTTCGAATGGGTCTGACGTCATAGTTCCAAACTCACCAACTTCTTCTTGACTTGCGAGATATGCCAGGTGATGTTTATCTCTTTCGGGCATGCTTCTACGCAGTTAAAGATTGTGTGGCAGCGCCAGACACCATCGGGCGAGTCCATCGCGGTCATGTGTTCTTCGGGAGCCTCATCTCGCGTATCGAACGCAAAGCGGTAACCTTTCAGAATTGCCGCAGGACCAAGATAATTTTCGTTGGACCAGAGCGACGGGCAGCTCGTCGTGCAGCAGGCGCACTGGATGCACTTCGTCGATTCCATGAGGAGTTCCGCATCCGCGTGGGATTGCAGCCGTTCCTTTTCCGGCGGCGGCTCGTTCGTGATGAGCCAGGGCTTGACCATCTCATACTTTCGGAAAAAATCGGTTTGATCGACAGCTAAATCCTTGATGATCGGCAAAAACGGAAGTGGCTCGATGACAATCGGCTTCTTCGTGTTCACATCTTTGAGGAGGATGGCGCACGCCAGCGCGTTCCTTCCGTTGATCCTCATTCCATCCGAGCCGCACATCCCGTGCGCGCAAGAGCGGCGAAACGTCAGCGTACCGTCAATCTCCCACTTGATCTGATGCAGCGCATCGAGAATGCGAACCGTCGGGTCAAGATCGTTAAGAGTATAGTCCGCAAAGTAAGGCTTCGCGTCCTTCTCGGGATTGTAACGTTGAATGCGGAATGTAGCTGTCATTAGGTTCTTTGCTTATCCGTCTTATGGAACCGATGGGTCACATAGGACATATAAAAAATTAAGTTCTTTCCACTACTGGCACATGCACCTGCACTGGTTCCAGCCCACCTTTGCGTAAGCCATGCACGCGATTTGGGCTTTCGACTTTCAAGCCCGGTTTCACGCGCTTTTCAAAATCTTCGCGGAATCGCTCGATTGTGAAATAGACGGGCCACGCAGCCGCTTCACCTAAGGCGCAGATCGTTCGGCCTTCGATGTTCTTTGCTACATCGTAAAGCAAGTCGATGTCACCCTCCATTGCTTGCGATGCTTCGAATCGGCGCAAAAGTTTCAGGAGCCATCCCGTACCTTCGCGGCAGGGCGTGCATTGCCCACAGGATTCGTGCCAGTAAAATTTTGCGATGCGGGTAAGCACTTTTATGATGTCGGTGTCTTCATCCATTACCATGATGCCGGCAGTACCGATGGCAGAGCCTGCAGCTTTCAGATGTTCCGCATCCATCATCACGCCTTCAAGTTGATCGCCGCGCATGGGCGGCATGGACGATCCGCCGGGAATGACCATCTTGATCTTTTTTCCATTCGGAACGCCACCAGCGTGTTTGTTAATGATGTCGAGCAATAACGTGCCTGATGGCAACTCATAAATGCCCGGACGATTGACATGCCCGCTGACGCCGAAGAGAATCGTTCCCGGATGTTTCGCATCGCCGATCTTCGAAAATGCTTCGCCGCCCATTTTCATAATGGCCGGCACGTTCGCTACCGTTTCGATATTATTTACCGTCGTTGGCTGCCCCCAAAGTCCAAAATTAGCTGGAAATGGCGGCTTGAAGCGCGGGTATCCGCGCTTGCCCTCGAGCGAATCGAGCATCGCCGTTTCTTCGCCAACGATATACGCTCCCGCACCCTTATGCACGGTAAGCTCCGTAAAAAACTCGACACCCTCTCCACTCGGCTTGAATGTTTCTTTCATCCGCTCCCCGATAAAGCCTTTTGCGTAAGCTTCCTCGACGGCGCGCTTGACCATCCTTACCCAATGCGCGTATTCGCCACGAATATAAATGTACGCATGATCGATCTGCATGGCATAACATCCGATCAAAATGCCCTCGATCATCTGATGCGGATTAAACTCGAAAATCTGCCGGTCTTTGAACGAGCCGGGTTCCGATTCATCACCGTTGATGAGAAAATATTTTTTCTTCTCTTTGCCCTTAGGCATGAAGCTCCATTTAAGGCCAGTGGGAAATGCCGCGCCGCCTCGCCCGCGAAGGCCGGATTTTTTTACTTCATCGGTAACCGCCGTTGGCGCCATCGAATACGCCTTTTGCAATCCATCTCGATAGCCACCATGCGCGATGTAGGTATCGATGTTACGAAGACCCGGAATATCGGGTAAAACTATTTTTGGGGTTTCAGCCATCAGATTACTTCCTATAAAAACTTATACGTGGTTGGCTTATCGGTTTGCCGCTTCCGTTAACTCCGGCATTTGCGGGACAAATTTCGGCATGGGTATTTGCCCTTTCGCGCGAATTTGGTCTATGACTTCCGATGCTTCCGCATTTGTGACGCGCTCGAAAAACGTTTCATTCACGGCCATCATCGGCGCGCCGCCGCAGGCGCCCATGCACTCGGTTTCTTCGATCGAGAACATGCCGTCAGCAGTGTGCTCCAAATTTTGAATGCTGAGTTTGTTTTTCATCTCGGCAAGCAGCTTTTCGCCGCCACAGAGCATGCAGCTTACATTCGTGCAGACCTGTACATGAAACCGCCCCATCGGCTTTTCGAAGAACATCGTGTAAAAACTCACGACGCCGCGCACGTGGCTTTGGGGCACCTGGCAAAGAGCCGCAGCTTCTTCCATCGCCTCGTCGTCGATCCAGCCGCGCTTCTCCTGCAACCGCCAGAGCACGGGCAATAGCGTAGCCATTGGCTGCGGGTAGCGCTTTTGAAGTTCTCCGATCTCCTGAAGTTCCGCGTTCGAAAAAATTGGCATGATTAGTATTGCTTTTCAAGCGTTCATCATTACGAGGAGGAATTATGCAACGAAGTGGAGCAATTTCGACGAAGCAATCCCTCGTTGGAACTAAGGGATTGCTTCGTCGAGCGAATTTCCCTCCGGTCGATTCGCTCTCCTCGCAATGACATAAAAAGAACACACTATAAACAGAACTCGTTGCTTTCTGGCTCCGCTCCATCAATGAAAGAATACCGCTTTCTGAACCGATGCGTTGCCGTTCTCATCCCGCAGCACGATCCAGTAATTCCCGGATAACAGCCCCTCGGTGGAAACCGTAACGATCTGCTCGCCTTCATCGACGACAGCGGTTTCGTGCCGGAACGTCAATCCAAGATTATTCACCACATCAATCGTCATCGTCTCGTGTTTATAGGAAAGGATATAACATTGAATTGCATTACTCGTTGGGTTGGGTGCGGCGGATTGGAAACTGAATTCACTTACATCCGCAGGCGGGCCAGTGGCAAGCTGGACGGGCAATTCATAAAATGCCATAGCAAAAATCGTATCGCCGGAAACGGGATCGATGGTGGCAAGTGGCGCGTGTTCGCCATCCGCGACCGCGTCGTAGGTGACAAGCCAATAATTGTCCTTTGGTGTAATCGAATCGTTGCGAAGCCCAATCTGCACTCGGCTCGAATCGGTTGGCGAAATTCGGAACCAGACTGCCGATGTATCGAGCGAAACACCATTCGAATTCAATCCAAAATATTGCACCGGAGTCAGGCTCGTAAGTTTAACAGTTTTTCCACCTCTTGTAAAGCCAATCGAGAAACAATATCGTCCCGCAATGCTGCCATCCGTGATCGAATCGAGCGTTGCAGCGGTATCGGGCATAAGCGGCGGATACATAGACGTACTAATCCCATATAGTTCCTTCAAAATCGCGCCGGCGAACATACGTCCAACAGCCTGATAGGTCGAGACAGTATAATGGAACGCGCTGTCCCCCAGCGAGCGGCCAACAGCAGTTCCAACAAGCGTGGAAGGCGGGAGCACGCGCAGGGCCTCGCGCACTTGCGGATACGTTGCAGAACTATTGGTCGGGCCGGCATATCCAGAGATCTGTAAGTGGAAAATGGGAAACGTATTCTGAAGGTCGCTCCAAAAGTCGTGAATGAGCGTATCGAACTGGGTGCGATAGACGTTCGGATCAATGAGTTCAGCTCCTTCACCATCCGCCTCACCCTGGATCCATGTAAAGTAATCGAGTTCGGAGCCTGCATGACGAAATCGATCGATGGCATCGGGGTACATGGTATCGCTTGTATCGGTCTTCAGCCATCGCCCCGAGCCAATGGAGACCGTGAGACCTGTTCCGTCCACGGCAGTATTCACAATTCCAATCGGTAGCGTATCGCCAATGCTCGCAGAGAGCTCATTCGCCATTTCGATCCACGGTCCCTGACCTTCACCGTCCGTTGGTTCACCTGCTCGTTGCCAGAAGGTGTCATTAATCAGCATTCGAATATCTCCATCAGGAACAGCAACGAATACCCCTGAATCTGGCCAAACATGTCCCACGGCATTCGATTGCCCCGCAATCCCAATAATATGCCCCGGCGTGAGACCGGCAACACGCCAACCAGTATCCGTACTCGAGGTTCCGGTTCGCCAGTAAAGTGCATAGTTTACCAGCGACTTCGGAACAGTAAGAAGCGTATCGACCATTCCATTCTGAACGCTGATGGAATCCCAGCCCTCCTGGAAATTCGAAGTATCAATATTGGAACTAAGTTTGTAGATGAAATACGGATAGCCGGGAACCGCGACGCGCACCCTCATATCCGCGTGATCGCCGTGGACCTGCAAAATGCCGTCCGGCAAGGGCGAAGTAAAGAGCACTTGCGACCCCGCGAACGAGGGTGCAAGAAAGAGAAAAAAGATGGTCAGGCGTGGTATCATAATGCAAAATTACCCAACTTAGAGAGGTAGATTGTCATTCCCGCGAAAGCGGGAATCCAGGTCTTGAGATTACTCTGAATTCGAGGTCTGGATTCCCGCGTTCGCGGGAATGACTTGCAATAAATTCGTGTGAATCTATACTGTATTATTTCTAATTAGCCTATACCTTGAACGTAAAGCGATAGATCGTAATATGTTTTTTCTAAGGTTTTAGCTTGAGCATTGAAATTATCTCGCTTTGCTTTTTCCAATTCTTTTATGTTTTCCGGTGCTCTATCCATAAATTGCTTGTTTTGTAATTTAGCCTCAAGTTGAGCAAGCATCCCTTCTACTCTTTTCCATTCCTTAAATACCTTCTGCAGCTCCTCAACCCTCTCTTCTCCGGCTAATTCTAGGTATCTTATATGAAGTACACCAACACTCCCTGTGAAATTAGACCAAATCTCACTGTCAAATTCTCGAGCATTCTCATTTATAATAACTTCCAATTGTTTTATTTTTGCGAGTCTGCAAATCATTGCATGGTTTGCCTCAACTAGCATTTTATTGTCAATCTGACGTATCTCAAAAGCCAATTCTTCAACTTGGCGTTTTGGCAAAATGTTTGACTTAATATCTCCAATTACATTTTGAAGTATGGTAAATTGCGCTTCAGTATCGGTATCTATCTTTCCCTCATCCGCCGTAATGTAATCATCGCGGCCAATGAGCACACTTTCCGGTTCGCCGGTGATAGCGTGCCAGAGTTCCTCCGTAACAAACGGCATGATCGGATGCAGCATTCGCAAAATTCCTTCCAAAATTTCAACCGCAAGCGGGATTGATTCCGGCTGTATCTTTACGATCTCCAGATACCAATCACAGTAATCGCGCCAAATGAAATCATAGAGCAGTTTGGTGACTTCATTGATCTCGTAATTATCGAAAGCTCTGCGAATATCGCGCGCCGTGCGATTTGCTCTGGAAAGAATCCATTTATCAGCAAGCGTTGAGGACGGCTCCGTCATTGCGAGGAGCGGTTTACCGCGACGAAGCAATCTGTTTGCATCACCACCATGAGATTGCTTCGCTTCGCTCGCAATGACATTATTGAGTTCCGTGTCCTCACTTTCAAACTCGGTCTTTGGCAGCGCAGCAACATATTCCTCCCGTTTCATCAATACAAAGCGCGTGGCATTCCACAGCTTATTCGCAAAGTTCCTGCCGAATTCGCAGGATTGCTCCCCGAACCGAATATCCTGACCCAGCGGCGCAAGATATAGCAGCGTGAACCGCAGGGCATCCGTGCCATAGGTTGCCATCAGATCGAGCGGATCGGGAGAATTGCCGAGCGATTTCGACATCTTGCGTCCCTCAAGATCGCGGATGATGTTGTGGAAATAAACTTCCCGAAACGGAATGCGGTCTTTAAGCTCAATGCGCGGAGAACCATCTTTGAGTGGAATCGAAGGCATGAATTCAATTCCTGCCATTATCATGCGAGCAACCCAGAAGAAAATGATCTCGAATCCTGTGACAAGCAGCGACGTCGGATAAAATTCCTGAAGGTCGGGCGTTGCTTCCGGCCATCCGAATGTGGCAAATGGCCAGAGCCAGGAGGAGAACCACGTATCGAGCACATCGGGGTCTTGCATGAGCGGGCCATCATAACCGGCTTGCTTGGCTTTTGCCCGCGCTTCATCTTCGTTCCGGCCAACGAAAATTTCGCCCGTTTCCGCATACCATGCAGGAATGCGGTGCCCCCACCAAAGCTGACGCGAGATGCACCAATCGCGGATGTTCGTCATCCAGTGGCGATAGGTATTCGTCCATCGCTCCGGATAGAATTTTATCGTTCCATCTTCGACAACCTGAAGCGCGGGTTCCGCAAGCTGCTTCATCGAAACGAACCATTGGTCGGAAAGATATGGCTCGACCATCTCGCCACCGCGCTCGGAATAACCAACGGAATGCGTATAGTTCTCGATCTTCTCGACAAGTCCGAGTAGTTGCATCTCTTCAACGACTTGCTTTCGCGCATCGAATCGTTCCAAGCCTTCAAAGCGTCCGCCGTTCTCGTTAATGATGCCGCGCGTATCCATCACGAGGATTTGCGGCAGATCGTGGCGGATGCCGATCTCAAAATCGTTCGGATCGTGCGCGGGAGTTATTTTCACGCATCCGGTTCCGAAATCTTTATCGACATATCCATCCATGATGATGGGAATTTCCCGGTTCATCAGTGGGAGCATCAGCGTTCGGCCAACTAACCGCTTATAGCGATCGTCATCGGGATTCACAGCTACGGCAACGTCACCGAGCATCGTTTCAGGGCGCGTGGTTGCGATCGTCAGATATTCCATTTCCTCAACTCCCCTCTCCTTACCAAGGAGAGGGGCTGGGGGAGAGGTCGAGCGCGAACCAACGATAGGATACTTGAAATAATAAAGCTTCCCCTGCGTCTCTTTGTGAATAACCTCTTCATCCGAAAGCGCGGACTGCGCCAGCGGCGACCAATTAATGATCCGCTTCCCGCGATAGATGAGTCCCTTCTCATGCAAACGCACGAAGCATTCGATGACGGCCTCGTAATACTTCGGGTCCATCGTGAAGCGGGTGCGGCGCCAATCGGCGGAGCAGCCCAGCGCGCGAAGCTGACTGATAATAATATCGCCATATTTTTCTTTCCACTCCCACACGCGCTCCAAGAACTTTTCGCGACCGAGATCGTGGCGCGTGAGGCCTTCGGCGCGCATTTCGCGCTCGATCTTCGTTTGCGTGGCAATGCCGGCATGATCGGTTCCCGGCAGCCACAACGCCTCGTGACCAAGCATCCGGTGATAGCGCGTATAAACATCCTGGATCGTGAAGGTGAAGGCATGGCCGACATGCAAAATACCCGTCACGTTGGGCGGGGGGATGGCGATAACGAACGGCGGCTTATCGATGGCGCGGCGTCCGGTGGGGTCCTGCGGATTCAGTTCGGCGCGATTGGCGTCGAAGAGATGGTATTGTTCCCAACGGTCGTACCACGCCGTTTCCACGGCGCTCGGAGTGTAGGCTTTTGCTAAGGGTTCTGGCATAAAAGCCTATTACAACGCCGCGAAGGGAGTACCAGTGCCGAAGAGCAATTTTCCTGATGGGGAAGCGAAAATATACACGTGAGACAAACTGTACTAATCGTTTCAATGCCCGCTTCTCAACAACGCGCGAAATCCAGCCTGCTCGAAATGGTGGTCGTG
>PLYO01000037.1 GCA_003151825.1 Ignavibacteriota bacterium
TGAAAGCCTGCTTTGCTCTGGCGGTGAAAATACTCGTTCGCTTTGAGAAATAATTCATACGCCTCGGCATTCTCCGTCCCGCGTTCGGCGAGTTTTTTCTTTTCGTCGGAGGCGAGATGCACTTTCAGCCCTTCGACTACTTTCAGCGCCACCGCTTCCTGTATTTCGAAGATGTCGTTCATCGTCCCCTTCATCGAATCCTGCCAAAGGTGGTCGCCGGTTTCGATGTCGAGGAGGCGGGAAGTAATTTTGATCGAGTCGCCGAATTTGCGGACGTCGCCTTCGACGAAATACCGGATTTGCATTTCCCTCGCATAGGTGGGAAGCGTTCCCTGATAGCGTTTGAAGTCTTTCGTCGTCTGTGCGTCGGTGACGTTCAGGGCTTTCACACTGGAGAGAGCGGAAATAAGTTCCGAGACGATGCCATCGGCGAACCAGGCGTTATCGCCGGTGGGGGAGAGGTCCTGAAAGGGCAGGATCATCAGGGATTTGCGCGGGTCAGGCGCGGGAACCGCGCCACTACTGTAGTGGGCGGGTTCCCCGCCCGGATTGCGTGTAATGCCTATGTTCTCCAGCGCTTGTGCAATCGCATCGAACTGCGTATAGGCCACGCGCTGAATGCCGGAAAGATGGTAGCGGAGTTCGTCCGAAAGCTTAATGTCCTCCAGGGCGATGGGCAGCATCGGCTTTTTGCTTTCGGAGGCAATGCCGACCTCGCGCGAGACGTTCGCCGATTCCTGCGAGTTCGACGAGAGAAGCACCACGAATGCCTTGCATTCGTCGATGGCGCGGACAATCTCTTTCGACCACGATTTCGCAGCCTCGATACCGGACTTATCGATCCACACCTCGATGCCGCGCGTGCGCAGCCGCTCGGCAAGCTGCTCGGCTTGCTCGGAGTCTTTTCGGGAGTATGAGATGAATATATCAGGCATGGAGACACTTTGTCTGGGACGTATTAAAAGGTGTGCTTCTCGATTCCAGAAATAATTTCGTCCGCAACGGCAAATCCGGCATCGATAATTTTTCTCTCGACAATGCCGTCATAATACCCGTCCAAGTGGAGTACATTGTAGGCACCCCGAAACTTATCGAGCAATTTCTTATTCAACCGGGCAAGCGCGTCCTGATAGTCTTTCACGCTTTTGCGCCCGCGTTTCTTTTTCGTCGCTGGTTCTATTGGGTGATCATGCAAATATTCATCGAGGGCAAGCAATACACCGGAATAAGCGGCTGCACATGCCATGCGAACATATTTCGAGTCCTTGTAATGTCCATCCTCTCGGCCCGCTTTTTTGAGCAGATCTTTGGCATTAAGCATATACCGTTTTGGTTCTTTCATATTCCCTGACAACACACAGCGCATCCAAAATATCGCTTCACCTCGTGTAGAACAGGCTTTCAGCCTGTCTGCGGACTTTTAGTCCGTGTAATTGTGACGGGCTAAAAGCCCTCCGACAGACTAAAAGTCTGTTCTACACGGTCGGTGGTGGTTCAGATAATTTCTCCACCAACTCCCGCACCGCATCCCACTCCGGCGTGCCTTTGAGGGTGCCGATGCCGTCGTCCTCGTTGTCCAGAAATGATTTTATGTTCCGCATACTTCGAAATCCCGCCTGGATCGCTTTGCGAAACGTTTGGATACTGGCGGAATAGTCTTTCAGCATGCATTGCAGACAGGCGGTATTGAAGAGCCCAAGTCCATCCCGAAGTTCTTCCAGCTTTCGGGCGGCGGCTCGCGCATCGTCATCGCGGCCGGCAAAATAAAGGAGCACAGAATGAATCACACGATTATTTTCCTCGTCCGGAAAGAGCTTCAGGCGCTTTTCATAAAGGGGAATCGCAATTTCGGCCCAATGCTTCTGCTTCTCTTGCTCTTTCGCTCCGTTGCAGTCAACAACGAGATTGAATAAGGCTACCAAGTTTCCCGGCTTCCGTTTCAGCGCCTCTTCGTAAGGGGTGATCGCTTTGGCCTCCTGACCGGTCTCCGAATAAAAAAATCCGAGCGCGAAATAGCTGTTGTCATCCTCCGGCGCGTTCCGGATATATTCCTGTGCTGCGGCCTCCGCTTCGTCGTGCTTGCCCTGAAGAGTCAGAATGAAGGAAAGCGGGTAATAGGCCGGCCACAGATCGGGCTTCAACCGGCGAGCCTCGTTGATGAGTGTAAGCCCCTCTTCGAGCAGCGCGAGATCGCGGGTGTAATTGCGGTAAAGAGCAGCAAGCGCTTTCGCTTTAGCTGCATAGGCATTGGCATACGCGGGATCGAGCGCGATCGCTTCGGACCAAAGCTGAGCCGCAAGCTGAAAGCCTTCTTTGGTCTGGCGGTCAAAATACTCGCCCGCTTTGAGGTATAATTCATACGCTTCGGCATTTTCGGTTCCACGCTCGGCAAGCTTTTTCTTTTCGTCGGATGCGAGATGCACTTTCAGTCCTTCGACGACTTTCAGCGCCACCGCTTCCTGTATTTCGAAGATGTCGTTCATCGTCCCCTTCATCGAATCCTGCCAAAGGTGGTCACCGGCTTCGATGTCGAGGAGGCGCACACTGATCTTGATATTGTCGCCGAATTTTCTTACATCTCCCTGCACAAAATAGCGGATTTGCATTTCGTGAGCGTAAGTTGTAAGCTGCCCGTGATATTTTCTGAACTCTTTCGTAGCTTGATTATCGGCAATGCGCAGCGCCTTGACATTCGAAAGTGCGCTTATCATTTCGCTGACAATGCCATCGGCAAACCATTGGTTATCGGCCGTCGGAGATAGGTCTTCGAAGGGGAGGATCATGAGGGATTTGCGTTCATCCTTCTCCCCCGCCTTTCCAAGGCGGGGGTTGGGGGGTGGTTCGGTCGCTTCACCACCCCCTGCCCCCTCCTTGAAAAGGAGGGGGTTCTGTATAATTCCCAATTTGGTCAGTGCCCGCACAATGCCATCGAAATCCGTTATTGCCACTCGCTGCAACCCGGCAAGATGATAGAGGAAATCTCGGTTCAACTCTATCTTCTCAAGCTCAATCGGCACTAAGGAGCATCCGACTTCCGTCGCTACGCCAAGCTCTTTCTTGACATTCGGCGACTCGGTCGATGCCGCTGAGAGCAGCAACACGAACGCCTTCGCCGCACGAATCGCATCGGCAATCTCGCCGGACCAGCTTGTGGCGGCCTCGATCCCTCGCTGGTCGATCCACACATCCATGCCGGAGACGCGCAGCCGCTCGGCAAGCGCTAACGCTTGCGTGGAGTCTTTGCGGGAATAGGAGATGAAGATGTCGGGCATGAACCGTGATTTGGGGCGAGTATCGAGATTAAGGAGATACATTGGTAGGGTCTAATGGGATTAGACCTTTTCGTTTGCAATAAACCGTTCGGTCTTCACGAACGGGTCAATGCCATTGACCCCTACAAAACGTTACAACCTACCTCATTAATCCCCCAAATCGCCCCAAATCCCGGTTCCGGCAATTATTTTCAAAAATCTTTTAAAAATACTTGACTTTGCCTTTTTTATTTCGTAAGTTAGTACATGCTTTGATGGGCACCTGCTTTCAAAAGCAAGTGTTAGAAGGAGCACTGAATTGAAATTCGGCGAATTTGGCTCAAAAAGGGCACAGTTCATGAAATGACAATTCAATTGAGAATAGGGGCACCAATTGCCTAAAGAAAACTAAACCGAAAGGACACTAACAATGGCAAAGATTCTGGAACGCGACGGTCTTCCGACGCAGCAGCGAAGAGTACTCGATTACATCGAGGAATATCTCGAAATATCGGGTTATCCCCCGTCTATCTCTGAAATTACCGATTTTCTCGGCGTTAGCTCCACGTTCGGGGTGCGGAAGCACCTCGACGCCCTGCTGCGTAAGGGATTTCTGGAACGTGGCGGCGCAGGACTTTCACGGGCGCTGATGGTCACGCGGCCTTCCATCATGCGCGGCGGCGAGCGGCATTCGAACGCGATACCCGTCATTGGCCGGGTAACCGCCGGCGAGCCGATTCTTGCAATCGAAAATGTCGAGGGATGGCTTTCGTTCAAGCCGATGGACCTCTCGAAAAAGATTTTCGGACTTCGCGTGCAAGGCGAAAGCATGAAGGATGTTGGCATTATGGATGGCGATCTCGTCATCGTGCGCCAACAGCCGACTGCCGATAATGGCGATGTCGTTGTCGCGAGGCTCGATGATTCTGCAACCGTCAAGACCTTCCGGAAAACCAGAAAAGGAATTTTTCTTGAACCGGCTAATGCGAAATTCAAGAACATCCTGATTTCGAAGGATATTGACTTCCAAATTCTCGGCAAAGTGACGAGCGTGCTTCGCTCGCTCGATGAAAAACGGCCGGGCGTATTTCAACTCAAATTTCACTAATTGTGTATCACTACCATGGAACAAATAACAACTGAAAGATTAACGCATGCTTCCGTTTCGTCAACCGCGCAGCGGAACGGGCGAGCATCCGCCGCCATCGACCATGACATCGCCGAAGTCGCGATTGGTTTCGGCCAGCATTTCGGCAATCCCCGCCGGCGGGATTTTGGCGCGACGACCTTCAGCGACGTCACATACCGCCGCGTCGATCCGCTGCGCGAGCCGTTCGAAGTCGCCGATGCGCGCCTGCAAACGCGGCTCGAGACGCTCTGCGAAACGCTGCGGGCAAAGTATTGATCGGCGGGCGTTGGAAGCAGTTTTTTGCAAAAAATGCAAACTGAACTATCGCATCGCCTCGCAACCCGGTATCCGATCGTCCAGGCCGGTATGGTCTGGACAGCGGGGTGGAAACTCGCCGTGGCTGCTGCGCGTGCCGGTGCCTTGGGTCTTATCGGCGCCGGCTCGATGAAGCCGGAATTGCTTCGCGAGCATATCCGAAAGGCGAAAGCGACCGAGGTCGCGGCTGCGATTGGTGTTAACATCCCGCTCATTCGTGGCGATGTCGAGGCGCTCGTTCAAACAGCAATCGAAGAAGAGCTTAAAATAATTTTTACAAGCGCTGGAAATCCGAACGCTCATACGAAGAAATTAAAAGATGCCGGTTGCTTCGTCGCGCATGTCGTTGCAAGCGTGAAGCACGCACGGAAGGCCGAGGAAGCTGGCTGCGATGCGGTCGTGGCCGAGGGTTTCGAAGCCGGCGGGCATAACGGCGTTGACGAAATTACGACGCTGTGTCTTGTTCCGCAGGTGGTCGATGCAGTGAAGATTCCAGTTATTGCTGCTGGCGGCATCGCAGATGGGCGGCAAATGCTGGCGTGCCTTGCGCTCGGAGCGCAGGCGGTGCAAATCGGCACTCGCTTCGCGGCGACGTTAGAATCAAGCTCGCATCCGCTGTACAAGCAGGCCGTCGTGGAAGCAGAAGATAGTTCCACAATGCTTGTATTGAAAAAGGTCGCTCCGGTGCGGCTCAAAAAAAATCATTTTGCGCTATCCGCATTCGACGCGCAGCAGCATGGCGCGACAAAAGAGGAAGAAGTCGAACTACTCGGAATGAAACGCGAACTGCTCGGGATATTCGAAGGCGATCTCGAACAGGGGGAACTCGAAATGGGGCAATCGTCGGGATTAGTGAGAGAAATTTTGACATGCGATCAGGTCGTTCAGAAATTGTTGATAGAATATGAAGAGGCCCGACAATCGCTTAAGCGAATCAATAACCCCAAGTAATTCATCACCTTCCCAGCAACCAATACTCGATCATCGCAACACTTTCCCGAATGCGGTAATAGGCGAGATCGAAAAATGGCTCATGAATATTAGAAGGGCTGCCGATGACGTTAAGCCCATTGAATTTGCACATGTCACACACGCGCGCGAGGTGGTATTGATCGCTCACGATAACGAACCGCACCCAGCCCTGTTTTTGAAACAATTCATCATGAAGAAATCGAACTTGTTCGAGCGTCGTGTGAGACGAGTTTTCCTCGATAATTTGTGCGGGATCGACGCCTCGCTGCAACAGTTCGCGCTTCGCGACCTCCGCTTCGGCCTGCTTTCCGGGCGCGCTGCCGCCGGTGACTACCAGACGCGGGATCGCGTGGCTCGTCAGAAGTTGGTATCCAAGATCGATGCGCTCCCGCAGCGCGGGGCTGGGCCGCTCGCCCAAGCCGTTGCCGCGCCAGACCGCCGCTCCCAGAATAACTCCGGAATCGGCATGGAAGGCTGCAACCTCCGCGTTGCTCGAATAGGTTGGAAAAAAGAAAGCATAGATAAACGCAAGGAGCATAAGCATGAGAGCAATCGACACTACATTCCTCCCCTCTCGCAGCACGCGCCGAATCGGTGAAACCATGCGCCGGGAACGGGTAAGCAGCGTTGCTAAGAATACAAACATTGCGAGAAGCAGAGCAACGGCTGCTTCGGGAGCGAATTCTTCCGCCGGAGTGTGGCGAATGCCTATATCGAGCCAAAGAAGAATGCCCGAAAGAAGCGCGACGCTAACTGTGCGGACGCCGCCAAGGCGCTCCGGCTTTAGTATGGCAAGCATGAGGGATGCAAGAACGAGCATCGCGAGGAATAAAGACAAAATATCGCTCATCGTCGTCAGGCGAAAATAGACTGGCGCTAATCCCTGCCCTTCGTAACGAGCCTCTGTCAGCACAACGTAACCAAGTGCTTGCGCCGCAAGCGCCAGCGTCAACAGCACACGCTTCCGGCGCCGCTTGCTGCAGCCGGGAACGAAATCCCGCTGCCGAACTTCCGATTCTTCGTAATGTTCGCTCATGTCGATGCTATACAGACAATCGCGCGGCATCGAGCGTTCGGCTGAACTGTTCACCTTCAAAGGAGCGTTAATGATCGGTTATACCACTGCGGTTGAGGAAGCAGGGATAAGCGATCATGATTGCTTATCCCAATTGCCCTCTTTGCGCTTCTGGCACTGCCATTCATCAGAGCAATACTCGATTGGCCGAAATTACATTTATGGCGCTCGGCGGAGGGCGCGAAATCGGCGCCAATAGTTTTTATTATGGCGTCGATGGGCACGGCATTTTGATCGACGCGGGTCTTCATCCCGAGAAGACCGGCTGGGCCGCGTTTCCTTCTATCGAATCGCTCGCCGGAAATCCGGTTGATCATTTTCTCATCACTCACGCCCATACCGATCATCTTGGTGCGGTTCCCTTCGTGCGGCAATCGTTCCCAGACGTTCCCATTTATGCCACGAGCGAAACGATCGCATTAGCTAAGATTATGCTCTCGAATTCCGCAAGCCTTTTGCCGAAGCAGCACACGCAAGACGTGATCGACGCACTGCCCAATTACACCATACTGGCACTGCCGGAAACGCTCGATAAGATGCAGCCGTTGGAACTCGGCACGTCGAAAGAACTGGAAGGAACCGGCGTAAAAGTTACTTATTATCCAAGCGGACACATTTTGGGAGCGGCAGGCGTGCTCATCGAGCACGATGGCGTGAAAATATTCCACACCGGCGATACGTCGCTGCACCCGCAGCGCCTCATTGGCGGCGCGCAGCTTCCTGAAGGCCCAATCGACGTGCTTGTTTCGGAATCTACCAACGGCGTGGTCGATGCCTATCTGACGCATTCACGCGAACGCGAGTTGGAACGGCTTGTGGGAACGATCAATGATACGCTCGCCGCAGAAGGCTCGGTCCTCATCCCTGTTTTCGCGCTGGGCAAGCTTCAGGAGATGCTTAGCATGATCGGCGATGCCATGCGCGACGGTAAAATTCCCAAAGTGCCAATCTACACCGGTGGCATGGGACGAAAGATTAGCGAGGTCTATGATCAATTCCTCACCAGCCGCTCGCGGACAAACGATGTCGATAAAACCTCCGACATCGAGCAATCGGAATTACCGCGCCGCGATGGGTTATTTGACGCAAAATATTTTAAAGAGCCAAGTATCGTGCTCGCGGCCAGCGGTATGATGCAGGATGGCACGGCCAGCTATCTTCTGGCCCAACGCTGGCTTCGCCACGCGCATTTCGCAATCTGCTTTGTTGGCTATACCGACCCACGCACGCCCGGCTACACGGTTTCCCATGCCGAGCCGAATACACGCATAAGATTTGGTTCCATGAAACGCGATGTGCCCGTCCGATGCAAGATCGAACGGTTCCGTTTCAGCGCCCACGCACGGCGCGAAGAACTGCTCGAAATTGTCCGAAGGCTGCAGCCGAAGCATGTCGTCCTCACACACGGCGATGAAAAAGCCATTGCCGCATTTGGAGAACTCATTCTCGCAACATTTCCAGAAATGATCGTCAGCGCGCCGGAAGTTGGTAAATGGTACCGGCTTAATTGAATGACAAATGACGAATTATTGAAGGCAACGCGCGTGATCAAAAAGCAATACGCGCGGCGAAATATCGAGGGCTATCGATCTCCGTATAACGATAGCTTTGAATATCGTTCCACATATACTCTCGGCATCGATGAGATATGTAGATTGATCCTGATGGCTCCATTCTTTGCTATCGAACCGGACACCGATTCACTATTGCAGGCGCGGGCTGAATTCGATATTCTTGTCGAACATGCCGGCTCAGCATATGCTCCTGAATACTGGCTCGTCGCATTCAAGGATGGAAATCCAGTGGGGTACGTATTCCCACAACGCTATTTCGATAAAATGGAAGAGGGCTCTATTTTTGCAATCGGAGTGCTACCCAAATTTCAAGGTAACGGATATGGAAAAGTCATTCACGCCAAAGGGTTAGAAATGCTCGCTGCGATGGGCGTCACGAGCTATGTTGGTTCCACCGAAATAGAGAACGCCCCAATGATTGCAATCTTTCTTGCAAATGGCTGTGAATTAACGAAAGTGCATACGATCGAAGTCGATGAAAACGGAATACAACGATTGATAAATTCGAAATAGGCTCCGACCCGTTCTTGTTGAATAATTCAATTCACCAACGAGAATTTGTAACAAAAATCTCAATATCCTGCGCTTGTCATTCCCGCGCGCAGCGTATCGAGATACGTCGGATGCACCTCGCCATAATCGAGCGCGCTTGGCTCGAGGATAAGCGTGCCGAAGGTAGCTGGGTTGCCAGCTTCGTATTTGCTCGTCGCCTGAATGGTCACTTCGTTTGGATGGGCCGGATCATCCACATCATAAACGAGCGCTGTAAATCCGAGTGTGGCAGCATTCGTGATGCTTGCGCTGGTTGGCAGTTCCGAAGAATCTTCAGCCGAACCAAGTTGCAGAGGTGTTTCATACGCGCGTTCAGGATTTGTTTCGAATCCGAGAAAGGAAAATGGAATTCTAAGCGTGAGCCGGTATCCGTTCACTACCCCACCGCCTGTATCATACGACATCAGTGCCATGGCGCGCTTCAGCCCATCCTGTTGAAGCTGGGTAAGCGGAGCAACGGAGCTATACGTAATTTGCGTCACTTTGCCGGGATGCGGGGGGAGGGCAAAAGTAATGTTCGACACTAACGAATCGAGGGTGGTTCGGAATGTAGGGAATCCTCCTTCCATCGAGAGCAATCTTCGGTCTCGATTCAATCGATCGCCCGTGTATTTCGTATCGAACCAGAACGAGATGCGATCGTTGGCCTCGATGCTCGGCTGACCGCCAATCACATAGTCATCGCGAACGCGAATATCAAGATACAGGTATTCATCGTTATACGCCGTCTGCATGGAGCGAATTGAAAGATCGCTTGCGTCGCGCCGAAGTCCCACTCCAGAGAGAATAAAATCCGTCGTCGAATCGGAAAGAATGTGGCCGTAGCCGGGATAGAGTTCCCTAAGCCGCCCATACGAGGGAAGTGAGAAGAAGGACTCGGCCAGCAGCGCATCGCCGGACGATCCCGTGAAATAAGATTCCTTAGTTCGAAGCGTTTCAAAATTTCGATACACTTCATGGCCGAGTTCGTGCGCTTTTCCCGAACCGGAGCCGGAAACGTTCTCCTCATCGGTCTCGAAACGATCCACCAGCACGACATCACCCCATTCGATCGAATACCCCTCCTGCTCCCAATGCTCCGCAGCCGTCTTACGTGTGATGGTCACGACGGAACCTTCGATCGAGATTCCTACTTCGATTGGGGATTCAACGAAGGAAATTTCTTTCTCGAAGCGGGACGTGAGCTTTTGATTGTTTTCGTTTTCGAAAAGATAAACGCGAACGGCGCTCTTCGATCGATCTCCATCATAAATTGATAGGGCGAGATCGGGCAGCGAATCATTCGTGAAATCGCCGGTGGCGAAACCCCAGACGTGCGAATTCTCAAAATCAGGGATGAGCGTTCGAAGCTGCTCGGCGAGCGCTGGATTATGTAACTCGCTGCCGATGCGCGGCAGTAGGCTATCGACCGTCATTCCCTGCGCGAATAAACGCGTGGAAAATAGAAGCAGAAAGAAAATATTGAATGTCCGCAAGCCAAAGCGTGTTCTCATCACTACAAAAATACGAATTCCGCACCCTTTCATACTTCATACTTCATAATTCACACTTTCCCCCGTGCCGTACCCTTTTTCCGAAATCGAACTCAAGTGGCAAGAATACTGGAAGAGCAACGAGACGTTCCGCGTCAAAACCGGCGAGAAGAAGCCGAAATATTACGTGATGGACATGTTCGCCTATCCTTCCGGCGAGGGTCTGCACATGGGCCACGTCCATTACGCGGCCGCGGACATCGTAATGCGCATGAGGCGGATGCAAGGCTTCAATGTGCTTCATCCCACGGGCTGGGATGCCTTCGGGCTGCCTGCGGAGCAATACGCTGTAAAGAACAAACTCCATCCGCGTATCACAACCGAGCGAAATATCGCCGCCTTTCGCCGGCAGCTCGATTCGCTTGGCCTGGCCTTCGATTGGAGCCGCGAAATCAACACCACCGATCCCAATTATTTCAAGTGGACGCAGTGGATTTTTCTCAAGTTTTTCAATTCCTATTATGATTCTAAAGAAGAGAAAGCAAAACCGATCGAAGAACTCATCCGTCACATCACATCTCAAGGGTCTTCTTCGCTGTCCGGTGTAATCGCTGGAAAAAAACAGCGCCACTACACTTCTGAAGAGTGGAACGCAGCTTCTAACAAAGAGCGCGCGGATTTTCTCGCAAACTACCGCCTTGCCTATATTGCCGATGCTCCGGTAAATTGGTGCCCCGAACTTGGCACCGTATTAGCAAACGAAGAAGTTCCAGAGCAGGAAGAAAAAGGTTTTACCGTCGTTCGCCGCAACATGCGGCAGTGGATGCTGCGCATCACGGCGTATGCGGATCGGTTGCTCCGCGATCTCGACACACTCGATTGGCCGGAAAGCACGCTTGAAATGCAGCGCAATTGGATCGGACGCAGCGAAGGCGCGGAGATTGAATTTGCTATCGCTGGAAGCGGCGAGAACATTCGCGTCTTTACCACGCGGCCAGACACACTTTTCGGCGCAACATACATGGTGCTTGCGCCAGAGCATCCACTTGTCGCAAAAATTACGACAAGCGATGAGCAGCGCAAAGTCGAGGCATATCAAGAGGCCGTTCGCCGCAAGAGCGATCTCGAACGTGTTGATCTCGCCCGAGAAAAAACCGGCGTTTTCACCGGCGCGTATGCTGTGAATTCCGCAAACCAGGAACGAATTCCAATTTGGATTGCCGATTATGTCCTCATGTCTTATGGCACCGGCGCGATCATGGCCGTGCCCGGTCACGACGAACGCGATTTTGAATTTGCAGAAGCCTTCGAACTTCCAATCGCCCGCGTGGTGCAAGTTCCCGGAGTCGATGCGGGCGAACCGTTGATCAAGGCCTTTGTGGGTGATGGAATCGCTGTAAATTCCGGATTCCTCGATGGCCTTTCTACATCGGAAGCGAAAGAAAAAATGATCGCGTGGCTTGCGGAGCAACGCAAAGGCTCGCGTGCAATCAAATATAAATTGCGCGATTGGCTTTTTTCTCGTCAGCGGTATTGGGGCGAGCCGTTTCCCATTATTTATGTCGATGAAGGCAATGGCGAATATCCAAAAGCTCTCGTCGAATCGGCGTTGCCGGTGCTTCTGCCGGAAGTAGAAAGTTACCAACCTTCGGGAACAGGTGAGTCCCCGCTTGCCACGATTCCCGAATGGGTGAACACCGTCGATCCCGAAACCGGCCTTCCTGCACGACGCGAAACCAATACCATGCCACAATGGGCCGGATCGTCGTGGTATTACCTTCGGTATCTCGACACCGCGAACGACCGCGAATTAGTTTCGAAAAAAGCCGAGCAGTATTGGATGCCCATCGATCTCTACATCGGCGGCGCGGAACATGCAGTAACGCATTTGCTTTATTCCCGCTTCTGGCATAAATTTCTTTTCGATTTCGGTATCGTTTCGACGCCGGAACCATTCACGCGCATGGTTCACCAAGGAATTATACTTGGAGAAACCGGCGGGAAGATGTCGAAGTCACTTGGCAACGTGGTCAATCCCGACGAATTTCTTTCGAAATTCGGCGCCGATAGCCTTCGCACGTATTACATGTTTCTTGGACCGTTCGATGCGATGAAACCCTGGGATTCGAAGGGCATCATGGGCGTACATCGTTTTTTGAATCGCATCTGGCGAATAGCAGTTGGTGAAGATAACGTGACCGATCGTTCCAGAATTACCGACGCCCCACCCTCCCCTGCTCTCGACCGCTTGTTGCATCAAACCATTAAGAAAGTTGGCGAAGATATTGAACGGCTTCATCTCAACACGGCCGTAAGCGCAATGATGATTTTGCTAAATGCGATTGAAGAAGAGCAGTTCATCCCACGCGAGGCATTCGAAACGCTGCTCAAACTGATCGCTCCATTCGCTCCGCATATCGCGGAAGAATTGTGGCAACGCATTGGGCATGCTGGAACGATTTTCGATTCTCCGTGGCCTGAATATGACGAAGCGAAAACAATCGAGGACTCGATCACGCTTATTCTGCAAGTTAACGGTAAACTGCGCGATAAGCTCGAAGTTCCGCGCGGGCTTTCGAAGGACGATCTCGAACGCTTCGCCCGCGAAAGCGAAAACGTCATGAAGCACATCGACGGGAAGCAAATTCGCAAGGTTATCGTCGTGCCCGATAAATTAGTTAACGTGGTGGTAGCATGAAACTTTGCATTCTTCTCGGCGGCCCCAGCGCGGAACGAGAAATTTCGTTCCTTTCCGGTTATGGCATGGCGAAGGCCCTTGCTAATCGCGGGCATGACGTGACCCTGCTCGATCCCGCTACCGGACGCGCCATGCGCCTCGACGAATTCCATGCTACGCAAGCCAAGAAAGACGCGCCTACCGTGAGCGAACTCGCCGCGTTCGGACAATCTGGTGTTATGCTCGAAAGCCTGGTGTCGAGCGCCGTGCGAGATGCCGATGCCGTCGTCATCGGGCTGCACGGAGTTCCCGGCGAGGACGGCCTTGTCCAATCCGTCCTGGAACTTCTCGGCAAGCGGTTTACCGGCTCCGGTTCCCGCGCGAGCGCGCTGTGCATCGACAAGCATTTCACTAAAATCATCCTGAAAAATGCCGGCATCGAAGTGCCGAAAGGAATTATTATTTCCTCCGCCGCGCATCCGCAGGAATGCCACGCCGCATGGGAACTCGCAAGCATCGAGCTTGGCATTCCGATGGTTATCAAGCCCAACGATCAGGGTTCCACCGTCGGACTGACCATCCTGAAAGAAAACTCCGAGGATGCTTTCCATCGCGCGGTCGAATTGGCGCTCGAATACTCTTCAAGCGCTCTCGTCGAAGAATTTATCGAAGGACGCGAACTCACGGTCGGCATTCTTGGCCGCGAGGCGCTGCCCATTGTCGAAATCACGATGCAAGGCGATTTTTACGATTATCATCACAAGTACACGCCGGGAATGTCGTTTCATACCACACCCGCCAATCTCCCTTCCGATATTGCCGACGCAATCCAGGCCGATGCCCTCCGCGCCTTCGAAGCCTGTGGCTGCCGGGGATATGGCCGCGTCGATTTCCGGCTGCGGCCCGATGGCAGATATTCCTGCCTCGAAATCAATACCCTCCCCGGCATGACCGAACTCAGCCTGCTTCCCGATGCCGCCAAAGCCGCCAGCATTTCCTTCGACGATCTCTGCGAGAGGATTCTCGATGCTTCCGTGGAACCAAATTTCGGATAAGTTATTCACGGGAACTACAAAAGTCCTGCTGCATAGTACACTCCAACAGAACTCAATAAATTTTCAAGGAACTCCGGTGATCGATGTCCCCCAAGCTAAGGGTACACCCGCTCAGGACTTTTCGATCGACCCTCAGGCGCCATTTGATTTCATCGTGCAGGGGTAGCCATGCCTGTACTGGCAGCGGGCTGCGTACACTCTCAACGCTCGCGGATAGGGGGTAATATGGAAGGCCAATTCGGCTTCGGATAGGAACCGCCCATATATATAGAACAAAGTTTTCTCCAAATATGTGCCCGCATGGGCACATATTGGCTTTTGGGGGCTGATTTCAGCATTTTATTTTTGCAGCGCCCGCCCTGAACTTGCCGGATGGGCCGGTGCTTCCTCGCGTAGGTCGGTGCTTCCAGCCCGACGGCCCCGCGGAGCCTGCCCGCAGCTTGACTGGGGAGATGGCACAATCCGCGCGCGTAGGTCGGCGCTTCCAGCCCGTCCCCCAAGTCCCGTTAGGGACGGCCCGTTTGTAGAATGACCGTTTTTATTATGATGAATCAAGCTCCGATAGGAGCGGTCATTGGGTCGCTCCTAACGGAGCTTAGGATTTTATTCGATAATGATTTCTACAAACGGGCCACGGCTACGCCGTTATATGGGAACCTAAATCGAATGCTAACCCAGCATTCTGCTTCGCTCCATGCTGGGCTGCGAGTACTCCGTCGCGCCGCGACTAAAATGCCGGACACAAAATCCCATCTTCATTCCCCTTCAATACGCTTCATTGGTTTCCGTGAATTCTATTCTTTCAGGGCTGTCAATTGAAATTGAAATAACCGCCGAAATTGGAGCATTTCGTTGATAGAATAAACGATTAACAGCCTCATCAGATGGTAAAGAGATGATATGGCCTTTTTTGCAAAGCAGCAAATCTTCTATAAAATCCTGAATTTTGAGATGTGGTCGATCTAAATCAAGTTGCTCGTATGATGGAGAAATTTTTGTTTGATTCATAACTTGTCTAACATCGTCGGCAGAAATTACTTTGCACCCCACGTTCAATTTCCGAGTCGATTTGCTTTCCGCTGGAACTTTTGCAGTAATCGGAAGCTCAGAAGGATTATAAAATAAATAATAAATCGGTATCCGGTTGTATCGCTCATAATCCCGGATTGCCTTATACCGATGGTCATTATAACTTAATTGCAAGTATTCGCTTTTGGGAGTAAATGTGAAGCTTCTATCAGTAGTTTCTTCACGAAACTCTGCATCAGGTATGAATAATGATCCAAAGCCAATCGGGTTAATGTCATTTTCACTGGTCGGCTCTTTTATTTCAGTTGCATATAACCTCTTACTTTGAAGTAAGCCTACCTTGCTTCTCTGAACTTGACCGCCATGTCTGAATGTCACCATAAGCCCGATGTCTGCAATTTCCCATCTTTCCCACATCCAACGGCTTCCAAGAAAATGAGTATCGATACGAATTATCCATGAAGTTTTAGGAACTTTAATCGCCATGCGATTGAGTCCTATCAAACTTGATAAAAAAAGTTGATCCAGATACTCTTCACGTAAATGTGGATTTGTGTCCATAGCACGTGCAACAATACGATTCGCATTCGCAAAAATGCCCTTCATATAAGATATTACTCGATAAGGAATTCCTATGGTCATTGGTCTAAAATGATTTTTTTGACAATTCTTACTCCATATCATCCACCGCCGCGCTTGAACGTGGAGCGCCCCAGCGTTAAATCCGGGAACCTGGGGCGTTCGGTTCCAGCGGTTCCCCGCTCCGTAGGAGCACAATATTTGTAGCCGCCGGTTTCAACCGGCGGTTGCATGTATCAAATCAATTTCAAAGCTCCATAGGAGCGCAATATAGAATTGAGATGAACAGGAGGAATATGTCGCTCCGACGGAGCTTTGCCGCTTTGGATGTTACCATACTGCCGGTTGAAACCGGTGGCTACTGCTGGCGACGGCTATTCGGCTGAGCTCAAATAGCTCCTCCCCCGCGTAGATACCATGTTAAGCAGTNNTAGCCGCCGGTTTCAACCGGCGGTTCAGCGCCAACCAAAACCCCAAAGCTCCGTAGGAGCGGCATATCGTTCGTTGGAGAATATGTCGCTCCTGACGGAGCTTGACATTCGTTATTGTTCCCATACCGTGGGTTGAAACCCACGGCTACAAAGATTACGCTCCTAACGGAGCTAAACCCATGCTCCTTCACGCGCTGTATTCCTCCATCATCTTTCGTGCAATCACCATGCGCTGCACCTCGCTCGTGCCTTCGCCGATGGTGAGCAGCTTCGAGTCGCGCCAGAATTTCTCTACGGGATATTCCTTGATGTAGCCGTAGCCGCCGTGAATCTGCACCGCTTCTTCGGAAACCTGCACCGATGTTTCGCTCGCAAATAATTTTGCGATGCTTGCGGCTTTGCCGAACGGCTCGCCGTTATCGCGCAGCCACGCGGCTTTCATCGTGAGCAGCCGCGCAGCTTCGATTTTCATAGCCATTTGTGCGAGCTTGAATTGCGTCGCCTGCTGCAATGCGATCGGCTTGCCGAATTGCTCACGTACCTGCGCATACTGAATTGCTGCTTCGAAGGCGCCTTGTGCGGTTCCCACAGCAAGCGCGGCAATGGAAATGCGCCCGCCATCCAATATCTGCAATGCTTGCACGAATCCTTCCCCTTCTTCTCCGATCAAATGTTCTTTCGGCACGCGCACATTTTCCATGACGAGGCTCGATGTGTCGGAGCATCTCATGCCGAGTTTATTCTCTTTTTTCGAGGCATAAAATCCGGGCATGGATTTATCTAACACGAAGGCCGAAATTCCCCGCGCGCCAAGCGATTTATCCGTAACGGCCATAATCACCGTGGTGTCGCCAACGGTGCCATTGGTAATAAAATTTTTGGAGCCATTCACGATGTAATAATTCCCGTCGCGGGTTGCGGTTGTGCGCGTGCCGCCGGCGTCCGATCCGGCGGAGGGTTCCGTCAGCCCCCATGCGCCGAGCACTTCGCCGCGCGCGAGCGGTGGAACGTATTTCGCCCGAATCCCCTCGGATGCAAACCGAAAAATATGACTCGAACACAGCCCATTGTGCGCCGCAACGGAAAGCGCAATCGCCGGATCGACGCGTGCAATCTCTTCGATGATGATCGCACCTTCCGTCGCGCCCAAACCGGCGCCACTAAGTTCTGTAGGAATTAATATGCCGAGAAACCCAAGCTCTCCAATTTTTTGCGCCGTCTCCATCGGGAAATGCTGCGCTTCATCCCATTCGAGACGGTGCGGCTTAAGCTCAGTCTCGGCAAAATCCCGCGCGAGATCGCGAATGGACTGCTGGTCGTCGCTTAGTTTAAAATCGAGCGCTTGGGTGGTGGTATCGAACATCGAAAAATTATGAATAGCTTGTCCTGAGCTTGCCGAAGGAATGAATTATGAATGGTGAAACGGATGTTTACAGTGGTAAGATTCTTCATAATTCATAATTCATCACTCATAAGTGCCCGTTTCATGCGACAAGAAAAAGATTCTCTCGGTACCCTCGAACTTCCGGATGATGCCTACTATGGCATCCAAACCCTGCGTGCCGTTCAAAATTATCCTATCTCCGGCCTTCGCGCGCATCCAACATTTATCCGCGCTTATGCGATTTTGAAAAAAGCCTGCGCCCGTGCAAACGAACGCGCCGGTGTGCTCGATGCCAATATTTCCAAGCAAATTCAGGATGTGTGCGATGAAATTATCCAAGGCGGTTTGCGCGACCAATTTGTCGTGGATGTTTTTCAGGCAGGCGCAGGGACGAGCACGAACATGAACGTGAACGAAGTCATTGCTAACCGCGCTCTCGAAAAAAGCGGCGCGAAGCGCGGCGAGTACGAAAAAATATCGCCGAACGATCACGTCAATATGTCGCAATCGACGAATGATACGTATCCAACAGCGATGCGGCTTTCCACGCTGCTTCTCATGCGGGAACGCCTTTTCCCGGCGATGGAAACGCTGCAAAAGTCATTTTTTGCGAAGGCGGAAGAATTCAGTGGTGCCGTAAAATCCGGGCGCACGCATTTGCAGGATGCGGTTCCCATCACGCTTGGCCAAGAGTTCGGCGCATGGGGCAGCATGATGATCCGTCATGCGAAACGATTGAAAGGAGCGGAGCACGATATTTCATTCCTCGGAATCGGCGGCAGCGCAGCAGGGTCGGGTCTGAATACGCCTGTTGGATATCGCGATTGCGCAATCGAGGAGTTGCGTGCCATAACGGGCCTCGATGTCAATCCAAGCGTCGATCTTTTCGAAGCGATGCAATCGCTCGCGCCATTCGTGCATCTCATGTCAGGGATAAAAAATCTCGCGCTCGACATCATCAAAATTTCCGGCGACTTGCGGCTTCTGTGCTCCGGCCCAATGACCGGCCTTGCGGAAATCACGCTGCCGCCCGTGCAACCGGGATCGAGCATCATGCCGGGCAAGGTGAATCCATCCATTCTGGAGATGGTCTCGCAGGTCGCAATGCAGGTTGTGGGTTGCGAGACGGTTGTTTCTTACGCTTCGCAAGGCGGACAGTTGGAACTTAACGTGATGATGCCGGTCGTGCAGTTTAATATCGCATTCTCGATCGAGATTTTTTCGAACGCGCTCGAAATCATGGCCCGCAAATGTATCGATGGGATTATTGCCGACCGCGAACGCATGCGGCACTATGCCGAATCGAGCGGCAGCCTCGTCACCGCGCTTGCTCCCGAAATTGGTTATATGCAGGCCGCCGAGATCGCAAAGGAATCGCTGAAGACGCGGCGATCCATACGTGCCATCGTCCTTGAACGCGGACTGATGGACGAAAAGAAATTGAATGAAGTCCTCGACATCGAGAAGATGGCAAAAGGAGACGTCTAAAGAAACAATAAAAGTTCCTGTACTCATGCCGATTTCAGTTGAAGCAATCGGTTTACGGCTTCGAGTACTTCCCTGCGCGTGGCAGGTTTCGAAAGATAGCCCGAACATCCCGCATCGAGAAATTTCTGCTGATCACCCGCCATGGCATGAGCACTCAGCGCAAGGATCGGAACGTCAGGACATCGGGCGCCCGAACGAATCTCTCGTGTGATCGAAAGCCCATCCGGGCCGGGGAGATTGATATCCATCAGGATTAATGCCGGCACTTCCTTCGCAAGGCTTTCCAATGCCTCTTCCGCATTCTGAGCGAAGCTAAGGCGGTAGTGATCGCGCAAATACGCTGTGAGCAGGCGCTGCGTTTCCACATTATCCTCGACGACAAGGAGATGCATACCCTGTTCAAGTGAGCTGGCGGGCTCAACGGAGTTCGATACTTCTTCCACCTCGGTGGGTATGATAACCGGGGCTCGGCCCACCGCAACGAGCGGAAAGAGGATGGTAAAGAGGGAACCATGGCCTTTGTCAGAGCGTACTTCTATCGTACCGCCCATTCTGGTGATAAGCCGCTTGGAGATCGCAAGGCCAAGACCCGTTCCGCTGTAGTTTTTCTCGTCGCCCTGACGAAATTCTTCGAAGAGATTCGGCAAAAAATCATCGGCAATGCCAATGCCCGTATCTTCCACTTCCACGACCGCCATGCCCAAGTTTTCTGTTCCCGGTCTAATCGAAGTACGAATAGCGATCGATCCGCGTGGAGTAAACTTGATCGCATTACCAACGATATTGGTTAGAATCTGGCCAAATCGATGACGATCCGCCTGGATAATCAGAGATTCGGGATGGAGCGCGATTTGAACCGCCAGCGATTTTTGTTTGGCGCCCCAAATAAGCGGAGTAACCCACGCCTCAATTTCGGCGCCAACATCGAGTTCCGATTGTTGCACCTCGACGTGCCCCGCTTCGATCTTGGAGAGATCGAGAATATCGTTGAGTAACGTAAGCAGGCGTCGTCCGGACACCGTGATCGAGTGCAGGAACGTGGCATGATGATCCGCGAGTTGCCCGCCTAATTCGCCCATCAGTACTTCGGAAAAACCGAGGATGGCCGTCATGGGCGTTCGAATTTCGTGGGACATGTTTGCAAGAAAGGCCGACTTCAGACGATTGGCGGCATTGGCCCGATCGCGTTCTTGTTGATATTTCTGATTTAATTCACGAAGTTCCTGCCGCTGCTTTACCGCAATGGAGACATCGGGGAACGTAACAATGACGCCCGTCAGCCGTCCCGATTCATCGAAGATAGGCGCCGCGCTCTCGAGAATCCAGACCAACGTGCCATCTGGGCGAACAACGCCCAATTCCATATTAGGAATAGCTTGTCCGGTCAGAAGGGTCTTGGTTGCCGGCAGCTCGGAAATCGGCACTGGGCTTCCGTCTTCGAGAACCGCCTGCCAAATGCCGTCGTGATGCGTTAACGATTGCAATTGCTCGAGCGGCATGCGCAAGATACGAACCGCCGCTTTGTTGGCGCGGACGATTTGGCCCGTGCGATCCGATATGAGCACGGCCTCGCCTAATTCGTCGAATAACTCGGAAAAGAGACGGCTATCTTGTATCTGCGTTTGGGCCTCGGTCTGGGAAGGAGCCATTCCCTTGCGGCGAACAAAGCCGGGCGCTGGCTCCCGGATTAGGGAGCCGGAAAGAGGAGGCGTGGTTATCGGGTGACCTGATTTACTCATTGCAATACACTTTGTCGCATTTGTTGCAACCGCAACAATTGAAAGCCCGTAACAATCGGAAAGCCGTAAAGGTTAGAAATGCAATGAGATTCCAAATAAAGCTAATAAACGATAAACTATCGCCCATTATCCGTCCCGCTTTATCCGAAAAATAGGACATGATCTATGCTTTTCTTTCAGCACCATTTTATTTTTCAATTGTCATTTAATGAACTCTGGCGTTTCCAAGCTAATTTGGGTGGTTGTCCCAAGGAAAAGGTGCCCAAAATGTGTATGCACGGTTAATACTCATAATCTTTTTCATGAACTTATGCATTTTCTTTCATACCGAAAACCATATCTTTCTCCCCTCCCTCTTTCATAATTCATACTTCATAATTCATACTTGCCCACAGGGTGCCCATCAAAGCAAATGCTAATATACACACTTAATTAGGCCAAGTCAAGTGAAATCGAAATTATTTTTTACTTTCTTGGTAGCGCAGGCATCCCCGCCTGTCCCCCTGTTTTCTGCGTGACGGAAATGGGGACCGGCGAGGACGCCGGCGCTACAATTCCCAGTTCAAACACCCACCGCCCCACCCCAACCCTGCCGAGGGTTGCCGATGCGTGAACTGAGGAGTGATGGAGACGACACAAATAGTGCTAACCTACTTTAGATAAATCATCAAGACATTTAGTTCTCAAAGCTATTGAGGCCAAGCATTTCAAAAGTGTAAAGAGTGGGAATGATAAACACGCCATTCACTTTATTATCTGACAATATGTATTCGCTGGCTTCGAGAGCAGCTTTTTGGAATTCAAGTGGAGTAGGATTTCCTGTGAAAATAATAGCTGCGTATAGGATTACTGGCTTCATCGAAGCCAAACGTAACTCTTGAAGCGATGGTATAAGCTTAGTGAATGAATCTAAAGTAGACCTCCACGTACCTATTCGCGCAATTTTCACTTCTATGGCGAAAATGTAGTTCTTATCAATCCGAATTGCATCAAATAAATAACGATGTCCACCAACTTCAACCATCTGGTTGAGCTCAAACGTCATACGACTCAATTCCTCGATTTTGGCAATTGCATTTGACTCCGCTTGGTGGTAAGCACTTTTTTGTGGAGCGCTCGGTGCAAAATAAGTATTCACGCTTGGTTGAATATCAACAACTTCTTCTTCCTGCCTCGCTTTAGTAGCGATCTGGTCTTCAGACGCTGGTTCCATAAAGAATTTCATTTCATCAGTATTGCGGTATTCAGATGGCGCATAAAGATTCTTGGGATACTTTCGAACAAGAAGGTGGAAGCCCCAGAACACTACGAAAGGAAAGACAACGAGAAAAATCACGAAAGCCCACCGTTGGTCGCTATCAAGTGCGGTTCCCGCAACGAGAACAATCCCAGCCATTCCGTATGAGAATACTAGGAATAGACCAATTGTCCCAAGAGGAGTCCGGGACAGCTTTGTCGCAGATTCACCGAATTCTTTGACGCTCATTACTGTGAAAACCGTTCAATTAATAATAAGTGCCCGATAGGTCTCTCTGAGATAACTTGCAATGTGCGAAAGTATAAACGACTGCTGTTCGTTAATCGCTGAGTTGATGTACCTCAAATAATATCTTACCCGTTTGAGATGCGTGTCGTTTCTTACGTTGGATCAAGGAGACAAAATCGATTCGATTCTCAAGTACTGCAATCAAATCCGCACCCGTCATAAGTATGATCGAGGGTTGATTGTTAGAATGAATCTCTACGCCATCTTGTGAAAAGCCATTAATCGATAAAAAAAGACCCAAGGAATTTTCCAGTTTCCTTTTGACCTTTGCTGAAAACGAATCCAAGTCCGCCCGTGAAGCAACTTCTTTCCTCCATCTAGCTTCAAAAAGAAATTCGGTTCCTGCTAATGAGAATGCTCCGTCCATCTGTTCTCCCACTATCTCGAAAGACGCTCTTGGATCAAGATCGAATAGATTGAAAATATCATACATGACCTCCTCCAGTTCAATACCGCGAGACTGAGGATTCTTTGAAGTTACAAGCACAGTATATCTTTTTTTTATTTCGTCCAAGCGATTAGCGACTATCGTAACTTTATTAAGTCGCTCCATCGAAGCTTTTCTTCGCTGTTCTGCCTCCTGACTATCACGTGAAATCCTGTCATGATTTTGGCTAAGACGACGAAGTGATTCAACTGCTAATTTAGCCTCTCGTGCCAGCTTTTCACCGTCTACTTCTTTCTTTAGGTGACTAAAGTCGTCGATTTGTGATACGTCCCGAATTAAATTTATGATGATTTCCACATTCCGCTGCTGGTTTGATGCGAGACCATCAACAATGTCGGAGGCGATCTTTATTTTATAATCGTCCCAATTAGCATAATTTAAGATTTTGACATCTTGGCAGCTGTTTAGAATGAAGCTCTTCATTTCCTTTTTATACCAATATATCTTACACAATGCATTTTTTAGGGCATTCAGGGCAGCGGGTGTAATTCTCTGAGCTTTTTCCACACTATTCAAACGACGCTTGGGTTTGTGGAGTTCGTCCTGATCTGATTTGTCCTGTTCTTTCGCTAAAAGCAACATTCTGGCACAAATTTCGTATGGTTGAACGTTCGTAGTTCTCCAACAATTCAATTTTGAAAACTTTATGGCCCAAGCAACGAATGGCGTGACATTGCCGATAGCAAACCAACCCTTTCACATCGAACCGCAGGCGGTCGAAATGAGCGAGATACGCTCGAACCCGCGCGCCATGTTCGTCGAAACCACCCGCGATTTTGCCGCTGGAATTTATAAGCGAACCGAAGAAACACTCTCCATTATTCGTAAGCGCCTGAACCGTCCGCTGACGCTCGCGGAGAAGATCGTGTATGGCCATCTTGCCGATCCGCAGTCGCAAGACCTGACACGCGGCAAAAGTTTTCTCGCGCTGAAAGTTGACCGCGTTATCATGCAGGATGCCACCGCGCAAATGGCGATCCTCCAGTTCATGCAGGCCCAGCGCGACATGGTCGCAGTACCCTCAAGCGTTCATTGCGATCACCTCATTCAAGCATATCAAGGCGCCGATAGCGACTTAAATAAAGCGCTCGATACCAATAGCGAAGTGTATCATTTCCTGAAAGCCGCCTGCGCCAAGTATGGCATCGGCTTCTGGGGTCCCGGTTCAGGAATTATTCATCAGGTCGTTTTAGAAAATTATGCGTTCCCTGGCGGACTCATCATCGGCTCGGATTCTCACACGCCGAACATGGGCGGACTCTCGATGATCGCGATAGGCGTCGGCGGCGCGGATACCGTCGATGCAATGGCCGGATTCTCATGGGAAGTATTGAATCCGAAATTGGTTGGTGTAAAACTCACCGGAGAACTGAGTGGATGGTCAGCTCCGAAAGATATTATCCTTCATGTCGCAGAAAAGCTCACAGTTAAAGGCGGCACGAACCGCATTATCGAGTATTTCGGACCCGGCTGCAAAACGCTTTCGACGACCGGTAAAGGAACGGTCACCAACATGGGCGCGGAGATCGGCGCAACAACTTCCGTATTCCCCTTCGACGAAAACGGCGTCCTCTATATGAATGCCACTGATCGCAAAGAACTCGCCGAACTTGCAAAACAGCACATGCATCTTTTCACCGCCGATGCAGAAGTAGAAGCAAATCCAGAGAAATATTTCGATGAAATTTTGGAGATCGATCTTTCAAAATTAGAGCCGCTTATCAATGGGCCGTTCACTCCCGATCTTGCTCACGCTGTTTCCAATCTTGCGGCCGATGCAAAGGCGAATGATTATCCAATGAAGATTTCGACCACGCTTGTCGGAAGCTGCACGAATTCCAGCTATGAGGATCTAACCCGCGCCGCACAGATTGCAGAACAAGCAATCAAAAATGGCGGCAAAGCTAAAGTTCCATTGATGATAAATCCCGGTTCCGCGCTTATTCGGCAAACCGTGGATCGGGATGGTCAGCTAAAATCGCTCGAAGGGATTGGCGCAGAAATCTTATCGAATGCCTGCGGCCCGTGCATTGGCCAATGGAAACGCGATGATGTAAAAAAGGGCGAGCGCAACACGATCATCAATAGTTTTAACAGAAACTTTCCCGGTCGTAACGATGCCAATCCTTCCACGCTTGCATTTGTGGCAAGTCCGGAAGTGGTTGTAGCTTATGCACTTGCAGGAGATCTCTCAATTAATCCTTTAAAGGATGAATTGGAAGGCAAAGATGGCAAGAAATATCGCTTGCAGCCACCAACGAAAGTCGATCCATTGCCGAAGAATGGTTACATTGGACGGCGAATTGGATATATTCCTCCTGTGGCGAAGGCAACATCTGTTAAAATTGATGTGACGCCAACAAGCGAGCGTTTGCAGGTTCTCGAACCGTTTTCGCCGATGGTATCTCCTGTCGATTCTGAAAACATGCCAGTCCTCATTAAGACCAAAGGCAAAACCACGACCGATCACATCTCCCCTGCCGGCGCCTGGCTGAAATATCGCGGACATCTCGATAAAATTTCCGATAACATGCTGACGGGCGCCATCAACGCTTGGTCAGGCGGAACGGGAACAACGACAAACATTTTCACCCACGAAACGAATGTTTCGGTTCCTGCAGTTGCGCGCGATTACAAAAAGCGCGGCAAGCGCTGGGTCATCGTTGGCGATGAGAACTACGGCGAAGGTTCGAGCCGCGAACATGCTGCAATGTCGCCGAGATATTTGGGATGTCTCGCAGTCATCGCCCGCAGCTTCGCCCGCATCCACGAATCCAATCTGAAAAAGCAGGGAATTCTTCCGCTCACCTTCATCGACCCCGCAGACTATGATAAAATCCTCGAAGGAGACGTTGTCTCGTTAGAGTACTTGCAGGAGCTCGATCCAGTCCGCACGGTGAATATGAAGGTTACACACACAGATGGAACTGTTGACATCATCCCGCTTGCACACACGATGAACATGGAACATATCGCATGGTTCGAGGCTGGGAGTGCGCTAAATCTGATTCGGCTGAATTCAGGCAATGACGCGCTGAAGAATGGCATGGAGGCGCAGCCACCAGTGGCGGCATAAATAATTCTCCCTATATTTTCGGCCCAGCATTCTTAATGGCTTCACTCGTGCCCTCTTCGTACTTCTTGAAGTTTTCCACAAAGCGCCGAGCGAGATCGGCGGCTTGTTTATCGTAAGCTGATTTATCGTTCCACGTATTGCGCGGGTTCAGCACTTCATCCGGCACGCCGGGAACATGCTCCGGAATTTCAACTCCGAAAATCGGATCTTTTATTGTCTTCACAGTATCGAGCTCGCCGGCGAGGGCGGAATCGACCATCGCGCGCGTGTAGGGCAGGTGCATTCGTTTGCCGACTCCATAGGGCCCACCTGTCCATCCGGTATTGACAAGCCAGCAGCGGACGTTATGCTGCTCGATTTTCTTCCCAAGCAAACCGGCATAGACATTCGGATGATGCACCATGAACGGCGCGCCAAAGCAGGTGGAAAAATTCGGTTCCGGCTCGGTCACGCCACGTTCGGTTCCGGCGACTTTCGCCGTGTAGCCGGAAATAAAATGATACATCGCCTGCTCTTTCGTGAGCTTCGAAATCGGCGGAAGCACACCGAACGCATCGGCGGTCAGGAAAATAATATTTTTAGGATGTCCGCCGATGGAAGGCTCGACCGAATTCTCGATAAAATCGAGCGGATATGCCACGCGCGTGTTCTCCGTTTTCGAGGTATCGTTGTAATCTGGCACGCCATGCTCATTGAGCACAACATTCTCGAGTACCGCGCCGCGCTTGATCGCATTCCAGATTTGCGGCTCTTGTTCTTTCGATAGCTTGATGCACTTTGCATAGCACCCGCCTTCGAAATTAAATACTCCATTTTCCGACCATCCATGCTCGTCATCACCGATGAGGCGTCGCGTGGGATCGGCCGAAAGCGTCGTCTTTCCCGTGCCGGACAAGCCGAAGAAAAGCGCGGTATCGCCCTTCTCGCCAATGTTGGCAGAGCAATGCATCGACATAACACCCTTCAACGGCAACAAATAATTCAGCGTAGTGAAAATCCCTTTTTTCATTTCACCGGAGTATTCCGTGCCACCGATGAGGATAAGTCCGCGCTCGAAATTGAGCACGATAAATGTTTCGGAGTTCGTGCCGTCCGTTGCTGGGTCAGCCTTGACGCTTGGCAGCGCGATGATCGTGAACTGCGGGCGATGCTCGGCAAGCTCGGCCTGCGTGGGGCGAATGAAAAGATCGTGACAGAAAAGATTATGCCACGCATACTCGTTTATCACGCGAAGCGGAAGCTGGTATTTCTTTTCCGCGCCGGCGAAAAGATCGGCGACGAAAAGCTCTTTTTCGTTCATCGCTTTCACCATTTTCTGGTATAGCCGCTCGAAATTCTCCTCGCTTATCGGCTGATTCGTNNTTGCTCGGCGCATTTTCGACGATAAACTTGTCCTTCGGCGAACGGCCCGTAAATTTCCCGGTGGAGACGACGAGCGCCTCGTTCGCCGCAAGCTTTCCCTCGCCACGCGAAAGCGCCTCGGCGTAAAGCTCTTCGGGGGTTAGATTAAAATTAATCTGGCCGTGAGAGATGCCATGTTCGGAAAGGCTATGTTCGAGAACGCTTGGTACGTGAGTGTCTGTGGTATTCATAATGCAAAATATGTGTAATACGCCCGCCTGGAGTTCCATTCGGATGATTCGATCATCCAAGAACACCCTTTTATCGAAATTTCGCCCGCTTTGATTCCGAACTCCTCAATCCGCTCTGCCGTTCTCTGCGCGTAGGTCGATGCTTCCAGCCCGACTTATCCAGCGCGGCTGCTCGGACTGGAAGCACCGACCTACCCACTAAACCGATCTGCGCGCTAATGGAAGGCTGGCACAATGGTACTGCAGCAGTCTTGAAAACTGCCGCCCGCAAGGGCTTCCGAGTTCGAATCCCGGGCCTTCCGCTAAAAATCGTCGCAAGTTATTTATTATCAATAGGTTGCAGCCATAAAAAATCGTCTTTTAAATTTGTTTAGCAACAATATGGCAACAAATTTAGCCGAATCTTGGCCGGGTGTTCACAATTGCGGTTTCACAGATAATCCAAAACCGTGTGACCTGGCGATTCATTCAGGCACCTGGCGGCAAAGCATTTTGCCAGTGTAGCTCAATAGAATAGTGCATCAGCCTTCGAAGCTGAGGGTTCGCGGTTCGAATCCGCGCAGGCGCACTTCTCGAACGAGGGGTCGCGTGAGAAGTGTCCATGCCTATCCGGCCTTTTCAGTCTAAAATTTGGGTTGTGTAACGGCGACTGCGGCCTCTTGCGGGCATTTGAGTCCAAGCATTTCAACAAACGTGATCGCTTGAAACGTTAGGAGCACATCGACTTTCAAAAGTTGCATTCCGACCGGAGCGCGCAACTAACCAAATTCGAATCCACGATAGGGCCGCTACGATTCGACATTTTTTTTTAACCGGACGGTAACCATCGGATAATATAGCATCCATAATTTTGCGGACTAAGTAATTATTCGAATCTCATTTTCCATTCCCCTACAACACTCATGAAAAAATTGTTATCGTTTTGTTTTCTTTCTGCGATCCTTGCTTTTGGGCTTGCAGGTTTCGCTGAAAAAGCTAATGCTCAGACCACACCCACGCTTATTCACTATTGGAATTTCAATAATCTCGCGGGGCCGTACACCCATCCTAATATTCCTCCTATCGTAGCTGATTACACGATTCTAACACCGGCGGATTCGGCATATCTCGAGTATTATCTTCTGCCAGGCACTTCAGCCTCATGGGCTATCACAGGGGTTGACGCTAACAACGCCAGCGGCGCTCAGATCGACAACGTAGCAAGCACCGATACCACGAATCTTCGCCAAGGCGCCATTTCCGGATTGGCCCTGCGTGCCCGAAACCCAACAGATTCCAGCGAGCTTCACTGGCACATTCCCTCGACGGGATTTACAAACCTTGTTGTCACATTCGCAACCGAGTCATCCAGCCTCGCCTCTGGTGATTCTGCGCAAGTATATTCTTATAGCGTCGATGGCGGAAAGACATGGGATAGCACGGGCATGACCGTCAATGGAGCACCTGGCCATATACTCGACCTAACGCAAGGTGAGAGCGCTAGCAGCGTCTATTTAGGCTTTGGACCTGTCGTCATCACTTTTGGAAGTGACCTGACCGTCAATAATAACCCGAACCTGATTTTCCGTATTGTCTTCAATGGCCATACTCATCCAAATACTCCTGTAAGTGGCAACAACCGCTTTGACGACTTTACGCTCGATGGCGTTGGAAACGCGGGGCCAGCGCCCGCTTCAATCTCGATGATTGCTCCGGCTCCCGGAAGCATCTTTGTGCCAGGACAGAAGGCCGCTGTTGCGTTCAAAACCTTTAGCACCGTCGGTCAAGTACGTACTATTCAGTTTTCACCCGATAGCGGTAAAACGTGGGTTCCTGCGGGATCAATAACGGGCGATACGAGCACCACGCTGACGGTTCCGAATGTTGCAACAACCAAAGGATTGGTACGTGTAACGGACTCGGCTGGTGTTACAGCTTCGATCGGACCGTTCATTATCTATCAGGTCCCGGCCAACAATCTTATTGTTGATTATTGGGCTTTCAATACGTTTAGCGGTGCTTATTATACGCCAAACGTTCCGAACCTCACGGCGGATTTCACAGCGCCTGGGACTCCTCAAGGTTATATCCAGTATGTGAATTCCGCGAAAACCCCTAAGTGGAGCTATATCGACAACGTCGCTGGCGACACGGTGGATGCTCATTGCGGCGCTTGGCCCGGCAATGGGCTCCGTGTTCGCAACCCAACCGACAGCATGGAGCTTCACTTTGTTATCCCCACTACAGGATTCAAAGGCATCACTTTGAGCTATGCGCTACAGGCATCAAGCACCACGGGACCTCAGGTGGAGCATTTCTCGTATAGTACCAATGCTGGCAGCCCGCTTTGGATCGCGAAGGGACTTACGGTCAACGGCTCCAAGCAGGACTCATTAGATGTCACAGACACCATCTACCAGCAATCGGGTGCGCCGGGAGCGCCTTATGGTCATGTAACGATTGGTTTTGACACGGTGACCTCGATGGATAACAATCCGAATTTCATCTTCCGCATCGTATTCGGCGATACCGCTACGGGCGGAACGAGCGGTAACAACCGGTTCGATAACTTAACAGTCACTGCCACTGGTGCGGTCGCAGGTGTTACTGAGCCGGTGCAAGCCGAGCAGCAATTGGACCTTTCTCCGAACCCGGCGATGGATTACGTTTCCTTCGAAAATCCATTCTCTTCGCCCACGAACGTTTCGGTCCTCGACATTGAAGGGCGCGAAGTCCAGCATTCGACTGCGGCCGCTGCGTCGAATGTCGAGATTAGCACATCGGATCTTCCGGCCGGATCGTATTACCTGCGCATTCAGGATAAGGCAAGTGGCGCCGAGCAGCAGGGAAAATTCGTGAAGCAATAATTTTTTTTGTGGATTGCTTAGCGCATGACCGATCATGCGCTGAAAAGCCCGTGCCGAACGAGCGGCACGGGCTTCTCCATTTCAAGTGATTGACTGGGGTTTTAATCAGGGCGCGTAATAATTTCGTATTCTCACTTTAAAGCGTGGGTAATGCTTTCGTAATCGCAGCGCCCTATTTTTGTCGATATTACATTAACCCCTTGAATGGTGGCTTTTTTTTACTAAAAATACGCATTTCCCCCATGAGAAAATCCTTATTCGCTGCATTTTTGTCGATCGCGCTCCTTTCGATTACGAACCAATCGCAAGCGCAGGTATTAATAAATTATTGGAATTTCAATAGCTTTACCGCAGTCGATACTTTTGGATCCACTAAGAACCCTATCCCTTTGATCGATGCGGATTATTCGGCGATCAATACGAATAATGCCTATATTCGATATGCGTTCGATTCGGGCACGACCGTTAAATCCGAGGATAGTTGCTGGATCGATGAGACCACCGGCTCGACCGTGAATGCCCAGCAAGGGGCAGCGGCGGGCAATTGTCTGCGCGTTCGCAATCCAACCGATTTCACTGCGCTCGAGTTTTTCATTCCAACGACAAACTTCAAGAATATTTCCGTTTCGTATGCGTTGCAATCGTCGAGCGCGAAGAGCGGTCAGGCTGTCGAGGCCTTCGCGTATAGCGTGGATAGTGGTGTAACCTGGAAAACAGCGAGCCTCACCGTAGATGGCGCGAATGTCGATACGCTCCTCGACACAGCCGCCGTTTATATTAACGGTTTTGGACTCGTTACGATTGGCTTTGGCTCGGACACGACGGTTAACAATACTACCAAGCTGGTGCTTCGGATCACATTTAAGTCTTACAAGACAGGCGCTATTTCCGGCACCAGCGGAAACGCACGGCTTGACAATGTAGCCGTGATGGGGAGCTACCTCAAATCAGCAATTATCGTGCTGACGCCTCCGGCGGGAGATACGCTCTTCGCTGGCCTGCCGGACACGATTATTTATCAGCCTTCCGGATTAACATCCTCTGTTCACACGGTCTATTTATCCACCGATTCAGGCGACTTCTGGACTGAACTGGGCATTTCGACCAAGGATACCTTCGTATGGGTAGTGCCAAACCTCGCATCGAGTAATTGCTTTATAGAAGTCATTGACACGGTGAATGGAATAATAGGTAAAAGTTCCAGATTCATAGTTCATGTTCCGAGAATCTCGGTTTCATCTCCTCCGGCGGGAGATACGCTCTTGGTGGGTCAGCAAGCATTGATTTCGTATTCGCTCGCTGGAGCGATCTCCGGATTCCGTTCGATCAACTATTCCTACGATTCGGGCAAGAGTTGGTCGTTTGTGGATGAATCCGTTCAAGACACGTTCACATGGACCGTGCCGAACACTCCATCGAAGAACTGTTTCATTCAGGTCGGGGACCAGAATGGCATCGTGGGCTTAAGCCACAGATTCCTCATTCTGACGATGAAACCGCCTCCGCCACCGCCACCGCCGGCAGGTGGGCTTATTCAATACTGGAACTTCAATACGCTGTTAACGACAACGACCTATAAAGTACCGAATGTGCCCCATATCGATGCAGATTATTCTGCACTCGATACCAGCAAGGCATTCCTCGAATATTATCTCGAACCAGGAACTTCGAGTACTTACGGCGCCGCCAATGGCACTGACAACCTCGATGGCGTTGCCAGCACTGACACGACAAATCTTCGCCTCGGAGCTCCTTCCGGGGATGGGCTCCGTCCGAGAAATCCTGTGGATTCGATCGAGCTTCGCTGGCACATCCCATCAACGGGTTATACCAATCTTGTTGTCAAATTCGCAACCCAGACATCCAGCATCGGCTCTGGTGATTCCGCACAAATCTATTCTTACAGCGTCGATGGCGGAAACACATGGGATAGCACGGGCATGACAGTCAATGGCGCACCTGGCCACACACTCGACTTAACGCAAGGTGAAAACGCTAAGAGCATCTATCTAAACTTTTCGCTTGTCACTGTCACATTCGGAAACGACCTGACAGTAAACAACAACCCAAATCTCATTTTTAGAATTATCTTTAGCGGTAACACACATTTATTGAGTGGCAACAACCGCTTCGATGATTTTACACTCGATGGTTCTCAAGGAGCTCCACCGCCCCCCCCGCCTCCGGTTCCGGATTCCATCGTCGTTTCCACGCCGGCCACTGGCGATTCACTGCTCTCTGGAACGAAGCAAACTATTTCATACACGGTCACGGCAACCACCGGCAAATCCCGTTCTATCGACTATTCGACGAATGGCGGCACGACATGGATAAATGTTGCAACCGGCGATACCTCGCTTACCTACAATTGGACTATTCCGGCGACCCCCTCATCTAACGCATTAGTTCGCGTCAAGGACGCTATCGGAGTCATTGGCATGAGCAGCCCATTCGTTATTCTCGTTCCGGGAACGGTTGACAGCGTTTGGCTTTCGCCTACGCCGGTGATTGCTGGCGGATCCACGAACATTAACTGGAAAGCGTCCGGGTATCTTGGCAATACGCTCGCCATCAACGTCTATTATGATGGCGTGACGCCGAATCTGATCGAGAGCGGTCCAGCTGAAGCAAATGGGAGTTATGCGTGGTCGGTCCCTGCGGCAGAAATCCCCGGAGTGTTTGTTCAGGTTTCATTCGCTTCCGGCGCAACGGGACAATCGGCTCCGTTCAATATCGCCACGCCTGCGGATGTGTCAGAAGGATCGAAGTCCATAGCAAATATCGAGCTATGGCCAAATCCGTTTCAGACTCAGACAGCCATCCAGTACGAACTCGCTTCGTCCGAAAATGTGACGCTGTCGATCCATGATGTGGTGGGCCGCGAAGTGGAAAGTATTCCGCAAGGGATGCAAAGTGCCGGTGTGCATACGATCTCGTTCGATGGCTCGCATGAACCCGATGGCGTCTATCTGTATGAATTGACGGCGGGCGATGCTCACTATCGCGGCGAGCTTGTGATTGTGAGATAAAAACCGATCGTTCGAAAAAAAGCCCATCCTTTCGGGTGGGCTTTTTTTTACTCACAATTACGGGAAGCCTTTTTTATTGCCAGGTAATATCGGCGGAATCGCGCGCCGTTGTTGGATACGTCGCGGCAGGGCAGGGATCGTTGTAATTTGCTCCGTAAGAACGGGCGTATTCTTTCATCAGCACTTTACCGCTTTTCGTGATGCTGATGACAGCAAAACCGAAATTGCGATAGTTCCCAGCTGTTGTTTCGAGCGTGCTTCCGCCATTACCCGAGATAATCATCCACGTTTTGCCCGTCGTCCCTTGCAGGCGTTGATAGACGTGATTATGGGCCGTAATCATTGCCTCGACCTGATTCGTATTGAACGCGGCCCAGAGCGAATCGCGATTGCTTGTTACGAGTCCGTCCGAAGTTCCATTATCCCACGAATACGCCGGCTTGTGAGCGATCGCAAAAATATGTTTTTGTCCTCGCGCGCGAGCGGCGGCCATATCCGATGCAGCCCAATTGACAGGAACCGTTGCATCCGCACCTACGGGATCGCTGTTCATCAAGAGGATATGCGAGTCACGGTAATCGATCGAATACGAAAGCCGGCTCTGATCGGTCTGGAGATGATCGGGCCCTCCCACGCCCGGTCCGTTACTTCCGGCGATATATTGCGACATATTATTCAGCCATGCTTGTTCGGCTTGAGGGAACGAAACGCCATTGGTCCATCCCTGCGTTTCGTGGTTCCCTGGCGTGACATAGAGCTTGATTGCCGCCGCAGGAGACGTTTGATAGTGTTGAATCCATGCGCGAAGCTCCTGGCCAACGACCGCCGTATCGACGGACGCGCTTGAGGATGAACCCTTCCCAAGAATCAGATCCCCGCAAACGACGAGAAAATTTGGCCGCGGTGATAGCGCGGCAATATCGGCAAAGCTGCGGTCGAGTTGCGCAAGGTTTGCCGTGCTGGGAACTCCCGTTGTATCGGCGGCATCCAGCCGGTTGCAGCCGAACACCGCGAACGAATAGAGCACCGAATCGGGCGTAGAAGTATTGCCGCCATTCTTGGTGGTATCGGTGGGGCCAGTGGCGCCATTTGTCGGGGAATTTGAATGGCATCCCGCACCGAACACGAGCATGGCGGCCGCAAGCGCGGCGAGCGCGAAAGTTTTTTTCATGAGCGAGGTTATTTAAATGGATGTGAAATTTTTTCTTAATCTTTCCAGGTAATATCGAGTGAGTCTCGTATAGTAGTGGGGTATTTTGTTGCGAGACAGGCGGCAGCATACCCTTCGGTGGGGACATCGCGGCCATAACTTTTCAAAATGACATTGCCACTTTTCAGGATGCTTACTACTGTGAATCCAAAGTATTGTTTGTTTGGCGGTAAGTTTTTGTCGAGCGGTGTTCCCCCATTGCCTGAAATGATCATCCAGGTCTTCGCATGATGCGGCTGGTACCCGTCATAGACGTGGATGTGAGATCCGATCATTGCTTCCACATGGTTTGTTTCCAGCGCATCCCAAAGCTCGCTTCGATTGCCGGCAGCCATTGCCATGGTTCCTTGATAGCCGAACGCGGGTTTGTGTCCGATCGCGAAAAGATGCTTTGCGCCATTCTTACGTGCCTTTGCAAGATCATCGGCGATCCAATGCACCGGCACATGCGCATCCTGACCGACCGGATCGGTGTTCATGAGTACGAAGTGGGAGTCGTTCAGATCGAAGGAGTAGGTAAGCCTGCTTTGATCGGTGGCTAAACTGTCCGGGCCTCCTGCATGTGGGCCATCATTGCCATTGAGGAGCGGAGTCATGGTTTCCAACCACACACGTTCGGCATCCCGAGACGGCGCCTTTCCGTCGGCGCTGTCAACTTCCGTCTCGTGATTGCCTGGGATAGCGACAAACTTAATTCCAGCTTTCACGACCGGTGAGGCTTCCACGCGATCTCGCCAGATCGCAAATGCATTCATTAATTTCGTGGTATCTTGCTCATAACCGAAAATTTCATCGCCATTAAAAAAGACGCACGATGGTTTGGGGTCGAGCTTCGCAATGTCTTCCATCGAGCGATCCAGTTCAGCGAAATTTATGCCGGCTGGATTCGTTGTGGAGTTGGTATCGGCCTTATCGACCCGGCAGTCGCCAAGCACAACGAAGGAATATTCGACGGGGTCGTCCACCGATTTTTTCGTGCATCCGGCAATGGACAAAGCACTAAGGCCGGCAATACCGGCAAGACGAATAATTTTGTATGCGTTCATAAAAAATAAAAACTATTATTGTTGATTTCCAGAACCATCCGATTGGTATGCACCGAAGTCTTTGCCGAGTCCCTCAGTGATGGCGCCGAATGGATTCGACGCGCTATATTGAGGGCATGCGTTCATCGGGACGGGAATGCTCGAATTCGCAGGGTAAACAGGACCGCCCCATGGGCTTGCCTTGATAGTTCCGGTGTATGCCGTGCCAATAGCGGGCGAACTGGCAGACAGGTGAAAATCGCTTGTGAAACTTTCAGGTGTGTCACTGAACCGGCTGGAACTACAGGCCTTGACATTCTCAACTGGAAGTTGGCTGGTGAATGGATCTGCGAATGTAAAACGGGCCACGGGAACCTGATCCACATTATAGTTCACGAACATCGGGTTGTTAGCTCCCGCCGCGCCGGCTCTGTCATGCGGCTTGATAACCTGTAAGCCGCCATCAAGGGCGTCGTTACAAAAATGGGCCACAACGGAATCCGTCGAGCCATAGTACCATTGATAATCATAATAGGTATCTGCCGTGTCGGCAATGGGGTTGGCCAGAAGCCGGAAGCCAGTGCGGCAATTCACGATAATGTTATTATATTCGATCCCATAAGCGCCTTGCTCGATGTCCGTCGAGCCGGCGCGGGCCCCTAAATCGCAGCGCCATCCGCATGTGACGATCGTATTATTATAGATATTGACCCCGGTTTGCGGGTTGATACTACCTTTGTTTGAGAGCTTCGGCCCATTGGTGCATGAGCCGATAAAGAGATTGTACGCCATATCTCCAACGGAACCCGCCTTGATGTTCGGCCCGTCACCGCTCGTATTAGCATTGGATTCGAACACATTGCGGAAGATGCTGATCTTCCCGCCGTTGACGCGGACCGGATCGTTATCGCCGCCGGAGAACCAGGAATCTTCTATGATAAGGTTGCTGGCAGAGTTCTGGAACCATACCCCGTAGCGCACCGATCCCCGCTGGTTTATTGGATCGTTCGGCCCGGCAGTACCTCCGGCATATTCTATGTGTGTCCATTTAAGGATAACATCGCCGGAATTCGGCGCGCAGGTAATACCGCCCCACAATCCCGTTACCAAATTGCTATAAAGGTGCAAATTTTCAGGGACGGTCAAAAAAATCGGTTGTGCTTTTGTGCCGTAGCTAATAAACGTTCCAAACACCTGGAACTCCGGCGTTCCGGGTTGCTCCGTGGAAGCGGTGGTGACGATTACGGTAACACCCGGCTGGAGAAGCAAAGTATCGCTTGCGGGGATGATGACATCGCTATCCATGTAATACGTGTGGCCCGCCAGCATTGTGCCCTGAAGCACCCCATGGATCGTATCCTGCGTAATCGGATTGCCGATCATCGGAACGCCTGTCGCAGTATTCCATGGAAAGTTTACCGTTGCGCCACTCGTCAGTGGGTACGTGCGGCCATCGCCGAAGTCGATCACCTGCGCGGACGATAGCGAGGAGAAAAAAAGGAGGAGAAGAGTTGTTGCTAACGTTTTCATGGCTTGGGATTTATTGTTTGTGGGAGAGCTTGAGAGACGTGGAACCTTCTTTAGACTGCGCTGCGAAGAGATACGTGCCTTCGGGGAGCTGCCGATTTTCCTCATCGCGCAAAGGACATAGAAGAGAATGAGTTCCAGCCTCAAACTCCTGGCTTCCCAGATCCCTGACGAGCGTTCCTTTTTCATCGAACAGCGATAAGTGCAGCAATTTCGAATCGTCCAGCGTAATTTCGATCACGACGTTATCCTGCGCTGGATTGGGAAAACACTGTAATACAATTCCAGCTTGCGGGGATGTCAGTAAAGAGACGCCGCCCTCTGGATTGATCGCAGGCATGATGATGCTATCGACTCCCGCGAACGAACTATCCGATGGGCCCAGCGTGAAGGCGGTGGAATTGGAAGAACCTTTTGGAACAATTCGAATGGCGACGGAATCGGCCGGCCCGCCAAAAACGATCGTGTCGATCGATTGCATCAGGAATTTTTTCGTCTGAACCGTTCGCTGGCTTTTCGACGAATCGTAAAGCCATTTCACGGTAAGCGAATCGTGCCCGTTGGGATCGAGGCCTTGAAACACCATCGCACCCTGAAGCAAGTTAAAATCGAACGAGCCATTGCCCGCGCGGAAATGACGATCGTAAGACTGCGCAAAAACAGCCGTAGCGCCAATCCCACCCGCAACGAAAAATAAAAGACAGAAGCGAAAAAGTTTACTCATAGATATCTTCAAAAACAAACCTCCTTCCCGAATGAGATTCCGGAAGGATGTCATGAAACAAAAGTTTTGCCAGTATTCATATTATGAAATAGATAAATCTCTACATGGTGAGATTGCTTTCAGAACGCACCGCCGAATATGCTCGTTTTTGCTCAACAGCTTTGTGCCTCATCCTATTTATACGAGCGCAACGCCTTTTGTCTGCTTATTAAATCTCACTTAAAATGACCTTAAGAAAAATCATCCTTCTCACTCTTTCCGCCGGCACGCTTGCCTCCTGCTCGAAAAATTCCCCGACGGGAACGACGGATACCACGGCAACGATGCATCCAACAGATACTGTTGCCATACCACAATATGGGACGCCGATATACGATACGAGCATTTTTTATACGGGTGTCGAGGTCGGCAAAATCACCGATCCGGAGATGTCGAGCGCTTCCGGCATGGGAGCAAGCAGATTTTACCCTGGCATGTTGTGGATCGAGAACGATCAGGGAGGTGGATCGAACGATATTTATCTCGTCGATACGACTGGAACGAAACGAGCCGCCTTCAGCGTAACCGGCGCAACCGACCGCGATTGGACCGATATGACGATGGGGCCTGGCCCAGTCGCCGGCGTCACCTATATTTACATGGCTGATATTGGCGATAGTAAATCTAATTTTCCGCAGTGCACCATTTACCGCTTCCCAGAGCCACAGACGCCCCTTGGTTCCGGCGTTTTGAACGGTGCAACCGCACAAGCCGATAAAATCGTCTTTTCCTATCCATCCACCGATGGCCCGCACGACGCGGAGACCATCCTGCTCGATCCTCAATCGAAAGATATTTATATTGTGGATAAGGCAGGAGCTCCTGACGTGTATGAGCTTCCTTATCCGCAAAGCACCGGCAACGATTCGGTTACTATCGCTACGAAGATAATCGAAGCGATGCCGATACCTGCCGGGCCATTGCGCTCGGGTGGAATTGCCTCCGGAAGAACAGGGATCATCATGAAGACTTACACCGCAGCTTTTTATTGGACCATCACTCCCGGACAATCCATCTTAAACGCCCTGCTGAATACCCCCGTGCAGATTCCTATTGTTGGTGAAACTCAGGGAGAAGCAATGTGCTTCACTCCAAACGATAGCGCCTTTTGGACGACGAGCAAATTCGCGTCACCAATAAATTACGCTCCTCTCGATCGGTGCATTCGAAGATAGATAATCCATCTTTTAAAAATCAAAATGCCGAGTGACGGAATTTTCCATCACTCGGCATTTACGTTTGTTAAAAAACTATGGATTACGGATGTACAAATGCGGCGGCTTGGTTTCCAGAATTGTCCTGCTGGAAAGCTCCGAAATCATGGCCGAGTCCTAAATTAGTATAGTCAGCGCCATAAAGATTTGTCGAGCTCTTGATCGAGGTCACGCGGTTTACTCCTGCCGTCGGAACTGCTATGGTTGTGCCCACGGTCGGGTACACCGTAGGGGTTGCGATCGTGGTTTTGATCGCCCCAGTATAAGCAGTGTTAATACATGGCGAACCGGAAGCCAAATGGAAGTCGCTGGTAAAGCTTGCAATATCGGAAAAGCGATTCGGGGTGGAGAACAGCACATTCTCGACCGGAAGCTGGCTTGAGAATGGATCGCCAAAGGTGAACCGAGCTGCAGGAACCTGGGTCACGCTATAGCCCACGAACTTCGGATCGTCGGCACCAGTTGCCCATGTGTGACCGAGATTGTCGTGCGGTTTTTTTACCTGTACACCACCGTCGAGTGCGTCATTGCAGAAATGGAGCACAACGGAGTCCGTCGAGCCGTAGTACCATTGATAATCGTAATACGTGTCATTGGAGTCCGCTGCTGGGGCCGCCACGAGGCGGAATCCCGTGCGGCAATTCACGATCAGATTATTGTACTCGATTCCATACGCACCCTGCTCGATGTCCGTCGAACCTGCGCGGGCCGGCAAAGTGCAGCGCCATCCACACGTAATGAACGTGTTATTATAGATATTGCCCATGGTCTGAGGGTTAACGCCGCCTTTATTCGCCAGCTTCGGTCCATTGGTGCAGGTTCCGATAATAAGATTGTAGGCCATGTCACCCGTTGACCCCGATTTGATATTCGGGCCGTCACCGCTCGTAAGCGAATTGCATTCGAATACATTACGGAAAATCGAGTATCTGCCGCTGGTCACGCGCATCGGATCGTCCACGGCGCCGGTAATCCACGAATCTTCCATGATATAGTTAGCGTTCGGGTTTTCGAACCATACCGGATAGCGGGGCGCGCTGGGTCCGTAGAGTTTGTCGGTTGGCGAGGAAGTTCCTCCTGCAAATTCAACGTGTGTGTATTTGAGGATGATGTCACCCGAAGTGAGCGATCCCGCGATTCCGCCCCATAGCCCGGTGCATAGGTTCTTATACAGTCGCAGGTTGGCAGGAACCGTCAGGAAAATCGGGTTTGCTGCAGTGCCGTCAGAAATAAACGTACCGTTGACCTGGAACTCCGGCGTTCCGGTTTGTGCAGTCGAGGCGCCGAGAACGATCAGCTTGGCTCCGGCCTGGATGTATAGCGTATCGCCTGCGTTGATGACGACGTCACTGACCATGTAGTAGGTGGAGTCCGCTGCCATAGTCCCTTTTATGGGGCTTTTCAAGGTGTCCGTGACGTAATTTCCGACCGGCGACGGCGGTATTGGTTTCTGCTGCACGCTCGTCGAAGTGCTGCACGCAGAGATCGCGAGCGGCAGCATAGCCGCTAATGCTAATTTAAAAACGAAGTTTCGTTGTTTCATGGAAGTTGTTGAATAGTTGATGTTGTGGAAATTGAATGTTGCCGTCGTGCGAGACAGCTTCATCCGCATTCTTGTGAGTGTTTGCTACATTTTGAATCGAAAACCGAGCACATAATTACGGTCATAAAATTCTCTACGCACAAGAACGTCCTGACCGTTCGTTTGAAAACTTATAGGATATGGGTATGACGAGCTGGTGAACGTCTGGTGAATCACTTCCTCGCGCGGTGTATTGAGGATATTCGTCACCTTTAAATAGACTGCAAGGTTTCCCCAGAGTTTTTGCTCACCGGAAAAATCGAGATCGACAAAGCCCGTTGACCATCGGTCGTTATCGTAATACGTCGAAACCACGACGATGGCAGGGCCGGTATAAACACCGCTTACCTGTAGGCTCGTCCCATTTTCGAAGTCCTTATACAGCAGCGAGAGGTTCCCTATGTTGTTCGACTGCCCTTCGAGCGGGCGAGTTTCCTGAACGGTTTTGGTTTGCTGACTGACGTATTCCGTCTTGGGAGTTGTAATTTGGGAATTCGTGTAGGTGTAATTCCCTTCGACACCGAGATTCGAAAAGAATTTTCGAAAATCCAGTTCGAATCCATAATTTGTAGCGACACCTAAATTTTCTGGCTCGTAGTACGGCGTGAACGATTGAACGATTGTCCATTCGATAGGATCGACGAGACGCTTGTAAAATACACCGGCCAGCAATTGATCCAGCCCGCCCGGAAAATACTCCCATCGAAGATCGATATTATCCGCCTGCGTGCGATTGAGGCTATCGTTCGAGATTTCGGTGTAGTCGTTGTAGGCGGCGGGCGTGCTTTGGCCGGGAACGAGTTCGAAAAAGTTAGGACGGCTGATGGATTTGTAATAGGAAAGCCGCCAGTTTTGATTATCGACCGGCGAGTATTTCAGGCTCACGGAGGGCAGCATATCCCTATAAGTGATCGTGCCGGGTTCGATGTTGGTATCGAGGCTCGTCCATCCAAAATTGGTTTGCTCTACACGCGCTCCGCCGATCACGGTCAGGTTGCCAATATCAAATTTAGCCTGAATGAACCCCGCCGTGACATCTTCGTATGCCGTGTAATTAAGCGGATCACCAATCGAGCCTAAGGGATCAAAGACATAGAGAGTATCTAAGGAAATATTCCCATTATAATACTGTGTCCCACCCACGCTTGGAGGCACGCGAATCTGGTATTCGTCACGGGAGCTCGTTCGCTCTTTATTCCGGTACATTCCACCATAAGAAAATTCGACTGGCGTGCCGAATAGGCCTTCCGTGGATTTCAGCGTCAGGTAGCCGCTCTTATCCTGATCTACGCTATTCTCCCATGCCCGCGTGCTATTTTGGATATCAGGGGTGCGAACATTAGCTTTGCCTGTGCTATCGGTGGTATAACCGCCATCGAGTTCGAGATCTGCAATATCCGGCGAGTTCAGCGTGGCGCTGGAATAGGCAAGATGCCAATCGGCGTCTAAGTCTTTTCCAAAAATGACGTCTTTGCCGGAAAGGGTCACGTTACCAATGCCCTGGGTTTCATTGGTAGTGAGAATGGAAGGTATCACCTCGACATCCTCTATCGAACCGCCTTTGGATCTATTAGTATCGTACTCGTATCGCACTTCATTTTTGTGAAGGCTGGCATACATTCCGAATAGCTGAAAGGTATTATTTTCGTCAGCCCGGTAGTCGATGTTCGCCATTCCGCCGCCGCGAGTCAGTTGGGTGCTGTATTGCCGGTTCTCGTATTCAGAGAGGTACGGAGTGTTGTCATTCTGATTGACCGTGGAAAGAAAGAAGTTGGTGTTTGCGCCACGGTAGGAATTCTGGTAGCTTCCGGCGACGATAACACCAAGTTTATCGTCATCAAGGAAGCGATTTCCGTACGTCCCGGATAGATAGGCAGGAAGTGATGGATTGCTGGAGGTTGGGGTCCAGGTACTGGCAGGGAAATCGGCCATTGTAGCCTGATAATTATTCCCATTTATGACACGCGGCGAGTGGGTGTTTGGATCATCGACGAAGGAAGCAAACTGCCGACTCGAGTTAAACAGCTCGTCGTAACCGGAGCCAACCTGGAACGACGCAACTTCGTGATCTGGCGCTTGTTTCATGACGAGGTTCATCACGCCGCCAATGGCGTCGCCTTCCATCGTGGGGAGCAGGCTTTTGGTTACCTCGAGTCTATCGAGCAATTCCGAAGGGAAAATATCGAGGGGGACGTAACGGTTTTCATTATCCGGACTCGGGATTTTAATGCCGTTGATCGTCGTATAATTATACCGTTTGTCCATTCCGCGAATGATCGCATATTCTGCATCTCCGGTCGCGGCGGTTCGAGTCATCGAAACCCCCGAAAGACGTTGCGAAACATCGGCCACATCAAGATCGGGCGAGACTTCGATGCTACGAGCTGAAACAGTATTGATCACGTTGTCGGATTTTCGCAATGCAACAAACGCGCTGGCTTCGCTGCCGTTTTCGGTTTTTCCCACCACGGTTACCTCTTTGTTTTTCCCGATGTTTCGCCGCAAGCCGACATCTAAGGTCTGCGGGCCATCGGTCACTGTAATCTTCAGCGTTGAATCGAGGTAGCCTATGGACGTAATTTTTAAGCTATAATCGCCGGGATCGAGTGTTAATTTATAACTCCCGTCGAAGCCGGAGATCGCGCCGGTTTTATGGCCGATGACGGCAATCCGCACTCCGGGCAGCGGCTCATTCGAGATCGCGTCCACGATCTTGCCGGTAATAATACCGGCGCTCGCTGACTCGAAGGCATGGGTCAAAGTGAATAATAACAATAGCAATGCTATATTGCGAAGCCGCAAAAAAATCATGTGATGAGCTGGGAAGGTAGAAGGTATTAGTCGCTCGCGAAGCTAAAAGTCGAAAAAGGTCGAGTTGGAGACGCCTACACGAACGATATTGCGACTCACAGCTTGAATGCAAAATTAGCGAGCCAAGATTTTCGAATGATTACTTATTCGTCACTCTGCCATTAATAAATTGTTGCGAAAAAGAGAAACGGGTGAAACCGATTGAGAAGGTGGAGTTCGGTTCAGAGGAAACTCACAACTTTCTCCCAACCGCAACCGTTAGCACAGCTACACAAGTATAATGAACCTCTCTCGAATCCATTATCTTTGTATTCTCGTGTTTTTTCTATCGGGTTGCAATTCCACTTGGAATGCACTCGACCGCTCGCCGCTGCCCAAAGAGGATGATTTCCGCTCCGTGCTGCTGCTTGGCGACGGCAAAGGGCATGCGGCATCCGGCTTCCTGCTTATTCGAAATGGAAGGCAGTATGTCGTGACCGCAAAACATTTCGCAAAATTCATGTCGGGGAGGGACACCGTCGAGATTTTTGTCGATGACGGATGGATTCGCTCTCCAACGAATCTCGTCGGTCATGCCAAAGGCGATGTGGACATCTCGGTATTTTCATTCACCCGGCCCACGGTTTCACAGGCGTTTGATCAAACGCCTATCGTGTCGGCAAACGATACCCTGAATCTGGGCTGCGAAGTGTGGTATCTCGGCTTTCCGCTCGGGTATATGTTCGACGATCCCACGCGAAATTATCCCTACCCATTGCTCAAACATGCGTATCTTTCCGCGCGTAATGGGACTCCGATGCTGTATTATTTCGACGGACTATGTAATCCCGGCTTTTCCGGCGGGCCTGTGTTTGCAGCGACGGCGCAAGGGAGCCTGCGTCTCATTGGGGTGGTCTCATCACGGCTTAAGGAAACCGACGATCCAAACTCGCAAGCTACCTCGGGAATCTTTCTTGCATATTCTGCGCGTTACGCCGAAATGCTCATCGATGAAAATCCCATCGGGCCGGCGATACGATAGCGGAAATAGCAAGGACTCTTAATAGGCTATCTCGAAGCTCGCCGCTCCAACTGCCGGGGATGGGGCTCCGCTGGCACTCACTTGAATCGAGATCAGATCGAATGCGGAAATAGCGACATTGTCCGCCACGTCACTGCCCGTGGTCGATGCTCCGGTTATCGTGACGGCAAGCGTTGTGTTCGAGCCATTTTTGCGGACGGTGAAGGTCCAGCTACTTCCTATGTCCGGCGAGCTGGTGAGATGTACAAACAGATTCTGTAGCGTTTCAGAGCGGGTGGCGACGATCTGAGTTTCCGATTCGTTTGCGGAAGAGAACTGGTTTCCCATGATAAGGAAGCCGTTGTTCAAAAGATTGCCTCCAGAATTCACAGCGACCAGGATGATGCCCGTTCCTGCCGGCGCGGAGACCCACGAGAGCGTGCCCGTACCGTTGGTGGAGAGGACTTTGCCGCTGTTTCCGGTTTGGGATGGGAGCAAATTCGTCGTTGCGCCGGAAGCGGTCCCGGAGCCGGTGCCGCCGTTGGCGATGGAGAGCGTCCCGATCGAAAGTGTGCCCGATCCATCGCTCGAAAGTGCGCCGCCCGAGCCGGGAGCCGGGAGCGTCCAGGTGGCCGGACTGCCCGCGCCATTGTATTTCAACTGAAGAAAATTCCCAAGCCCGTCGTCGATAAAGAGTTGGGTCTGATGAAGTTGAGCGGACGCGCCCCGAATAAGCAGTGCCGTCAGGATAGCAAAAAGAAAAGTAATGCGCATGAATTTTCCGATATTTTTTTTAGTGCAAAGAAACAAAGATACTACCCTTCGAACTCCTCTCGCGCGAGTTTCTTACGCACGCGCGTGCGGACGGCTTTTTCGAGTAACGCCGAAAGCGTAACGAGCAGCGCAAAGCTCGGCCAGAAGATGCTTGGGGAACGGTATCCATAATATATTTCGAGCACGAGAATGGCCATCGCCAAAATTACGGGCAAAAAGATTCCGGCAAATCTGGCTACGCCGCCGGAGTTCGGGCGTCGCGGTTGAGCAAATGGCATCTTTGCCGAAATCAAGAAATAAATTTGGAAAATGAACCCTCCGACCGAGGCCAGAACGAGTACGTGCATTGCCGCATGAGTCCACGGCATGAATTGCGATAACACGATTGTGAGAGCAAGGAGATAGGGCATCACAATCGAGACGAGTATGGCATTCCGCACCGCGAGCAGCAGTTTCGAGCGGTCGAGCGGGGCGGCAAAAAATAGCCAGGCCGCTTTGTAATTCTCGCTTTGCGAAACCGCCTGCATGATAAGCATCGGCATGAGCATTGCGACGAAATAGAGCGCGTTCGATCGCATCACGGCGCGAACACTGCTGGTAAACGGATCGACGATGCCGCCGCTCAAAATAGCCATAACGAGATAGATGACCGTGACCGGCAGCATGGCGAGAAGCTGCATTCGAAATTTCGAATCGTATCGAAATTGCGCGCGCAACAGCATGAAGACTCCGCGCGCCTCGTCCGAGCGAGCGAAACGGAGAAACAAGCGAAAGACGATCCCATCGCGCGAGGTTTTTTTTGCTTTTGCGCTCATCGCCGACGAATCCGCCAGTTCCGACACTTCACGCTGGTATTTTTTTCCAAGCAATACGTGAGACGCCGCCGACAACCCCGCGAGCAATACCAACGCGCCCAAAGCAAGAGCAAGATGCAGCGAGCCGGTTACTCCGGCAGCGAGTCCGGCAAGCGATGCAAACCAAAACGATGGAACGATTGCCAGAAGCGGCTGCGCGGAAAGCGTAAGGGCATGCAAGTCAATTTTATATTCGAAACGGGAGAGCGCGACAAAGCTCATTGCGGTTACGAACGAGCCTAAAAATTGCACATAGCCGACGGCCTTCGACATCGCCGACGGACGGAGCTTGCCGAGGAGGAGTCCGTAGAGAACGATCACCGTCATCGCTGCCGCAATGCTTGAAAGAGTCGTCGCAACCACAAGAGCAAGATTCGGAAGCAGTCCGGGAGCAATAAAAAATTCGAGTCCGATGAACGGACCGATCGAGAGCAAAAGCGAAATCGCAGTCGTATAGCCAATCAGCACCGCAAGCCGGGAGATGAAAAAGGTCTCGCTCGAAACAGGCAACGGAGCAACTATCTGCGCTTCGTCGGGCGAGAGAAATCCTGTTCCAAAAGCAAGGAATATATTGCTCGCTGTGACGAACGCGGCATAGCTCATAAACAGGGCTGCGGCAGTCACATAAACTTCGCCTGTCGCGCCGCCAATGAAAAGGCGAACGGTCAGCGCCCCGATCAGGAGATACGTGAGGATGTACCAATACGCCCATGCGCGGCTCATCTTGCGTCTGCGCCCAAAGGAGCGTGTGCTCGCCATCCGCCACTCGCTCACAAGCGCGTAGCGCGTGAGAATGCGGACTTGCCGGAAGTCGATGGATTGGAACATATTTTTATTCCTGTGATAATGCCCGCATCACGTCTTCGGTCGAGCGTTCGATGTCCGCGCCGCCGGTGAGTTTATGGAAGGCAAGTTCCAGCGAGGCTTCGCCGGATTCTTCAAGCAGTTCCTGCGGCGTACCGATGGCGATGAGACGGCCATGATCCATAATTGCGATCCGGTCGCAGAGCCGCTCGACGACATCGAGCACATGCGAGCAGAAGAAGATCGTCTTACCGGCTGTCCCATGCGCGAAGCGGCGTAATACTTCCTTAAAGATGAGCGCGGCATTGGCATCGAGTCCCGAAAGCGGCTCGTCCAAAATCAAAACTTCCGGGTTATGAATGAGCGCCGCGATGAGCAAGACCTTCTGCTTCATTCCTTTCGAAAATTCCGCGAGTAATTTTTTGCGATCTTGTTTCGAGAGTTCAAACAGCGAAAAAAGTTCTTCCCGCTGTTCGGCAAGTTTTTTTCGGTCGATATGCCGAAGCGTGCCGGCCAGATCGAGGTATTCGTCCGCCGTCAGGCTCTCGTATAGAATTGCATTTTCCGGCACATAGCCGATGCGCTTTTTTACTTCGATGGGTTCTTGAACCACATCGAATCCGCAAATGCGGACCTCGCCGGCGGTGGGCCGTGAAAGGCCGGTCAATACTTTAACCGTCGAGGATTTTCCCGCGCCGTTCGGACCGAGGAGCGCAAAAATTTCGCCCGCGTCGATTTCGAGCGAGAGGTCTTCGACGGCAAGTGTATCGCCGTAACGTTTGGAAAGATGAAGAATGTCGATCATGGGGAAAGTGCTGAAGTGCTGAGTGCTAAAGTGCTAAGGAATGTGAAAAGATGCAGTGATAATGCACTGTCATGCAGTTTGTTTTACGTCATTGCGAAGAGGAATTGCGAAGCGAAGCGCGCATGACCGATCATGCGTGAGCAATTTCGGCGAAGCAATCTCTTGCGGTTTGAGAAAGAGATTGCTTCGTCGCATTCGGCTCCCTCCGGTCGCCGAATGCTCCTCGCAATGACATAGGAAAAAATTGGGTGACACTCTATTGTGGCATTTTTATTTTTATCGTCAGTGCAGATGGATTTAGTTCAATATGATCGTAGGCGAGCGTCAACTTGTTTTCTCCGGCTGTCACCTCGATATGCTGCGGGATCGGAAAGCCATTCACCATCATTGGTTCCGAAAAACGGATGGAGACAGCCGGCGGCGTTTTACTTCCCATGGGATTTAAAATCCCATTCCATCGCCGATAGCGAAGGAGCATCAGGCTGCCCGCGCTGGAATCGTTTGGCATCGCGCCTTCGAGATCGAGCATCGAAGTGGCATTGGCATTGAAATTCTGAACGAGCAGCACGTAACGTGATTCGCCGATTGAATAAAACCGCATGGAATCCTCTGCGCGAAGATCGCTGCCCGGAAGCCCATAGACGAGATCGCTCATGGCTTGGAGCGAGACTCCATGCAAATGTGTCAGGTCTTCGAGCGATTTCACATCCGTCGCGCCCGTCATCGTCTGGCCATGAAGCAGATCGTAAAACGCATATTGCTTCGGCGAAGCGAGAAATCGAGCGACTTTAATTCCGAAGGGTCCCATTACTTCGATGCTGAGGGAATCGATGCGTTCCCCCCTTATGTCGATGCGTTTGCTTTTCATCGTAAAGCTTGCGGAGTTCGATTCGCCAGATTGTTCGAGCGTAACATCCCCCGTCGCCGAGAGGCTTTGTGCCACGAGCGACCGCGCCGCGAACCAGGAACGAATGTTTGCAATCGCTACGGCGCTCGTATCTATGAAGTGAATAGGGTGCAAAGCCGTGATCTTTGGCTGGGACGCGCAACCCGTCAGGAGTGCGATTCCCGCAAGGGCCAGCCACGCAATTTTGTTCTTCCGAGCGATCACGTTTCGTGCTTTTGTTATGAATTAATCGAACGATAACACCGGGAGCAGGCTATACAGTCCAGAGCCTGGAATGTCCACGGAACTACGCATCCTGCAATGTTTCAGGATGACGGGAAAATAACGCAGAACTTGATTTTGAGGCTTAAACAAGCGAATTGGGAGTTGGCACTGCAATGGAACATATTGATGACAGAAGATACATTTGAAGCATTTAGTGAACACGAACTTACTAACTAATGAAATAAAAAAACTAAGGTAATGGCAGCGCAATCCCTGATTCTTAATTTTGCAGCGCGAATCAGGTACGTATCGAGAGCGATGCGTAACAGCACCGGCATTGGTGCGTAGAAGCGCGGGTTGCACGCATCGCCTCTCGATGCATCCGGCAGCCCAGAGCTTCTCTCGTCAAGGCCTGGTAGTTTAGCCAACCGTCAATCATACACTCAAAAAAAATAGTTAGCCTTAACATGAACATGAAACAATTCTTATCAATAGCGGGCGCTGCAGTTCTTGCCGCTATGGTATCTATTCCGAATGTCGGCCGGTCGCAGACGTTTTCGCGCGCCGTGGTCGTCATGAGCGGCTTCGTCCGCTCGGACGAGAGCGCGAAGCCGACCTCGGTCAAAGTCAGCATCCGCGAAGTCGGCGATACCGCGCGTGAAATTACGCAAAGCACCTCGAACAAGGAAACCGGAAAATATTTAGTCGTGCTAAAGCCGGGCAAAGAATATTGGGTGCATCTCGAAGGAGATTCGATTTTGACGAAAGACGTCATGATCGATACGCCGAAGATCGAGCAAACCCAGCAACTCAAACGGGATTTTAGCGTCACGATGCGGGAAACCGAGGAAGCGACGAAATCCTCGACGACGGCACAGCAAAATTAAAACAAGTGTCCTGCTACGGGCTTTTCATGGTGCCTGTAGTGAAAGAAGCAGAAGCAAAAGAGAGAGAGCGGTTCGCCGCTCTCTTTTTTTATTTATGCGTTAAGAAAATCAACCGCGCTCTCGCCCGCGACCCATCCTGTCGAATACGCAGCCTGAAGATTGTACCCGCCGATCTCGCCGGCGACATCGAGCATTTCACCCGCAAAAAATAATCCGGGACGGACGCGCGACATCATCGTTTTCGGATCGACTTCGCCGAGCGCCACGCCGCCGGAAGTAACCTCGCCGCGTTCCAATGGAACTTCGGATACTTCTCCAAAGCTATAATGGACGAGCGTGGAAACGAGGCGCGCGCGCTCATCGCGAGTAAGCTCGTGCCATTTCCGGTCGCTCGGAACTTCTGCTTGCTCCATCACGAATGGCACGAAATGATTGGGCAGCAGCGATTCGAGATAGGTCTTTACCTGTTGCTTAGGATTCGACTGCTGCTCGGCAATAAGCATTGCTCGCGTGCCATCTTCATTGTGTCCGCCGATATTTGCGTGGATGGAAATGGGGCCGCCTTCTATGAGCATCGCCGCCTGATTGCTTATGGATAAAATGGCCGGGCCGGAAAGCCCGCGATGTGTAATGAGGACATCGCCGCGCCGGCTCGCAAGTATTTTACCATTCCGAGTAACGCTAATATTAATATTTCGCAAAGATATACCGACGAGCGATTGCGCCGGAGCTTCCTTCAAATAGATCGGCGCAAGCGCAGCTCGCACTGGCACAATCGTGTGACCAAGTTCGCGTGCATAGCCGATGCCATCGCCGGTTGTGCCGGTTTTGGAGTAACTTGTCCCGCCGGTTGCGAGCACGAGCGCGTGCGCAGTAATGATTTCGCCATTGCACTCGATATTCCAGTTCCCATCCTCGGTGTGTGCAACAGATTCAATCCGCGAGTTTGTATGAACGGAGACATGCTGCTTGCGAAGTTCCTGTTCCAAAGCAAGGAGCACATCTTCTGCGCGCCCGGAGTCTGGAAAGACGCGGCCATTCTCCCGCGCATGAACGCTGACGTTTTGCATCCCAAGCAGCGCGATAACTTCCTCATTCGTATATCGGTACATGGCAGATTTGAGGAAACGCTGCTCTGTTTTTCTCGGAAATCCTTCGATGAGTAATTCCTCGATCGTTCCCGCGTGAGTGATATTGCATTTCCCGCCACCGGAAATCAGTATTTTGATTCCCAGTCGGGGATTGCGCTCGAAGAGATGCACTTCCATCGCAATCGTTTGCTCGCGCGCCGTACGGCTTGCCGCGAGCGCTGCAAAAATGCCGCCCGCGCCGCCGCCAACGATGGCTATGGAAGGTGTCATGAAGTCTTAACCAATGGAGTGGGGAGTTTGATTTACTACGCGGCTTTTACGGAGGCCGGGATGTGCTGCTCTCATGTTTTTCTGCCGATTGCGTTTTTGGGGCGTATTTTACCAACGTATAGGTGTTAAGGAACCTCCAATTACGTGTAACAAGCAGATCATACTATCCATTTTTCGTGATTCAAAGGACGGTGACCATCAAAAACCGCGCGGGGCTTCATACGCGACCGGCGGCGGCAATTGTGAAGCTTGCGAGCAGATTCCGTTCGGAATTCTTTATTATCAAGGATGGATTTAGAATTAACGGCAAATCCATCATTGGCGTCATGACCTTAGCGGCCGCGCAAGGCACCGAGCTGGAGCTGGAATGCGATGGCCCAGACGAAGAGCAGGCCATGAAGGAACTCGTCGAGTATTTTGAGAAAGGATTTGAAGAGGAAAGTTAAGAGGAAGAATTGTAGCCGTGACCTTTAGGTCACGGTTGCGAAGCTCCATTCATTTAAATTATACCGTGACCTGAAGGTCACGGCTACACTCACTTGGTATCTCATCATAAAGAAGCGAAAGAAACGCTCCGGTTCAGTGGCGTTGCGGCAAGCCGCGGCATTGCCATTGGCCCGGCCTATCGTTATTTTCGTACGTTCCTCTTTGCCGAAGACCGCGAGCTTGCCGTCAGTGAAGTCGGTCCCGAAATCGAGCGCTTCGACGCCGCTATCGCGAAAGCGAGACAGGAAATCGAGAAAGTCCGCCGCGTGTCCGAGCAAAAAGTCGGGGCCGCAGTCTCTTCCATCTTCGAAGCGCAGAGGATGATGGTCTCGGACGAATTTATCTTGAGCACCATCCGGCAGCGAATCAAACAGGAGCTTAAGCCTGCGGCGTACGTGGTCGATATGGAATTCTCCGCGCACCAGCGGAAGCTCGAAGCGTCCGATAATCCGATGATGCGCGAGCGTGCCGATGACATCGAAGACATCAAGCAGCGTTTGCTCCGTTATCTGCTCGACCGCAAAAAATGGCTTTCGAAAATTGAAGTTCCCTCCATTCTCGTCGCGGATATCCTCACGCCGGCGGACGCCATTCTGTTCGCGCGTTCCTCCATGCTCGGCTTTGCTATCGATGGCGGCGGCGTCACGAGCCACGTTGCCATTCTCGCGCGATCGCTCGGGATTCCGGCCATCCTTGCGCTGCATGCCGCCGCCGAGCATATCGAGACGGGTGACATGCTCATCTTGGATGGCGAGCGCGGGGAACTCATCGTGTGCCCGGACGCCGAAACACTGCGCGGATACGAACAGGAGCAAAGCATTGTACATGGAAGCGGAGTGGAGCAGAGCGGGCCTATTATCGAAGAAGACGCGCCCGTCGCAAGAACCACGGATGGCCACGCCACCACGCTGCTGATGAATCTTGAGTTCGGCAGCGAGGTCGCGATCATCGAAGCCGAACGGTTGAGCGATGCCGCCGCGCGCTCGAATGGAAAAAAGCAATTGGGATTGGGGCTTGTGCGCACCGAACATTTCCTCCTCTTGCACGATGAATTCCCGACGGAAGAGGAGCAGAACGCCTTATATAAAGATCTCGCCGACCGCTTCTATCCGGCGCCAATCACGCTGCGCACCTTCGATGTCGGCGGAGACAAAGTGCTGAGCGGCACCTACCGGGAAGACAATCCCTTCCTCGGCTGGCGCGGATTGCGCATTTCTTTAGACGAGCCGGATTTATTCCTTGCGCAGCTTCGCGCCATTCTTCGCGCCTCCGCACGTGGCAATGTGAAGATCATGTTCCCCATGGTCACGACGGTGGACGAACTCGAACGCGCGCTTGCTTTTGTCAAAGAAGCCAAGAGTACGTTGCAATCGAATGGCGAACGATTTGACGAGCATCTTCCCGTTGGCATCATGATTGAAGTTCCCAGCGCGGCGATCATGGCGGAGTCCTTCGTGCCGCTCGTCGATTATTTTTCGATTGGCTCGAACGATCTCACGCAATACACGCTCGCGGTCGATCGCGGCAACGATTTGATCTCCACGCTCTATCAGGAACTGCATCCAGCAGTGCTGCGCTTGATTAAGCTCACGGTCGATGCCGGTAAGCGCGGGGGAAAACCGGTCTCTATCTGTGGGGAGTTGGGAAGTTATCCGCTCGCTACGCCGCTATTGGTGGGCATGGGCATCGCGGAGATTTCCGTTGCGCCATCGTCCGTGCGCGCGCTCGCAACACGTTTACGCTTGCTGAACCACGCGGAGTGCAAGGAACTTACTTCGAGCATACTTGCAAGCTCCGTTTCGCCCGAGGACGTAAAGCGTGAAATCCTTCAATTCCTCTCGGAGCGGCAGCTCATCGATCTGTTTAGCGAGAGCACGCTGCGGCCCGGCTCCGGCGCGCGAATGATTAAAAAGTGATGGGATTTTCTGCAAGCGCGGCCTGAAGCAGGGCATCGATTGCCTGACCGGAGATGCTTTCCTGATCGGACTTGTCGTAAATCGTAAGTAAATAGAGCACGTTGTCTTTGGAGAGATAGGAAGTAATGATGCGCCCCCCCACTTTTGCCTTTGTTCTTGCTTTTTATTGCGAGACGTATCTTGTAGAATCCGCCACCGAGCGATCTTCCGGTGTCCGGTTTCTCTTCGAGCACCGGCTGCAACCCGGCAAGATCGGATTTCAGGGACAGATAGCGCTTACACAACTTTCGGTATTCGCGCGTGAAAGAACCGGCGACGATAATTTTAGTCCTCGGCAAGCAGTTCCTCTAAGGTCTTGAGTTTCTTCTTACCCTGACGGTGCAATTTAACCTCTTCCATAGCCTCGCTGACGGACGAGCGGAGATTACTCAGAAATTCCGTTTCTCGAAGCCGCTGCTCCACCTTTTTCCAGTCTTTCATGGGCATCTGAATCGCCGTGTGCTTGCCCTTCGAATCGCTAATATAACTGAGGCTGTATGTCATAGCTTCATAACCACCGATCCCGCAATTTTATTCCATCTGAGTCCACTGAAAAAGCCCCTCCTTGAAAAGCAGGGGTCTTAATCGAAGTTTCCTTGCCAACTGGAAGAGTACATTTCGAATGGATGAGTACCGTTATTTCTGCGCTTTCCAGATAACGATGATCGCGCCGGCAAAGAAAAGAAAATTCGCGAGCCATGCGGTGAAGAAGGGTGGCGCTTCGCCGGTGTAGCCGAACGCCTGAAAGACTTTCGAAAAGCTTAGATACACGAATGCGATTGCGATGGCAATCGAAAACTCGAAACTCAAACCGCTGCGCTTTTTCTTCGAGGCGAAGGGTACGCCAAAGAGGACAACAATGATCGAAGCAAAGGCCAGAGCGTATTTGCTTTGGTAATCCACTTGATCCTTCGCCACGTCCTGTCCCGATCGCCGCTTGAGCGCGATGCGGTTGGCAAGCTCGGGGTTCGTCATCTCGTCCATTTTGAGGAGTTGGTCTTTGAGTTCGCGGGGCGTGAAGCTGAATCGCATAAAACTTTCCATGCTGGAAAGCTGCCGCGTGATTTCCGCGCTCGTATCGGTGCGGAACGTGCGCTCGGTCGCGTTCGTCAGATGCCACGCATTGCGCGAAGTGTCCCAGGTCATGACGGAACCGTCGGTGCGGCTTGTCATGTGCGTAATATCCTTGGGGTCGAAATTCTGGATCGAGACTTTCATGCCGCGCTTTTGAACCCAGGAATAATCGGCCATCGAAACCAAGCGTGTGGGAGCATCCTGAAGGTAGAGATCCATTTGCTGGCTGCTGATGAGGTCTTCCTTCTCGTAGTCGCGGATAATTTCCTCGACTTTGACATTGGCTCTCGGCAAAATCCAGCCATTAAAATACACTGCGGCCATGCATACGATCGTCGAGGAAACGACGAACGGCGCCATCAGCCGATAAAGCGAAATCCCGCCGGAACGCATGGCCACGATTTCGCTCGCCATCGACATGCGGCCCACCGCGAAGAGTGAGCCGAGCAGGAGGCACACCGGCAAAATAAGCGCGATGATCTGCGGAGTAAAATTGATGTAATACTCTAATACGATATGAAACGGGACGTTGTGATCGAGAAACTTATCGAGCTTCTCCATGAGATCGACCGCGATGTAAATGACGATAAACCCCGCCATCGAGACGAGCGCGGCGGTGAAAAACTGCCGGAGCACATAGCGGTCGAGAAGTTTGATATGCAAGGAAGAGGTAAGAAGTAAGAGGTAAGAAGTAAGAATTATCTGAATGATTAGAATTAAAAGTTTAGAATGAAAGTTTCCTATTCAGCGGATCGAACGAGTGTTAGATTCCTTAATTTTTTTCTCTTACTTCTTACCTCTTACTTCTTACCTTGTCTTTCTGGCTCATCGAAGAAGATTTCGATCGATCCGGCACGCGCCACATGGCGCGCGACGAGCAGCTTGCCCGCGAGCGCATCGAGCAACCGGAATTGCCGAGTGTGCTCCGTTTATACTCCTGGCAGCCTCCTGCGGTTTCGATCGGATTTCAACAGAAGATGGAATCCATCGATTTGGATGCCTGCCGCAGAGCGGGAGTGGATGTCGTCCGTCGCCCGACGGGCGGCCGCGCCGTGCTCCACAAAAACGAGCTAACCTACGCTATAATAACACGCACCTCGCCCGCCGATGGACTCTATGCCGTCCACAACAAAATTGTAACGGCCCTCCTTACGTCCATTTCGTCCCTTGCGTCGCTTGGTGAATTTGCACAGCTTTTGGTAACACCTCGCAACGGAGCATCGCAAAAAACCGCGCAGCCGCTCGCATGCTTTGCCAGCGCGGCACGGCATGAAGTGACGTGGCACGGAAGAAAAGTTATCGGCTCCGCGCAGCGAAGATTCGGCGAAATTGTATTGCAGCATGGCTCGATTCTGCTCACGCGCGATCATCTTCAATTGCCGGAATTGCTTGCGCTGAGTGAACCGGAACGCCTGCTTATGCGCGAAACGCTCGAACGCGAGACGGCTACGCTTGCCAATGTATTTGGCCGGAGCATCTCCATCGCGGAATGCGCGGGGACGATTCGCGCCCATTTTGTAGAACAAATCGAGACACTAAGCATGGGTGATCGAGCGTTCTCCCTTGCGTGACTCGTCTGACGCTACTTTGCCTCGTAGTTTTTGCCATTTTATTTGCCGGCTGCCGGGAGGTTTTTCCCGCGCGTGATATTCATACATCCTCCGCGCCGGATATTTCGCGCCTCGTGCTGAAAAACGGAACGGTCGTCGTGTTCAACGCGGACTTTGGATGGTATAACCGGCAAATGGGGACTATCGAGGGCATGACCGCCGATAGCCAGCATGTGGAATATCATCTTATCGAGATCAATAAGGTCGAGACCGTCCGCGGGTATTCGATTTTTGCGGCCGTTTTAGCAGGAGCGGCGTTGATTGGAACGGTGATTTATCTGATCGCGAACCTGCTAACGCATTTGATGTTTTTGTGAAGCACGGAAATTTGTCCTCGCGTGTCTCCATCCGAAGCGAAATTGTGTCTTATCCGGCAACCTGAATGAAATGATAACGAGCAGAGCCTTGTTTGAGTAATTCCTTGCTCTTGCACTCAATAAGCTATAACTACCTCCGTTCGAACGCCGTACCACATGAAGTTTTCTATTCTTTTTCGCCGAATCCGCAAGGGTCTGGTCGTTTTCATTCCGCTGGCATTGCTGGCGGGATATTCAGTTCATAAGGCCACTGGGTATGTCTTTGGTATCACTGGAGCATCGACCATTGGTTGTAGTAGCGGCGGCGGGTGCCACGGATCACAATCGAGTACCACGGTCGTCAAAATTTACACGGCAGCGCCACAAATTGTTGCCGGACAGACCTACGTGTTCAGCCTATCCGTTGCAAATCCCTCGGAGCTTGGAGCCGGATGCGACATTTCAGTCGATAAGGGCGGAAAGCTTGCCTTAAATGGCTCTAACTCGGGGCTTCAGTCCTCCAGTGGGGAGTTGACTCATTACCCAGGAGCGCGCACGTTTACCGGCGGTAGCGCGGTCTGGACATTCCAATATACCGCTCCCAAGACGGTTGGCGTCGCGCATATCTATGCCGCCGGCAATGCCGTTAATTTGGATGGAAGAGCAGACGCGGGAGACCATTGGAATACTACGGTTTATCCCGTCACTGTTGTCAGCGCCGGTGTAGAGTCTAGCGATAAGGTTGAGAGCAGCATCAGCATTTCGCCGAATCCTTCCCGTGGGCGAATCACGATTTCAACCCCGGCACTATCCGGGCCGGCCGCAATCGAAGTATCGGATGCGGCAGGCAGAACGGTTTTCAGCGAGACGGTTATGATGGGAACGGAAACGCCGCTCGATCTTTCTCATCTGCAGAATGGGTCGTATTTTCTTCAGGTTCGCCCGCGCGAGGGACAGTCCTTCACGCGGAGCATTGTCATCGAGAAGTAATGCTTGCGCAGAGCGGGAAGCTATTTCACCAACAGGATCGGAATTTGCTGCGAGCGGCCACTTGTTTGCACAACGCACTCGTACATTCCCGGCGGCAAGCCTGTAGGCTTGTCCCATATAAAGGAATGCTCACCGGCAGCGAGTTCGCCCGAAAAAATCTGCACCACTTCCGAGCCGAGCAGATTGAAGATTGTAACTTCCGCCGCTCCGCTCTCATCGGATGAGAAATTAATAGTCGTCGATTGCGTAAATGGATTTGGATATGCGGCAATAGAGTTGGCCGTGGCCGCGACGGGCGCCACGCCGTCCGGGATGGGATCTGCGGCATTCATTTCCGCGAGCTTTCTTTCGTAAACACCCAAGCCCGTCCCGGCAAAAAGATTGGTTCCGTCCGTCGCAAAGGAATAGACGGGCGTGAAAGGCGGTAAGCTGTCATTGACCCATAACCAGTTCGTGCCGTTGTTCAGCGAAAGAAAAACGCCGCTGTCCGTTCCGGCAAAAAGTTTCGAGCCCGCTGTTTGAAGCGCATAAATATTGGGGCTGGTCAAGCCATTATTGATGGGATTCCACGTTGAGCCGTTATCGTTGGAATGAAAAACGCCGCTGCCATACGTCCCGGCAAAAAGACCGGCGCCGTTTACCATAAGGGCATTGACGTCCGTACCGGAAAAGGGATCATTAAGTTCGTTCCAGGTCATGCCGTTGTCGGTAGAAAGAGAAACGCCTACGCCTCCGGCAAAAAGATTCGTTCCGGTCGCGGCAAGCGCAAAAGTATTGTCGAAGTCATTCGATGACGTCCAGTTGGCTCCGCCATTGCCGGAGAAAAAAACGCCGTTGTCCGTCCCCGCAACGATATTCGGACCGCTCATGGCTACGGCATAGACATACTGGCCGCCCATGCCGGCGGTGTCGTAAAACCAGTTTTGGCCGTAGTTATTCGTGGAATAAACGCCGTCCGAGGCTCCCGCGAAAAGATTAGTTCCATTTACGATAAGCGACTGGATATAGGCGGGCGAGAGGCCTATCGGCGTCCAAAGTGTATCTCCGATCCATTGATAAACGCCGTTATAGCCACCCGCCAAGAGATTCGTATCGATCAGAGCAATCGCGTCGATTTCTTTTCCATCCGTGGGCGGCCCATTCGTGGAAACCCATTGGCTTCTGGCGCCGGACGCGAAGAAAACAATTGTAAGAACCGCAGCGATGAGAACGAGTTTCCGTTTCATGGTCGTCAAGGTTTTTAAGTTATCATTCGCGAGGGCACATTCCCCCTCTATTTAAAACGCACAGGGTCGCTCAAGTTACAAAATAATCTTTGGTTCGAGGCAATATTATTAGCACATCGTCGAAATTGCCACCTGAGCCTGCGCCACTATCTCTCCAGAAATCCTGACCAGGATTTTGAACGAATGCTCTCTGTCATAAGGTTCGCGATCAAATAACCGCCCGCTTTGGGGAGTGATTACCCTCGTTTGCAAGTTTATTCGCTCAATTACATAAACTTTAGCCATGTCGCACTCAAATTTTCCACCCTCCGATTTGCAAATCAAGACGTTTCAAATTCAAAACAGCACGGACGAACAGGCTGTCAACGAATTCCTCGCGGGTAAAACCGTCCGGCATTGGTCGGCAAGTTTCGCACCGGGGAACACGCTGCCATCGGTGGATGGCTCGCCCATCGTGCTCGGAGTGTGGAACGTTTTCGTCGCGTATGAGAATCGTCCGCCAACGGAAAGCAGACCCGCACCTTCATTGGATCGCTCTCGGCAAAGCTACGCGAACGGCGAACCGATTAGAAAATACTCCTCACAAGGTGGTGACAAGCCGAGCCTTAATCCTCGCCAGAGTGTATCCGCACCCAGAGCAGAAAAAGCAATCGTGGAAGATTACAAGCCTCAGGTTGCCGATCAGGATTTTCCGCTCTTCGACGCCGTCCGAAAATGGCGCAATACCCGCGCGCGCGAAGCGCGGGTCAAGCCTTATAGCTTCTTCAATAACCGGCAGCTCGAAGAGCTGGTGACCGCAAAACCGGCAGACACCGATGCGATGCGCGCTATCGTGACAGACATGGAACCGGGAATCTGGGATAAGTACCATACCGAACTCCTCGCATTCCTCGATACCGCCCGCGCGACAAATGGCATGACGGCAGAAGTGGAAGCCACGCCGGAAGCAGTCGCTTGATACGGGAAAATCCTGAAATCGCCCGCGCCCTGCTCGATGCGCTCTCCGACGAGCCTGCGTTGCAGCATGAACTCACGTTCTATTCGACATTTGCGCAGAAAACGTTTCTGCTCATGCAGCGCAAAGGGCCGTCCGCCGAAGGCTACGACCGCCTGCAACAATCCTTCCGGGACGCCGTAGAGCAAGTGCGCGCTATTCTCGCCAAAGCCAGAGAACATGGCTACGCCGGCGCCACGGATGATCGCTCATACGTGGAGGAATTCCTCGAAATTTCTCCGGCGGGAATGGCTAAACTGATGGACCTCATGCGCGATCTGGCGCGAATAAAGCAGAGTACGCAGTAAGCACTCATTTCACAAAAATCATGGATCATTTGCTGATACCGGGCAGATTAGATGAGCTGGAGCAAGTTCACGAATGGACGCGCCGGCAGCTCGATAGCGCCGATGTGCCGTCCGATCTCCGGCATAACGTGCTGCTCGCGCTTTCGGAATGCGTGACGAATGCCATACGGCATGGCTGCAAGGAATGCCGCACGAGCAAGGTCAAGCTCGAATGCAAAACCAGCGACCACGAAATCGCCTTTACCGTGCGCGACCGAGGCGCCGGCTTCACGCCCGAACTCGTCCCCGACCCAACGAATGGCCCGTTTCTTCACCGTCCCGGCGGACGCGGCGTATATCTCCTGAAAGCGCTCACTTCGGATTCCTCCATCGAATCCTCCCGCGATGGAACCAGCGTGACGTTTCGGTTTCGGTGGAAATAGTTAACGAGCAATCGTGATGCAACCTATTTTTATCAGAATACTGTTAATTTCATCATGAGTGTCAAACAGGAAATAATAGCCTTGATCGACGAACTGCCTGAAGAGGCGACCAACATCGTTAAATTCGAAATACCAAGGATAAGAAGTATCTTTTTCGCATTGCTCGCAAGCTTGACGATCACGTCAGGCTTGCGGGCACAATACCGCTGGCATGTTGTCTTGTCTGATCGGGTGGACACAATGTTTTATCGTGGTATCACAAGCATTTCGTGCAATGGAGAGAATTGCATTGCGACGGGGGTCATCTATGCTCCGGGAGTCGGCGATTCGAATGTAATTCTTTGCAGCCATGATGGGGGGGTATCCTGGTCGCCCGTCGCAGCAGGAATCCCGCAATGGATGTACACGGGGGGTAAGCAGGGCCTTTATTATGATGCTTCGCAACAAATCGACTCTTTGAATGCGGTAGTGGCCGACGTACACGGCTTCGTATTAACTACCCATGACGGTTGGAAAACATGGCGTGTTGATAGCAGCGAGAAGGGTAACATCTACAGTGTTAATTTTGCCAATGTCTCCGAAGGTATGATGCAAGCCCCGTTTGGCTTCTACTGGACTACTGTCGATTCGGGTAACGATTGGCGAGGCGAGGTGTTTGATAATGGTGTCGCAACCTATTCTTACGGCAATAGTATGTTTCGTTTGTTTAACTCTCCTAACGAGATTTTTACTACGCATAATAATTGGAATTCGTGGGACACCACGTATATCGCATCCAATGGGCCGCTCGCGGATACGAGTTTTCATTCTTATGCTTTTTTCTTTGGCTCGGGAGATACGCTCGCCATTGAAGGGTGGCGATGGAAGGACAGTACCGACTTCCATGCTTCATTGGCAATGGCTCTCTCCACGGATTTCGGCGCCCACTGGAATGAATTATCGGTGCCGCGAAATAATGGTATCTACTTCGGAGCTTACGCTATTCAGTTATCGTTAGACTGGAAGCACATGGTCATGGCTGGCAACGATTCTGTTGGACGGATCGTCCAAAGCTTCGATGGCGGCGCGCATTGGGAATGCGACACGGTTCCATTAAGCAGCGGAATCCCTTACCATAACGTTATGCCGTTTGCCGTAACGGGCTCCGGGCGCTTACTCGCCGGAATTGTCGATGATAGTGGCTTTTTGGGATCCTCTTCGCTCGTATTTCTGGAACCGGTTCCTTCAAGCGTTCGCGCACCGGTAATTTCACAGGAGGCTTTCACGATTTTCCCCAATCCTGCGACGAGCGAAATACAAATTTCATCGATTGCGGGAAATATTTCCATTCTCGATCCGCTTGGCCGAAGTTATGAAGTTCCCGTTTTGTCGGGCGAGGACGCCCGACCCACGCGACTTGATGTTTCCTCGCTTCCGTGGGGTGTATATTTCATAAGCGATGGCACGAGCCGGACAAAATTTGTGAAAGAATAGCTGACGGGGGCGAAATAACATTTCGTCCCACATGCAACCGCCTTATTTTTTCTTCTTCGCGCTCTTTTTCGCCGGCTTTGGTTTGGCTTTCGGTTTTGGCTTTGGCGCGGATTTCTTTTTAGCAGGAGCTTTTTTCGGAGTCGGCTTTACCTTCGCTTTTGCCGCAGGCTTTTTTGTGGCCTTCGCGGGCTTATCCTTTGACTTTTTCTCTTTTGCCACAGCTTTAGACGCTTTAGCAGGCTTTGGCTCGGCTTTGGGTTTACCCTTCTGCTTCACGCTCGCGGGAACTTCCTCAATTTCCTCGATCGCGTGTTTAGCTCCGCTCTTTGGAGGGCGCCCCACGTCAAAGAGCGCCTTTTCCTCGTGCATATCGGGTTCCTCAGGCGCTTCTGAGAAATCGGAGGGTTCGCCATCCATCGGGCTGGGCACCCGCTTTTGTATCGTGCGGGGCACGAGCGGAACCGGCGGGGTTTTCGAAATGGTCGAGAGATGCCGCGCATTCGGCGCCGCGGCCTTCGTCTCGATAATGAGATCGATGAATCGCTTGCGCGGAATGGGAAGTAAAATCTGAAAGCCTTTTTTCGACACTTCGATCGTGAACATATTCTCCGTGTCGTCGCTCTTGATGAGCTTGACGTTGTAAATCCCATACGGCAGCAGCGGAATTTTGAGCACCGAGCGCGCGGTGCCGAAGGCCGGCATCATCGTCCGCGTGGCCGTCATGCCGAGCACTTTGAACTCGAGCAGACCCGGCTGAATGCGGTAGCGCACGGCGATCTCGTAGCGAAAGCTCGAAAATTCCTTCGCCGTCTCGAAGGCGAAGGTCATGTACTCCATGCCCGAAAGTTCCTCGAACACTTTGCCGATGAAACAACGATATTCGACTTCTTTTACTGGTGGTAATGGCTCCATGGGGAAATTAGGAATGATGAATGGTGAATGATAAAATTTAGTCTTCGGTCAGGATGGCCGGAACAAGGTCTTCGAATTTAACTAAACCTTGTGAGCCTGTCCGCATGTTTTTATAAATTCCGGCGCCAGAGGCAAGCTCCGATTCTCCGATGATATAGACAAGTCCTGTATGGACCCGGTCAGCATCGCGCATTTGAGCTTTCATAGAGCGGTTGTTCTGATCGAACAATGCCGATATTCCGGCATCACGAAGATTCTGCGCGATTTCGAATACTTTCGGACGGACGATTTCATTTTGTGCAACGACGTATATCTGAGTTGGAGTAGCCATCGCATTTTCAACTCGTAGTTTGTCGAGAACTAAAAGAAGCCGTTCGACTCCGGCACCAAATCCTACGGCTGCGCAAACTGGCCCTCCCAGTTGTTCCACGAGGTCGTTGTATCTCCCGCCGCCGCACAGAGCATCCTGAGAGCCAAGATCGCTCGATGTGACTTCGAAGACCGTTCCAGTGTAATAATCGATCCCGCGAACGAGCAACGGATCTTCATGATATTCGATATCGATTTCCGAAAGAGCTAATTTCAAATCGCCGAAATGCTTGCGATCGTTCTCGTTCAAGTATTCCAAAATCTTCGGTGCATTCCGAATAATCTCTTGATCCTCCGGCGCTTTCGAATCGAGCACACGCAGCGGATTCGTTTCTGTTCGTCGCTGACTGTCTTTCGATAGCTTTGATATGTTATCCCGCAGATAAGGCACAAGTACATTTTTCCACGCTTCACGGGACTCTTTCGAGCCAAGCGAGTTCAGCCGCACGCGAAAATTTGCCAAGCCTAATTTTCGAAAAACGGAGATGGCAAACGAAATTGTCTCCGCATCGGCGAGTGGGCTTGCGGGGCCGAGCAATTCCGTTCCAAATTGGTGGTGCTGGCGCAAGCGGCCAAGCTGCGGTTTCTCGTAGCGAAAATTTGGCGCGCTGCAATAATAGAGTCTTACGCAGTCCGATTGACCTGTCAACATTCCATGCTCGATGGCTGCCCGGACAACAGGCGCGGTGAGTTCTGGGCGAAGAGCATATTCATCGTCTTCCTTACTTTCTGCTTTCGGTTGCAGCAGAAACATTTCCTTCGAAACAATATCCGTTTCTTCTCCGACTGCTCGCTTAAAAAGCCGAAGCTGCTCGAAGGCGGGAGTCCGAATCTCGCCATACCCGAATAATCTTCCAACTTCATGCACGGCTTGCTCGATGGCGCGCCACTTCACGGCTTCCTCCGGCAAAATATCTTTCGTGCCGCGAGGAGCCTGGATGAGTTCGCCCTTGGACAGCTTATTCTCCAATGCGCGCTTCTTCCTGATTAAAAATGGAGATGATTTCTTCGGGCGATTTGGCGTTCAGCAGTGCGGCGCGGGCGGAGTCCGAATTCATCACTTTCGAGGCGCGGCTGAGGAGCCGAAGACGCTGGCTGACCAAGCTTTCCTTGCTCACGAGCAACAGCACAAGGCGCACCGGCTCATTATCCATCGAACCGTACTCGACAGGCTTGGCGGTCGTGGCAAAGGCGAGCACGATGTCATCGACGGCGTCGGTTTTGCCATGCGGAATCGCAAAGCTTTTACCCACGCCGGTGGACATAATCTTCTCCCGCTCCATGACGGCCTGACGCACCTTTTTGGCGTCGAGGACATGGGGATTTTTATCCGCTAATTTCAGGACCTGGTCGAGTAAGTCCTCTTTCGAATCGGCTTGGAGGCCAATGGCGATAGAATCAGGGTTGAGGTAGTCGGTTAGCTTCAATTTTTTGCCAAAACACGTTGAGTGAAGATGGTAGAACAATCGTGAGTTCCCCGCAGTGCGAGGCTATTTCCTATACATCCAATCTCTGAATGATTCACAGCTGTTTCCTGTTATCCATCTGCTATTTAAGAAAAATAGCTTTTTCACAAATAATATAGACCGTTTCTCAACAAATTCAATACTCCATGACCATCCCTTCCCTATTCAATCCATGCCAGTGGCAACTCCTCATGGCCCCGCCAGCCGCGCCGGGACAAGAATCCAACCCGATTTTGAATTTCCTCCCCATCATTCTGATAGGGTTCATATTTTATTTCCTCATGTACCGCCCGCAGAAAAAACGCCAGAAAGCACGCGAGGAGCTTATTAAGCAAGTCGAAAAAGGCGATAAAGTGATTACCGCGAGCGGAATTCACGGGACGGTCGCGCAAGTGGAGGACACGACCGTGCTGCTCCAGGTCTCGGACAACACCAAGATTCGCGTGGAAAAAACGGCGCTTGGGAATGTCGTGCCGAAGAACGCGGATAAATCGGAATGATATGGCAAACCGTAGGGACGTGCTGCGCACGTCCAACGCGAGCGGAACCGCAATGTGTTTTGACACGCAACAATCAGGACGTGCGCAGCACGTCCCTACGAATTAAAGCACCATGCTCAACACCATCGACGAAGCCCTTGAAGACATCCGGCGCGGGCGCGGAGTCATCGTCGTCGATGATGAGGACCGCGAGAACGAAGGCGATTTTATCGCTGCCGCCGAAGCCGTCACGCCGGCAATGATTGCGTTTATGCTGAAGCGCACGAGCGGAATTATTTGCGTCCCGCTCACTGAGGCGCGCGCGGCCGAGCTTGGGTTGCAGATGATGGTCGAAGTCAACACGGCGCGGCACGGCACGCCGTTTACCGTCAGTGTGGATTATCTGCATGGCACGACAACCGGCGTGTCCGCTGAAGATCGTTCCCTCACCATTCGCGCTCTCACCGATTCGAAAACAACCGCCCGAGATTTCGCGCGGCCCGGACATATTTTCCCGCTTCGCGCCGTGGAAGAAGGCGTCCTGCGGCGCGCCGGACACACCGAAGCCGCCGTCGATCTTGCGCGATTAGCCGGCTTCAAGCCCATCGGCATTCTGTGCGAGATGATTAACGAAGATGGTTCCATGGCGCGGATGCCGGAACTTATTAAAATTGCCAAAGAAACGGGAATGAAAATTATTTCCGTGCAGGATCTCATCGCCTACCGCATGACGCGAGAGAAGCTGATGAAGAAAATCGTCGAAGTTTCGCTCCCAACCGAATATGGGGATTTTCGACTGCATCTCTACGAAAATAAAGTTGACCGCAAGGAGCATATCGCGCTCACGAAAGGCGATATTGCCAATGGCGAGCCGGTGCTGGTGCGGGTTCACTCCGAATGCTTCACCGGCGATACCTTAGGTTCCCTTCGCTGCGATTGCCAGGACCAGCTTCACGCCGCAATGATGATGGTCGAGGCAGCGGGACGCGGGGTGGTGGTCTATATGCGTCAGGAGGGGCGCGGAATCGGGTTGGCGAATAAGCTGCGCGCCTACAAGCTGCAGGAAGAAGGCGCGGATACCGTCGAAGCGAATGAGGCATTGGGATTCAAAGCCGATCTGCGCGATTACGGATTGGGCGCGCAGTTGCTGGCCGATCTCGGAGTCCGCAAAATGCGCCTCATGACGAACAACCCGAAAAAAGTGGTGGGACTTTCGAGCTACGGATTAGAAATCGTCGAGCGAGTTCCGATAGAAATTCCCGCGAACACGAGAAATGCCGGTTACTTAGAAACCAAGCGCAAAAAGATGGGGCATATCTTGACGGGGATGAGTGAGGGGGCGGCGAATGGGAAAGTGTAGCGCCGGGTTTCAACCCGGCGACAAATCATTTTGAAATCGCAAATTGCGACCTCAAAACCTAATGAGCTGAATGAATACGCTATCTGAAAATTTCACGTATGGCAAAATTATTAAGCACGATCGCAATAGAGCCGTTAGACCCTCTGATCTATTCCGTTAGGGAACAACGTGTAATACTCGATGCGGATCTTGCGCGTTTGTATGGAATTACAACGAGCCGATTCAATGAGGCATTTAAGCGTAACCGTGAAAGGTTCCCGCATGATTTTGTCTTTCAATTATCAAAGGAAGAATGGGAGTCGCTATTGGTTGTCTCAGAGACAGGCAACCTGTCGCAAATTGCGACAGGTTCACAGAAGCATCGCGACCCGAAGAAGCGACCCTGGGCTTTCACTGAACATGGCGCTCTCATGGCGGCCAATATTCTTCGAAGCGAACGGGCAACGGAGATGAGCATTTTCGTCATCCGCGCTTTTGTTAAACTCAGGGAACAAACAGCGGCGAATGCTGCAATCCTAAAGCGCCTTGCAGAAATCGACAACATACTGTTGCTTCACGACCAGGGGCTGCGCGAATTGTACGATCAAATCATGCCGCTCCTTCAGCCTCCGCCCGTTCCGCCCAAACGAAAAATTGGGTTCCAACGAGAGGATGAGTCAGGGTCGGCTCTGGGAGTGTAACAAAACCCAAGTTCGAGTGTTATTTGGGTGTTAGTGTTTTAATTATTTGGAGGAAACCATGAAAAAGAACCTATCTCACTCGATGACCTTCGTGTTTGCGGTTGCCGTGCTCGCATGGATGAGCGGCTGCAAAACCGTTACATCACCCAGCACTACCGGCTCGTTTTCGGGACGAATAGTGCTTTTTGACTCTACACGTTATCAGATGCCGGATTTTTCCGGAGCAACAGTCCAACTTGATGGAACCTCGTTTCACACGACGACAGATTCTCTCGGAGCATGGGATATTAGCGGCGTTCCTGAGGGACTCTATAATATCTCAGCTTCTAAACCAGGTTTTGGCACATACCATTGGTACCAGACAAACATGACTGGAGGTACCTATTACCTCTCCACCGTTTACATCGCAAGAATGCCAACCGATGTCCCAGTGCTCGATTCAGTTTGGGGAAGCGCGAGCGATGGAGGATGGCAATTTGTAGGGCACACCACTGGTGGGATGGATTTTGTTGTGGGATATTGTGATACGAATTCAACCATACAACCATTCGAGCCACATTTGGCGACAAACTTAATGGGTTCCTCTGGCGGTTTTGCTGTTGATGACCTTCGAACGGCGGGAGCAAGATCGGGGCAAACCCTCTACATTAGTGTTTCTGCGGTCTTTAATGCCGGAGGGGATTTAACAGGTTTCGGCGGCCCTCCCTTCATCTTCTTCGATCCCGCTCACAACGAATATCGTTGGGCTTCGACCGGCCCGAAATCAAATGTGATTACGGTGACGATGCCATGACAACGCCATATTGTGGCCCGTTTGTAGAAACCCATCATTGAATTACAATCCCAAGCTCCGTCAGGAGCGGCCTTTCACTGGCCACTCCTGACGGAGCTTGATCGTTCTATAATAATATTTTTTTCTACAAACGGGCCGCTGCTAATGCAGCTTTCGCAAATTATTTCAATAAATCTTTTGCAATCCCTTGACATGGCCGATTTAATCGCTTATATTAGTACATGCTTTGATGGGCACCCTGTCCGGGGAAGGTAAGAAGTAAGAGTTAAGAAGTAAGAAATGGGGAGGGAATGTCTGAACCCTTCGGCAAGTTCAGGACAGGGGTTGCGAAAATAAAATGTTGAAATTAGCTCAAAAAAGCCAATATGTGCCCATGCGGGCACATCTGTGGCAAAAACTTTGTTCTATATATATGGGGGGTTCATATCCCGGAGGCGAATTGGCCTTCCATAGTACCCCCCTATCCGCGAGCGTTGAGAGTGTACACATCCCGCTGTCAGTACAGATATGGGTGATCCCTGCACAATGAAATCAAATGGCGCCTGAGGGTGATCAAAAAGTCCTGGGCGGGTCTACCCTTAGCTTGGGGGACATTGATCACCGGAGTTCCTTGAAAATGTATTGTGGCCTGTTGTAGTGTACTCTATCGCAGGTCTTTTAGGTTCAGCTGCAACAAAAATGGTGAATCTGCATCGTGACCCAAATCGAATGTGATTGCGGTGACGATGCCGTGAGACGGTTTGACATTGTTGGGTTTTTAGCCGGACATTTGATGAACCCATCGCTTTCCCTCGCGGTTATCGAAATAGCAGCTTTTTTATTATGCACCAGATTTCCATTCAAGAGGCGGAAACGCACATTGCGAGCGTGTTTACGGACGTGCTGAAAGGCGAAGAGATCGTCGTGACCGACCACGATACTCCGGTGCTAAAAATGATCCCTCTCGCGCGGCCGAGTGGCCGGCCAAAATTCGGAAGTTTAAAGGGAAAAATCTGGATTTCTGACGATTTCAACGACACGCCTGAAGAATTCGCAGATTATCTGTAGGCCATGAACTTCCTTCTCGACACGCAAACTTTTGTTTGGTTCGTGATGGGTAATGCACGTTTACCCAAAAAGTGGCGCGCGCTTATTGAGCACCTTTTGAGCGTTAGTTATCTCAGTATTGCCAGTTTGTGGGAGCTTGCGATCAAGGAGGGTACAGGCAAACTCCATCTCGATGTGACTTTTCCTGAACTCATCGAATGGCACGTACTTGGAAGTGGATTTACCATTTTGCCTGTATCAATAAATCATCTGCTCGAACTCCGTAAGCTGCCTCTTCACCACCGCGACCCGTTCGACCGCATTATTATCGCTCAAGGCATCGTCGAAAATCTCACTGTTGTGACCACCGATCCTGAGTTCGAAAAATATCCTGTGCGGTTAATTCGATAACGTAGCCGGCCAGCCAGTTTTTCGTAACGATGCCGTGAGCTTTCCCACCTCCGAGACGTAAATATGCGATGTTGTTGTGGCGAGGGGTCTGGCGCTCGTATTTTTGTACGGAATGTCACGCACGCTTTTTCTTGCATCGGAGTCGCCACGGCGGGCGGCGCTCGTCAAGCTGCTTGGCGTGCGGGATGTGAGCATTCGTCCCGCGCGCCTGCATGAAGCGATGGACGCGGCGATGACGCCTGCGGAAAATGTCGAGCGGCTGGCCCAACATAAGGCGCGAGCTATCGCGGAGCACCCCTCCCTTACCCCTCCCCTTACCAAGGGGAGGGGTAAGGGAGGGGTGGTGCTCGGCGCGGACACGACGGTCGCCATCGCGGGCGAAGTCCTTGAAAAGCCGATCGACGCGCGGGACGCGGAACGAATGCTCGCGCTCCTCAGCGGCAAGACGCATACGGTTTATACCGGCGTGGCGCTGATCGAGATAGAAACGAAGCGGGAACTCTCGTTTGTCGAAGCGACGGACGTGACATTCCGCGCGCTTTCTACGGATGAAATTCGCGAGTACGTTGCAAGCGGCTCGCCGATGGATAAAGCCGGCGCGTATGGAATTCAGGAAGATTTCGGCGCGGTATTCGTCACCCGCATCGAAGGCGATTATTACAATGTGGTGGGACTGCCACTCAGCCGGTTGTACGTAGCATTAAAATCTTTCGAACCGAAATTATGGAAATAGTTGATAGTGGAAAGTGGATAGTGGATAGTAATCGACGGCGCCCACGCCGCCTGTTATCCGCTATTCACTATCCACTATCCACTACTACGTGGCTGCTGCTTTCTCCGTGGCTTATTACGCTCGCGGTTTTTTGGGGCTATCCCCTGCTTTATGCGCTGTATCTTTCGTTCACGAAATATTACACGCTGACGAACCGGACCCATTGGATCGGCTTTGCAAATTACACAAAGCTCGCGCGCGATCCCATCTTTTGGCAGGCGCTGTTAAATACGGGAATTTTCGTGATCGGAACGATTCCCTTCACGATGATCTTCGCGCTTTTTTTCGCGGCGCTGCTGGTGCGGGTGGAGCGGTTCCAGCATGTGTACCGCTCCGCGCTGTTTTTGCCGAGCGTTACGTCCCTTGTTGTAATTGCGCTTATTTTTACAAATCTCTATGCTTCTGGCGGCTACATCAACACGCTGCTGAAGATGACGGGCTTCGCGTACCCAACGCGCGGGTGGCTGCTGGAGCCGGGTTTGGCGCTGCCCGCCATCATGGCGATGGACATTTGGATTTCCATTGGCTATTACGCGGTGCTGTTTCTTGCCGCGATGCACAACGTTCCCAAAGATTTTTACGAAGTAGCGGAACTCGAAGGCACTTCGAAATGGAAACAGTTTTTTACCGTCACGCTGCCCGTCATCAAGCCGACACTGCTCTTCGCGCTGGTGCTGAACACGATCAAAAGTTTTCAGGTCTTCACCGAAATTTACGTGATGACGCGCGGCGGCCCGCTCGGGCGCACCACGACGCTCGTCTATCAAGTCTATGCGAATGCCTTTGAATCCGCAGACACAATGGGCTATGCGTGTGCGGCGGCGTTTGTACTGTTTTTTATTATTGCGGTGTTCTCGGTAGTGGAAAACAAGCTTATCAATCATCCAGCATAATGGCATTCGCACCTATTGCAACTCGCGCGCCGCGCATACCGGCTCCGCATGTCGTTCCGCCGCCGCCGGGTAAGGATCTGATCGAATTGCGCGACATCGGCATGACCTTCGTCACGCCGAACGGCAAGCCGCTGCCGGTGCTCGAACGTGTTAATATCACGGTTGCGGAAAACGAGTTTCTGTGCATCTTAGGCGCGTCCGGCTCGGGAAAATCGACGATCCTTCGCATCATGACGGGTCTGCTAAAGCCGACGATCGGAACTGTTTCTGTCGATGGCAAGCCGCTGCGTGGAAACAATCCCTACACGGCGATCGTGTTTCAATCCTTCGCGCTCCTGCCGTGGCTGACGGTGGAAGAGAATATCGGTCTTGGCTTGGATGCGCTCCATGCTCCTCGCGAGGAGGTCGTCGAAAAAGCGAAGCGCGCGATCGACCAAGTCGGCCTCGAAGGATTCGAAGAAGCATACCCGAAAGAGCTGTCCGGCGGGATGAAGCAGCGCGTTGGCATTGCGAGAGCGCTCGTCGTCGAGCCGCGCATTCTTTGCATGGACGAGCCGTTCAGCGCGCTCGATGCGCTCACGGCCGAAAATTTACGCTCGGAAGTGCTCGATCTGTTTCATGCCAACGCGGGAACGTTAAGCTCGGTCGTGATGGTGACGCATTCGATTGATGAAGGCGTGGAAATGGCGTCGCGTATCATTGTGCTCGATGCGCATCCGGGCCGCATCAAGGCGGAGTTTGCGAACCCCATGCCCTATCCCCGCAACCCGCGCTCGCAGGAATATATCGATCTTTCGAATCGCATTCACGCGCTTATCACCAACACCGTACTTCCCTTTAGCGAAGAAACGAAAGCCGTTTCGAAAACGGAAATCCTTCCCGCCGCAAATATTGAAGAAATTTTGGGATTGCTCGGCATCCTCGCGGCGGAAGGCGGACGGCTCGGCGCCGGCGATCTGGCCGAGGCCGCCAGCCGTCGCTTTGACGAGACCTTGCAGATTATCAAGGCTGCGGAACTGCTTTCGTTTGTCGAATCGCCCGGCTTAGACGTTGTCATCACGCCGCTTGGAAAAGAGCTTGTCGAGGCTGACGTCAACGAGCAGAAGATTTTGCTCAACAAGCAGCTACGCAAGCTCCGCACATTCCAATTGCTGCTCGAAACCCTCCAGCAAAACGAGGGCGAAGTATCGTACGAAGTCCTCATCGAGGACTTCACCTCGCGGATGCCTTACGAGGAGCCTGCACAGCTTTTAGACACCGTTATCGACTGGGGCCGCTTCGCAGAACTCATCGGTTATCGCTCCAAGGACGACGTCGTTTATCTCGATACGGGCGAGCCGCCGAAGGAGTAAGCGAGATGGATTTTCGGATAGTGCCCCAATTGTTTCGTATTTTTGAATAAAATGGCGATGAGCCATACTCTCGAAAGGACTAACTATGAAAAAATTATACGGTTTTACGCTCGCAATAGCACTTTTTGCGGCTTCTGCTTCTCTTCATGCTCAGACAACGATTTTGCGCCCAGCAGTAGCATTCGTAAAAACCAGCCGGGATACCCTTTTTATCAAGCAGCCCGATTCCGCCGTGCAAGCCTATTATTTGCCGAAAATCATCACTGACTCGGGGCTGGGTCAGATCGTATATGACTCTATACACCAGCTTGCGGTCATCGGCATGACCCCCGACGGGAAGCGCTTAGTCATTGGTGGCACGATTTATTATCTCGACCACTCGAGCGGCAACCATGTCTTTTTTCAGGGGATCATCTCCCTCCCCTGGCCGATCACCACGACCGGCCTCTTGACTCCTTCTACTTCTATTAAAATGATGCTGTCCACCCGGAGCTTTGGACCGAACTTCTCGAGCTTCCGGCCCGTGGGCGTATTATCCAAGGATGGGAGCCAGTGGTGGGCTACGCTTGTGAGCGCAACGGGTGGGGGGGATGGCTCGCTCACTTTTTATCACGGAAAAACCGATGGTTCCGGCTCGATCGATTCGACGACGGACGAAACCGGGATCGTGGACGGTTTCCACATGTCGAATATTGCCCTCGATACAACGAACAATACCATGCTCGCCGTGTCCTTCAATGCTGTGACCTCCTCGGACCAAGCGACGGACCTGCATCCCTTTTTCTATGCCTGGAACTTGAAACAGAATAAGGATGTCATCGGAACCGATTTCAGAGGCAGCCTCACGAGTCTGACGGGCCGTGACACGACATATCTCGATGCTTATTTTGGCTTGACCGTGATTCCGGATAACAATGGTTCTACTGCCTTGATCGGTTTGACTCCATCTCCTGACAATTCCATCGCTCTTTACGATGTCCCCGATTTCAGTTCAGACTTCAGTCTTTCATCCGCAAACTATACAATACAGAGAACGACTACCATCCCCTCGGACGAGGACTTTTTCGCCGGTCCGAATTGCAACGGAATTTATGCAGAGCAAGTCGGACCGGAAAGTGGCCAGACGGGCAATGCGGGCGACGTGTCCGTCAATTCCATCGGCGGGGATTCCATCCTTTTCGTCACACATGAGTCGCCTTATGACTGTGGCAATCGCAAGGCGAAGTCCGCGATCTGGATGTACGATCTTTCCGCAGGCACCGCGCAAATGATTTATAACGATCCTTCCGCGCAAGAGCTGCAGCCCGTGTGGATCGTGATGCCCTATACGATTCCGGCACCAATTAATTATCCGGGGATCGCGTGGCAGACGGGTCTTGGCGGCAATTTTGGTACGGTAGATACAGGAAAAAGCCAGGGGTTGACATTCGTTGCCATCGATACCTCGCAGGTCACCACCACAATAGATTCCGCTAACATCACCGGAGCAAATGCGGCTCAGTTCACGCTTTCCGGAAAAATATTTCCGACCACACTGAACGCGGGCGGAACGCTTCCAATAGCGGTCACTTTCACGCCCGTTGCACCGGCTGGCTCGGTGAATGCGGTGCTCACCGTCTATTTTGAAGGCCAAACGCCCAGCACAATCGCACAACAGCTGAGTGGCAAAGTTGCCTTCCCAGCGAATGGCGTAAAAGAGGATGCCGCGCTTGCCGCTACGATGTCTATCGAACCGAATCCATTTTCATCGAGCGCCTTCGTCCAACTCACCGTGCCGGATGCGGGCGCTTTGGGAATTCAAGTGCGTGACGCGCTCGGACGGACGGTCTATACGTCCGATCTCCGAGAAACCGGCGCGGGCCAAACGGAATCGTTCGAGTTCGACGCCAAGTCGCTCGGACTTCCGGACGGCGTGTATTATGTCACCGCCTTCTTAGGCGAGCGGCAAGCTTCGCGCGCGGTGGTGTTTGTGCATTGAAGAAATTCGTCTTTTCAAGCACGTCATTGCGAGGAGCGACGAAGGAGCGACGAAGCAATCCGTTGAGATTCTGCTGAATGTCCGGAGATTGCTTCGTCGTCCCTCCGGGACTCCTCGCAATGACGTATTAAATAATAGAACGTGAGCGATTCATCTCACGTCTTCCACTGAATGTCCCGCACCAGACCGGGACCATACTCGGCGGCAATTTTTTCGATGATAGAAGTTTTCTGCATCGTTAGCTCATAGCGCCAGACCGCATTTTTAACGCGCACGGTCAGGATGCCTTTATCGAGCTTCTCTGCTACGGTCGCGCTCGCTATCTTTTCGCCGACAATGCGTGCCCAATCCGTAAGCACCGAATAGTCGCGTGCTTTTTTATCCAGACCGAATTCTTTCAGGACTTCGGAAATCACTTTTTGGAGCGACAGAGGTTGATTCATGGGTGCATTCGGCTAACGCTAACATACAGAGCCGCGTTCGATGGAAAGAATTCGATGATCGTTGGAACTCAGTCCGAGTAATGATTCAAATCGCTCGCGTTCGGTCGAAGTAATAAACGTCTGTCCGAGTTCGCCAGACATAGCAAGCTCTAACATCGTTCGAGCGCGCTCGCGGTCGAGTTCGCTGAAGACATCATCGAGCAGGAGCATCGGCGTTTCACCAGCAGCCTCTTTTAGATATTCGAATTCGGCAAGCTTCATGGCAACGAGCAGCGTTTTATGCTGCCCTTGCGAGGCATACAGCCGCGCTTCCTGTCCGGGATTGATAAAAAACATAAGTTCATCCCGGTGCGGCCCGAACAACGTTGTGCCCCTCCGCACTTCCTCAATGTTGCAGATTACTGCCTGCTCCGCGAGCAGCGCCTCGAAATTTCCGGAAGAAGCCTCTAACCCCATCGGCAAATATGCAAGCGATGGTTCTTCGCGGCTCTGTGAGATTACTCGATACGCATGGAGCAACCGTGGGCGGAATTCCTCCGTGAAGCGCGCACGCCGCCGCATGATGCTGGCACCATGCTTGAGGACGAGTGCCGTCCACGGTGCGAGAAGTGGCTGAATAGCGGAAAGCGATTGCCGCTTTTGCCGCGCGTCCGAAAGAATCGCATTGCGCTGTTTCAGAGCGCGGCGGTATTCGAGTTCGTCTTCGAGATACGCGCGGCTCGCCTGCGAAAGAACCATATTGAGAAATCGCCGCCGCTCCGAAGGCGGCCCCCCGGTAATGATTTTTTCATCCGGCGTAAGCACCACGACCGGCGCGCGACCAATTAAGTCCGCATAAGTTCGAATACGTTCACTGTTAGCAACAATCGTTTTTTTTAATCGCAGTCCCGACTCAATCTGGATCGATACATGATGCCCGACGCCAAGATCGCTGACCGACCGGGCTTCGACTTCGAGCAACACGTCGCCCTGACGGATAAGCACAGCATCCGATTGAGATGAAAAGCTTTTGGTCAGTGTGGCGAGAGAAATCGCTTCGAGAATCGAAGTTTTCCCTGCGCCGTTCGGGCCAACGAGTACGTTTATTTTCGGCGCAAGATCGCGGACGAACGTATCCGCATGATTGCGGAAGTTGCGAAGGTGAATGGAAGAAGCGCGCACGCTATTGTTTTGAATCTTAAATGTGGCTTTATGTCATTCTTGCGAAAGCGGGAATCCAGATTCGGATTTGCCGCAAAGAGTTATCGCACCGCAAGGACTGGATTCCCGCTTTCGCGGGAATGACAATGAATCAGTCACATAATCCAAAAAAATCAACCATTCAGCCGCACGGGCATGACGAGCATCAGCAAATCTTCCTCGTTCGTGCTTACGGGTTCGACGATAGCGGCGCGCGTGGGCGTCGAAAATTTCAGCGTGATGTCTTCGGTGTCGAGGTGCGAAAGCGCATCTTCGATAAAGCGTCCGTTAAAGCCGATCGTCAGTTCATCGTCGGAGTAATCGCAGGGAATTTGCTCGCGCGCTTCGTTGCCGGCGTCGTAGTTTTCAGCAAGCACGGACATCTGATCCTTCGCAAGCTGAAAGCGAAGCTGTTTCGTATTGGCATTCGCAAAAATCGAAACGCGCTTGACCGAGCGGAGCATCGCGTCCTTCGAAATGGTGAGCATCTTATCGTTTTCGCGCGGGATAACGGCCTCATAATTCGGATAACGCTCGTCAATGAGCCTCGAAAGAATTGTCGTTGCGCCGGACTGAAACTCCACGTGGGTCGGGCTGAAACGGAGCGTAATCGAGTCGGCGTCATCGTAAGATTTCGCTACTAATCCGAGCGCTTTGGCGGGCACGATAATATCGAGTTCGGTTTCGGTCTTGAGCGTCGCATTCGTGAATCGCACGAGGCGGTGACCGTCGGTTGCAACGGCGCGGGTGCCATCGGGCGAAAATTGGAAGAGCACGCCCATCATGCTTGGACGAAGATCGTCCGTCGAAACAGCAAAGAGGGTTTTTGCAATAAGACGCTTTAGCGTTGCGGCATCGACGGGAATCGAGCCTTCGGGCTTGAAGTCCGCAGCAGCATTCGGAAGCTGCGCCGTTTCATCGACGGCAAGTTGATAATTTCCCTGCGCCGTTTGCAACGTAGCACGCCGCGTGGTCTTGTCGAGCGTAAAGGTCAGCTCGCCCTCGGCCAGCGCGCGGACGATCTCATAAAAAAGCTTCGCAGGAATGTTGGCCGTGCCATCCTTCACGCCGCTGACTTCCATCGAGGCGTTCACGGTAATTTCGAGATCGGTGCCTGTGAAGGTGAGCGTGTCGCCTTTTAGCTCGACGAGCACCGTTTCGAGCTGCGGCAGCGTGGACTTCGTGGGAATAACGGCGATGACTTTCGCCAGTGTATCTTGCAGGGGCTTGATTTGCGCGATGAATTTCATTGAGATGGTTAGAACAGAAAATTATAAAACTAGGTGTACCCAAACAAAAAAATACGTTGAGCAAGAACAAGAACAGCAAAAACCAAACGGAATTCCCCCAACTTTTAATAATATTGATCGCAGGAAAAACCCGTTCCAAAATATGGGAAGCATCGCACGAAGTAACTTCGAACGCTATCGGGCCGTGGCGATCTTCGCTCCGTTAGGAGTGCAATCTTTGTAGCCGTGGGTTTTAACCCTCGGTATGAAGTACACAATGGGTTTTTAGCTCCGGTAGGAGCGGCATAAAGCGCCAGCCGCCAACGAGCGGTTGGTGGGATTAAGCTACGCGACCGGGGCGGGATAAAATGCTTGCCTAAGATGTTGCTATATAAGATGATTAGCCCTTCCAGAACCTTCTCACTCCAATATTATACCGCGAAGAACGGAAAGGACTACTATAAGGAGTTCCTCGATACGCTTGATGACCAGACCAGCACGAAAGTTCAGGCACAGGTCGCAAAACTCGCGGTGGGCATTGGAAAAGTAAAGACGCTGGCAAATAAGCTATGGGAACTCAAAGTAGAGCACGGGCCGGGATATCGAGTACTGTTTACCCGCCGGGGAAGTGAGATTGTCCTCATTCTTGCCGGTTCCGATAAGAGCGATCAGGAGAGAATCATATCGTTAGCGAAACGGTTAATTATCGAGATCGAAGAAACAGAAAAAAGGAAAAAATAACATGCCATTCAAATCACACGAAGATTTTATGCGAGAATACCTCGCCGACCCGGAAATGGCCGCTGCGTACCTCAATACCTGCATTGAAGACGGGAACCCGTGGCTGATTGCCGATGCGTTCCGATTAGTCGAACAGATTCATGGCAAAAAACGGCATTTTCGCCTTCGGTTGGAAGCGGTTCCTGTTCACACCCCAAAACCGCGCCGCGCGCCCGCTAAACGAACGCGAAGGGTTGCAGCATAATGCGCCCGCCACCAGCGCGTGGGGGACGTGGTTAAGCAGCGACGGGTGAGTTAAGTGGTTTTAATGTTGGCCCGCTTCGTGCAGTGAGTGTGTCATGTGGAGCATATACGCTACACATCAAAGAAAGGAACTCAAAATGAAAACCTACATCGTTCTAACCGCACTCCTCGTGTGCGCGGGCGGTGACGCAGGTGCAAAACGTCACGTCCAACGACAGAGCTATTACTTAGATAGCCTCGTTCGCGCCGAATTCAGATACGCACCGAATGACCCGACGACATGGGATCAAAACAAACGGCTTGGCATGGCCAATTTCGTTCTTCAGGATGAATGGGCATGGTCCAAGCTACTCTCCAGCGGGAAGGTTAATACAGATCACAACTTCACGGTAACGCTCGTCGGCCAAAAGGACCGGCAAGTGAGCATTGCGGAGTTCCGCGCTGTCTTTGCCGCCGATATGGCCCGCGCCGATACGTTACTATATAACTTCCGGCTATTGTGCGCGGCCAAAAAACACAGGAGCCCATATACTGTTATCTTCGAGCGAGCGTATGAAACAGCTTACGCCCGCAACGAGAAGGCCGCAGCTATCGCGGCTCGATGAGAGCGATAGTTATTATTATCGAGAAGCGGTTCACGGCATGGCGTTTCGCAGTCAGAGTTTCTGCGAAACGCCGTGCTGTTTTAATACGTCGTGTTGTATCCACGCTGTGCTTAAGAAGCAAAAAAAGACAAACCAATACTCACCCCTCCTTGTTATTTATTATTCAATTTCAAAATACAATGAACAACCAGGAATCAGAATTTCCGAACGACTTTAATGGTCATTCATCAGCCTCGAAAAAAATTGACCTTGACCGCCTCTATAATCAGGGTTTTACCGAGGGTCAATCAGATAAGGAAAACGGCATCTCAAACCACGCAATCCTCAAGGGCGTTGATTCTTCCGACATTAATGTGATGGCATTTTCGCGTGGATACCATGACGCTCACGTGCCCGAGTCTAAAATGTATGGAGGAGCATTGGGAATTTCCCACTATATCGTTGAATTACCATATGACTGTGCCGAAAAGCCTTGTAGATTCCAAATCTTGAGGGTTTACATGAATGACAAGCGAGAGTTTGCAGCAAAGATTGAGTACCAATGGATGCTCAAAGGTGGACAGATTCCATATTTTGGACTGGGAACCTATAAATTTAAAGCTAAAAAAAGTTTGCATGGCGAAGCCTTCGATCTCGAGATAGATGCAGAGGGAATTGAGGAAGCTGTCGGACTATTGGCTATTAAGCATCCCGAGTTCGGGAATGTTGAAGTTATACCGCATCCATCGTGCTTAAACCTATTCCGTAAAGGTATCCGTTTAGTCGCTGAATAAGAACAACTACGTGAATAAAAGGCAACGATTAGTCCTCTGGTTAAGCTTTGGCCTTGTCGTGATTTCTGCTTTATTTCCGCCAAAGCAAGCTCATTACACTGGCAAAAGCATTGCGGAATTTAGGATAGACACAACTCAACTTTTGGTAGAATGGACATTCATCCTTCTCCTCGCTGGAATCGCAATACTTGCGCTCTATACAAAGCAAGGTTCAATCGAGAGCAAAGTGTTAAAAGAGAGCAAGGACGATGAGGCATCTATTTCTCCACTTCGAAGATGGCACCGCCAATTGATATGGATTGCAGCAGCCTACTTCCTTGGAGCATTGGCTTTTCTTTCGAATAGCGCCGATGTTGGAACTGCATTTTTTCAACTGTTTTGTGCTACACTCCTTTTATTTCTTGCCCTGTTAGGCTGGCGATCTCGAATCGAAAAATCTTAATTATTCATGGCTTGAAGTCAAGTGAATCTTGATGAGTGAGTGAATCATTAGTAAATTTATGAACGCTAATTGGACCCATTACCAAAATAAGGTAGGGGTTTTTTACCCCATCGACTTTGAGCATTACCTGCACTGAATCCTCGGCTCTAGGTATCATCCACTGTGCTAAAGCCGTATTTTTTCCGCGTGCAAACTCACGGGACTCTTCTTCGGCGTCATTAGAAGCCAATTTTTTAGACTTAAACACGTATTGCTCGGGAGGACCCAAGAACGAAGCCAATTTTTTTTCTGTTTTCAAAAATTCGTCAGAAAGAGGAGTATCTTTTTCAAATATGATAAGCACACGATAAAACCGAGTCGGCGAAACGTGATGGTATAGGAACCAGTCGCTGACTTGATTTCCCAGGTAGACTCCACCCGTGTAATGGGATGAACCCGGATCAGATTCTGCCGAATCGTACACAGCATCACGCTCAGTCATTTCCTGCAATTCGTCGGAAGGCATGTCACCCCAGCGCAATCCTAGAAATCCTTCCCTTATAGATAATGGAGCGGATCTCAAAGCACCTGACTCTGTTTTCGGAGTCGTATTTTTATTATTGCACCCTCCGAAAATAAAAATAACCAGAGATAAAAAAGTGATTGTCCTCATAAGTTGCAAAATTTTGGTGTTTGGGTGTCCTATTTTACCTTAATTGCTCCTCCGATAACTCCTAATCGGGTCCGTACTTCCCCGTTTCCCCGTAAACGGATTGTAATTCCCTCTCGTGCTCCAATTATTGAGGCGGGAGTGATCGGGCACGCTGCGATAGTGCGGCGCAACGTAAGTACCCGTGCGGCGATTGTAATGTCCGCGAACGTGTACCTGCGCCATCGCTGCGAGCGGCGTCAGAAAAAGAATGATGCCGAGTATGATCGTCTTCATATTGATTGTCTCCTTATTGCTACATGATGAGTTATGGGTCATTAAGCGTGCCAGAAAATCTGAACCGGGATTTATTGCTCGCCGTGTAGCCCGAAGCTCCTGCTTCGGTGCGGCCACTAGGCCCGAGCTGGAGCTCGGACCTACACACGATTCTACAAACGGGTCGTCCCATAGCGGGGCAGTCGGGCTGGAAGCGCCGACCTACGCGGGATAAAATTTTCGATTATTTTCGGGAATCACTTGACTTCGGCATTTTTATTTCGTAAGTTAGGAGATGCTTTGATAGGCACCCTGTCTCGGGAAGGCAAAAAATGGAGGGTACGAGTTCATTGACAATTTGGCGGATAGTTTTCATATAGAAGTTTTATTATGAATTCTGGACACACAATTGGCGAAAGCGGCTCAGAAACGCCACAGTTCATGAACTCTGAACTCCCCCCCGCACACGATAATTGCCATTTATCACAGGCGAATTCTTCTTCCGGCCGCTTTGGCGCGCTGCCAGAGCCACCGTATAAGGAAGGCCCAGCTTTGCGAAATGGATAGACTTGCTTCGAGCAGAAATTTCAGGTCGCGGGCGTCGTCCTCGGACATAGGAAGCTGCGCGGGATGCGCGGTTACCGGCGTGCCGGAAGCATCCGTTTCGGGCGTACCGAGAAACTGTCCGAGCAGGCCGCGCAAGTGCTCGTCGATGGCTTTCAGCCGCGCGCGGAGGGTTTCATCGCTTTCGAACCGTTCGAGAAATTGGATGTGGTCATGTAGCACGGCGAGTTTTTTCGTGAGTTCCGGCGTAAGAAATTCTTTTGCTTCTTCTTCGAGCGCGCGGGCAAGCGCTTCGAGATCGGCGATGGTTTCCGGATCGGCGCGGAACCGCTCGATCTCGCTCAAATCGTCGAGATTGATAAAGACGGAAGAAAGCTGCTCGAGTACATGGCCGAATGGGATTTTTCGCTGGGCAATTTGCGTGCGCACGCCGGCAAGCATGTGTTCGAGCGACTGCCGGCGAACGGCGCCCTCGGTGACGCGAAGTTGGCGCTCGATATCGACTTTTTGCGCCAGTAAATCAAGCAGTGTTCGATCATGGATTTGACCTAGCGCGATCATATCTGCAATTTGAGCTTCGCTCGCAATAGCTTCCACATGACCGATCTTGACGGAATGAATCAGAATATGCTCGTCCATTTTCGAACGAATGAGTTCTTCATCGAGCTGCATCGCGCCATCGGTGATGACAAGGATTTCCGCGCCCGCGAGATGCTCCATCTCCTGAATATCGTGGAGCGCCTGGAGGAGCGCTTTTTGGAGAACAGTTCCCTCGCCCAGATGCGTGATGCGAAGCACAAAGCGCATCAGCGCTTCGTAGCTCGCCTGATCGACAGCGGTATGAAGTTCCCCGACGTGATCGTCGAACGTTCGAACGCTGATATGGCCAAGCTCCGATTTATTGCGTTTCAGGAAAATATAAAGAATCGCTTTTGCAAGATGGATACGATGGTGCAGTTGCATCGAGCGCGACGTATCGAAGAGCACATAGACTTTTTGCTTGCGCGTGTCGAAAGAAAAGCCTTGCGCGGTATCGTCAACCGGCAGAATCACGCCGCTCTTCACGACCGGCATCCACAGCTCGCGGAGCACGAGACGTTCGAGAAAAATTTCCTCCGGAAGCAAAAATTGATTGGAATAAACCCGCGAAACATCGTGATAGCTCGTAATCAGGTCGGCAGCGTAGCGGTCGCCGGCAGGCTGGTATCGGTGCTGGTCTTCCGGTTCCGGCAATGGAGGGTTCTGCCCCTGCATCGTGGGCAGCATCATAAGCTGGGCGAGCTTTTGCGAAAGCTGGTTCGTCTCGTCTTCCAGGATGCGGGCGATTTCGAAGACGGCCGTGAAATCCTGCGGCAGCTTCTCGTAAATGTGCGAGAAGAAGCCGAACTCTTCCATGACCGGAAAAAATGCGCGCTCGGTGGACAAATTAATTACGAATTACGAATGACAAATTACGAATTGTGGATCGAGCTAAGAGGCGTGAAAGTCAACTTGAATATCCATAATTTCCGGCATATTCCCAATGCGTATCGGTGGCCCCCAGGTTCCCGAACCGCAGGAGACGTAAACATGCGTTTTGCCTTTCTTTTTATATCCCCAGCTTACTTCATACACTTTTTGCGTAATATAATTCCACGGCCAGATTTGCGCGTGATGGGTGTGGCCGGAAAGCTGGAGATCGATGCCGTTTTGCTCGGCTTCTTCAAGATGAAACGGGGTGTGATCGAGCAAAATAATCGGTTTCGATTTATCGAGCGGAGCAACAAGTTCTTCCAGCGATTTTCGTTCCATGTGCGCGAATTGCTTTGCGGCGCGGTCTTCGCGGCCTACGAGATAAATTCCCGCGACTTCAACGACAGAATCGCGAATCATTTTTACCCCGTGAGCTTCCAAATACGCGCAGCTTATTTCGGCATTGCCGATATATTCGTGATTGCCGGTGATGGCAAAAACGCCATATTCACTCTCGATCTTTTTTAGCTCGCTTCCCAAATCGAGCTGCACCACGGGATGCGGGTTCCCATCGACCTGATCGCCGATCATCAGCACAAGATCGGGCTTTATAGAATTAATCTTACGAACCATTTGCCGCACCATCCTTCGCCCGATGAGCGTGCCCATGTGCATATCGGAAATGGCGGCAATGCGCAACGGCTGGCATGGTTTTTCAATTTTTATTGTCAGAGGTTTTATGCGAATTTTTCGTGCGTTAACAAAGCCAACAACTAAAAAGACAAAAATGACCACAACGACCAAAATTTCGGTCGTTTCTGTCGTTTTGGTTCCTTGGAGAAAACCAACGGAAACAAAGCCTAGAATTAGCTTTACAAAATCGATAAGAATAAATGCCGGAAAAAACCAGGTCATCGCGCCCAGCCAGAAGGCGCCGATCCAGGTGAGTATTTCACTAACGATGGTGCTGGATTTATGCTCAAGATACTGACCTGCAATATAACTGAGCGCAATAAAAAGAAAGATTGGAAGCAGCAACGGATGCAGCCAAGAGACTTGCGGCACGCCATCATTCAACCGAATAAAAATATACGCATTGATCGCCGTATAAATTGCGAACGCGACCGAAAAAAAGGTAAGAAACGAGCGCCGACGGTCACGGCGTCGCTCGCGGGATTCGGCGATGGCATTTTTAGGTACGGTCATGATTTCCTGACGGAACGTGCCCGCATATATTGTCCAGAGAGGATTCTAAAAATGCTCCACGTGGCCGGCGAAGACAGTCTTGATCTCTTGCTCCAAATGCGCCTTCAGCGTTTTCAAATCCTCGGTGGAAGGATGAATGCTCTGCAAAAAACCTTCCGCCAAACGGCGTTTGTGCGCGGCGCTGGGATCGGCGACGCCGAGCGTCTCTTTCGCCCACGCGACGATAGAACGTTTCGTGGGAACTCCTTCCAGCTCCGTAAGCGGCTTCGACATGAGAGTGGGATCGTGCCGCAAACGAGAAAGCACATCATCGAGCGTAAGCAAGCCCGCCAATTGATCGAAGGCGCCAGAAACCTGATAGAGTTGGAGCAGCGTGTCGTACGATCGTTGAAAAAGCGTCTTCTCTTCAGGGATTCCTGCGGTGCAGAGCAGCAAATGGAGCTTTGGAATATCCCCTTTTTCCGCATAGACGCGGCCATGCAGAAACGCGATAGCGCGAAGCACGTCGAGCGATTTTGCTTGCGTGCGTGGCGAAATATAAAAATCTTTCGTTCGCAAATGCGCTTCGTGCGGACGCTCGTGAAGTAGGCGATTGCGCTGAACTTCGTAATGCCGCACGACGAGATTCATAAAATAAACGAGATCGGGCGTCACCTGAACGTGGTATTCGGGAACTTCACCGCGCACGATATGCGCGGCGTATGCAAGATCGTCATAGCGAATTTTCTTCGGCGGCTCGATGGCATTGCCAAGATTTTTCAGATATTGCTGCGAGATTTTGTATTGGAAAAAAGCGTCCTTATCGGGATGAATAAGCGCCTTGAAAAGGAAGCGGTCGAGCAATGCTTCCGTGATCTCGGAAAGCCGAAGGTAATTCGTAGCCGCGATAACCGTATGGACGTTCGAATGCACGCGCTGCACGCCGCGAATAAGTTCGCGCTCATTCAAGAGCGAAAGCAGCGCGCGGAGGGTATAATCATTGGCATCGAAAATTTCGTCAATAAACCCGAATTCGCTTTCGACGAGCGAACCATCGGTATTGTGAATCAATCGGCCTTGCTTCAATTCATCCAAAAGCAGCCCGCCGAAATACGTATCCGGCTGCTGCTCCTTGCTCGCCTGTACTTTGAAAATCCGCGCACCTTCGAACATGCGGAAGACCTGCTCGGCGAGCAGCGTTTTGCCAACGCCCGTTCGGCTTTCGAGCAGGACATGCTCGCCCGTCAGCATGGCGAGAAAAATTTGCTCGACGACCTCCTCGCGATTGACGACGCGCTCCTGCACGAATTCAATCGCGTCGTTGACGCCGGCGATGATCGCGGACGTATTGCGCGAGGCCGCGCCATTCATGGACGCTCCGCCGGATACGGCGCTAACAGATAAGGTTTTCGATGAAATCTCTGCCATGGGCGAATCGGTTTTTGGAACTCCCTATTAGAATCCCGATTGCAGGTGAGAAAGTTGCGTTAGCCAAGAGATTTTTCGGAGGGTTCCTCAAAGCTGTGGACTAAAGTTCGCGCTACACCGTTATACATTTATGCTCGAACTCATCAAAACTTACTATTCCTACAATTCTTGGGCGACGGAGAAAGTGCTTGTCTCATGCGAGCAACTTTCGTCCGAAGACTACAATGCGTCGGGTTGCAGCGGCAATGGCTCGATCGGAGAGACGCTCTCGCATCTCATCTTGGTGCAACAAGGCTGGCTTGGATGGTTCGAGAAAACACTGGAATTAAAAGACGCCGTCAAAATTATGACGACCGAGAAGCTTGCCACCCTCGATGATGCGAAAAAACGCTGGTCCATCGTGGATAAGCAGACCGTCCACTTCGTCCATGGCTTAACGGATGACTCGCTGAAAGAAATTCGGAATTTCACCAGAATGAACGGCAAGCAGGAATCACACCCGCTCTGGAAACTGATGATGCATACCGCCAATCATGGCACACATACTCGGGCGCAGATCGTCGCTGGCATCCGCCGTGCGGGGCACGATCCGGGAAATGTCGATTTATTGAACTATGTGTTGAATGTAACATAATGCCCGAAGACCTAAAATCTCGCGCACAGCGCGAAATGGCCGATCAGCAACAAGTCATGCGCGAAACCGGGCCGTATCTCACGCTCGGAATCCAGCTTGTCCTTACGATCCTCGTCTTTTTCGGAGCCGGTTATTGGCTGGACCATCATTTCAAGACCGGCTCGCTATGGGTGGCTATCCTGACCTCTTTGGGCGCAATTGCGAGCCTCGTCTATTTTATCGTAATTGCTATTGGGGTGCAGAAAAAGGAGGATGCTCGTTCCGCAACGCCCGGAACAAAGGAAAAAATTGAGTAAATGCAGCCGTGACCTTTAGTTCACGATCGCGAAGCGCGTAGGACACACCGTGACTAAAAGTTCACGACTACAAGAATCCTGAAACGAAATCAAGGGAAAAAGCATTTGGTGTCCAAGCGTGGGAGATAATGCTAAAAACGACCCTTCCGCGCACATTCTTCGGGCTTGAAAACGTAACAAACTAACGCTTTTGCCGTATTAGGCACACATATTGCATACTGGAATTCAAACAGTAATTAATAACACTAAAGATATACGCATTGAGCCTTAACCAAACCTCCCCATCGACGGCGCGCACTGCGGGCGTGCTTGTCGTGTTGCCTGCTCACAAAAATGCTGCCGATCTTCTTCTTAGCCAGGAAGCAAGCCGTTACTTTCTTCAGCGGTATTTCCTCCTGACGAGCGGATTACTCATTATTGGCTCCATCCTTATGTATTTCTTCGCAAGCACCTCTTTTATGGTGGCTTGCTATTTCGGGATGTCGATGCCGATTATTACGAGTTTTATTAGTTTTCTTGTCACGGAATGGGCGTTCGATCAGCCGAGTCCGATGTTCGTTATGGTCGCTCCGATGAGCATGGTCATCCGAATGTTTAACTTATTGATTGCTTTTTGCGTGGGGCATATCATTCTCAAGATGAACCTTCCCGGAATGATCGTCGGGCTGCTCGTAACGTATTTTTCCTATCTCATCATCGAGATCGCGTACATCCACAATAAAGGTAAGCTCCTCGGGCAGTAATGGCGGCTACGGATACCCTCACTCAGGCAGCAAGTCCCGCTCCAGTAGAGGCGGCAAAGCCGAACATCTTCAACGAAATGTTCGGATTTCTCGGCAATCATCATTCGGTCGATGTCATGCCCTTCGGCCAAATCCCTCTGCCTTATCTCTTTTGGGATCAGGGGAGCTTTCACGCCTTCCCATCTCAGCGGGCAGTGCTGCAAAGCAGCTTATACACGGTCGATAATACTAAGGAATCTTCCCCGCTCGCCGAAAAAGGTGGTGTATTGCGCAAAGACGGTAAGCCGATTGGCCTCGATCTCTCGATTACGTCGAATTTATTTTTTCTCTTTTTTGCGGCGGTCATGCTTTTTATCGTCCTCCGCGTTGCGGCGGCAAAGGCAAAGAAATCGCTTGTCCCAACTGGCATTCGAAATTTAGTCGAGATACTGATCGTCTTTGTCCGCGACGATATTGTTGCGGAGAATCTTTCAGAGCCTTACAGCGAGCAACTACTCCCCTATTTTCTGACCGCCTTCTTCTTTATCATGGTGGTAAACCTTACCGGCCTCTTGCCTTGGGCACATACGGCAACAAGTTCCATTGAAGTCACGGCGGCGCTTGCGCTATGCACCTTTGTGATCACGCAATTCATCGGGTTTCGCGCCATGGGCGTGAAATCGTACTTCAAGCACTTTACCGCAGGTCTTTTAGACATGGAGCTTTCACCTGTAATGAAGGGTTTTCTGCTCCTTATCATGGTGCCGATCGAGATCATGGGACTCTTCACCAAGCCATTCGCACTCGCGATACGACTATTTGCGAATATGACGGCGGGACATATCGTCATCGTCTCGCTCATCGGGCTTGCGTTCCTCTTCCACTCTGTCGTGGTTGGCGCACTCGTGACTGTTCCGTTCTCGCTCTTCGTGTTTTTGCTGGAGATTTTCGTCGCGACCCTACAGGCGTATATTTTTACAATGCTTTCGGCGGTCTTTATTGGCATGATGGCACACACGGAGCATGAGGAGCATGTGCAGGACAACGATCTTCCACATGCCCCGAGCGGGGACCGTCTCATCGCGACGGCCCACATGGTTTAACGAAGGTTTCCAGGGAGCGAAGTATTTCGAAAATTTGTTTCAGTTTCAATAGTAACATTCACAATAAAACAGGAAAGACAATCTAACTTATGAATCCATCAGGATTAGCAGCTTTAGGGGCGGGTATCGGAGCGGGTATCGCGGTACTCGGCGCGGGACAGGGCATCGGCCATCTCGTTTCATCCACCATCGAGTCGTTGGCGCGTCAGCCCGAGATGGCCGGCAGCCTTCGGACGACGATGTTCATCGGCGCGGCGCTCATCGAAGGTATTGCGCTCTTCGCGCTCGTTATTTGCATTATTTTAGCCACCAAGTAGTGTAGCGCGGGCTTTAGCCCGCAGCTCCGGGCTAAAGCCCGGGCTACACCGAAAAAAATGCTCTCCATCAATCCCGGTCTGACGATCTGGACGTTCATTATCTTTCTGCTGCTTCTCTTTATTTTAGGGAAGACAGCATGGAAGCCCTTGCTCGCGTCTCTTAAAACGCGAGAGAATGCTATTGCCGATTCGCTTTCGCGTGCCGAGCAAGCTCGCACGGACGCCGAACGGCTTATCGCCGAAAACAAGCAAGAACGCGCCAAAGCGGAAGAAGAAGTCCAGAAGGCGCTTCGCGAGGGCCGCTTGTATGCCGAACAAATGCGGCGCGATTTAGTCGAAAAAGCGAAAGAAGAAGCTGGGCGTTTGCTCGCGCAGGCCCGCGCCGAAATCGAGCACGATACGCAGCGCGCGCTCCGACAGCTTCGAACCGAGGTATCCGATCTTGCCATTATGGCAACATCCAAACTTCTCGATGAGAATATGAACGAGGAGCGGCACCGCAAAGTCGTGGATAAAATGATCGCGGATTTATCCACAACCGCTGCAGCATAGGAGAATGCAATGAACCGAAGAGTCGCTGCGCGCTACGCAATTGCCTTGATGGATTTGGGCGAAGAGCTACAAGCGCTCGACCGAATCGCGGAGGATCTGCGTGACATCGAGCAAACCGTGCATGACTCGCGCGAGCTAAAGCTCGTCCTGATGAGCCCGGTCATCACCCCGGACCAGAAACTGAATCTCCTGACCGAGATTTTTGGCAAGCGGTTCGGCGATCTGACCATGAAATTCATCGCGCTCCTCGTTCGCAAGGGCCGCGCGGAATATCTGCTTGCAACCGCCGAAGAATTTCTTCAAATGCTCGATGTGAAACGCAATATCCTTCATGCGCGCATCGCAAGTGCGGTGGGACTTACCGAGCAAGAGCGGCAGCAACTCATCGCAAAACTTGAACGCATGACCGGGAAGCAAGTCCGCGCGGATTTTAATACAGACGCTTTGCTTCGTGGCGGATTCGTCGCGCGCGTGGGTGATGAGATGATCGATGCAAGCTTAAAGCATCAGCTCGAACTTTTGCGCGTGCAGTTTTCGCAAACTGGCACGCCTGTTTTGAATTAAGCCTGTTTTAAATTAAGAGAACCTTGTTCATTGAAAATCAGAAGATGATACGGACGGTCTCGATGGTAGCCACGGCGCTGCTCATTCCAAGTTCGCTTCTGGCACAGCCCTTGACTCCCACACCGAAAGAATCGGGCATTCACCTTAGCACGGTTCCCAGAAGCAGATTTCATCCCACGTGCAATCTCGATTCGAATTCCGTCGGCTTTTATTTTTTTCCGGCGAACGTCGGCGCGAAATGGACGCTGCGGACGATTTCACAAGTGCTGGACCTCAATAATAAGGTATTAAAATGCGATACGACGTTCAGCTTCGAGCGCGTGGTCTCCGATTCGAATTACACGCTGCAAGGCTTGCCCGTTTTAGACTGCGAATCGTCAATGCCCTACCACGCCGGTCAGGAAGATTCGGCAAAAATTCAGAAAGTAGAGTATTATTTGGACGATTCCGTAGTCATGACCGTCTTTAACCACTCGATCACGAGCGAGTTGAATCATTATTTACTCGTCAACCAGCTCGATAGCGGCGCCTCGTGGAAAGATGTGACCGATGACACTACGCGAACGACGGTCCTCGCGACGGAGGAGCCTGTCTCGACGCCGATCGGAGATTTTTCGAAGTCGTTAGTCGTCCAAACGCCCGCCGAATTCGGGGAGATGTCCAAATATTTTGTGAAAGGCGTTGGTATTGTCAAAGTTATTTTTCGAGGCATTACTCCTCAGCAAAATGGAACGTTCGTTGTCACCTCCGATCTTGCTGCACTCGATCGTGGTGACCCGAAACGAAGCATTAAATACCGGTTTGGAGCGGGACCAACGAAAAAACCAAGCAAGAAAAAAAGTAAGACTTTAAAAGTAAATCAATGATGCAAGAAGGGTAATCGAACATCTCTTTTCATCATTCATAATTCATCATTCATCATTTCCCTTATGTCAGCAGTACGACCGGATGAAGTCAGCGCGATTCTTCGCCAGCAGCTTTCGGGATTCGAAAAAGAAGTCGATATTTATGAAGTGGGCACCGTCCTCATGGTCGGTGACGGCGTTGCGCGCGTGTATGGCCTGACAAAAGTTATGGCCAGCGAGCTGCTCGAATTCCCGAATGGCGTCTTCGGCATGGCGCTGAACCTCGAAGAGGATAACGTCGGCGCCGTGCTCTTTGGCGACGAGACACTCGTCAAGGAAGGCGACACCGTTCGCCGCACAGGCCGCATCGCCTCGATGCCCGTCACGGATGCAATGCTTGGGCGCGTGATTAATCCGCTCGGCATTCCGATCGATGGCGGTCCGGAAATTAAGAGCGATAAATATATGCCCATCGAGCGCAAAGCGCTCGGTGTGATCCAGCGCCAGCCCGTGAAAGAGCCGCTCCAGACGGGCATCAAAGCCATCGACGGCATGATCCCGATTGGGCGCGGACAGCGCGAGCTAATCATCGGCGACCGGCAAACCGGAAAGACCGCCGTTGCCATCGATACGATCATCAACCAGCGTTACACGCATTCGCCCGAAGCTGCGGCGCGCGGGGTACAGCCCGTCTATTGCATTTATGTTGCGATCGGACAAAAGGCATCGACCGTCGCGGCCGTCCGCGCGAAACTCGAAGAGCAATCCGCGATGGCCTTCACGACGATCATCGCCGCAACCGCATCCGATCCCGCTCCGCTCCAATTTATCGCGCCCTATTCCGGTGCAACGCTCGGCGAGCATTTCCGCGATACGGGTCGCCATGCGCTCGTCGTTTATGACGATCTTTCGAAGCAGGCCGCAGCATACCGCGAAGTTTCCCTCTTACTCCGCCGTCCACCAGGACGCGAGGCCTATCCCGGCGATGTTTTTTATCTCCACTCACGCCTTCTCGAACGCTCATCGAAGCTTTCGGATGCACTGGGCGGCGGGTCGCTCACGGCGCTGCCCATCATCGAAACGCAGGCGGGCGATGTCTCTGCATACATCCCCACGAATGTCATTTCGATTACGGATGGGCAGATTTACCTCGAACCAAATCTTTTTAACGCCGGCGTTCGGCCCGCAATCAATGTCGGCATTTCCGTTTCGCGCGTGGGCGGCAATGCGCAGATCAAAGCGATGAAAAAAATTGCCGGAACCTTGCGGCTCGATCTCGCGCAATACCGCGAACTCGAAGCCTTTGCAAAGTTCGGCAGCGACCTCGATAAATCTACTCAGCAGCTCATTCGGCGCGGCCAGCGGCTCGTCGAGCTCTTGAAGCAAGGGCAATATCAGCCGATGCCGGTGGAAGAACAAGTGGTTTCGATTTTTGCAGGCACGAATGGCTATATCGATGCCATTCCCATCGAGCATGTGCGGCGTTTCGAGCTTGGGATGCTCGAAGCCATGCGGCTGCGTCACCCCGAAATTTTGGCCGCCATTGCCGACAAAAAGGAATTGACGCCGGAAATCACCGAGCAACTGAAAAAGGCAATAGGCGATTACGCGACAACCTTTAAATAGCCCCTCGCCCAGCAGGGAGAGGGGTTGGGGGTGAGGCTGGCTACCTTTGGCACGCTCGCGTGTTCACTGGCTTTAGGTAATTCCACATCCCGCTTTGTTGATGTTAAAAAGGCCAGTCTTGAAAACAGCATTTGTTCTTTGTCAAATCATTTTTTGGTGTGAGATCGTGGCAATCCAGCCAGCGTGTTCGCAACCATCGGATACTACGAAGGAACGGCCAACATCGAAACCGGATTCGATCCAGCAAACCGCGTTTCAGCCTACGGGCACGGTCGTTTTCGCAAGCCGTCCGCGCCGCTCGATCGATCTGGCGCTCACCGGCGGCGCGGGAACTTACAACAATGGGATAATGACCGCATTTCAGCCCACGGCGAATGCCGATTTCTTTGCACAAACGAGCGAGCTCGATCTTACGGCGGGGTTTCACTGGGGGTTTTCGAACCCATCGACGAAAGCGATCACGCTCGGGGTCCGATTCCCAATCACGGAATCGGAAGACGGCGCCTCGGGATTCTTCGCGGATGCCGCGTTGCTTTTCATCGACAACGGCTCGGATACTAATGCATTCTCGACCGGTCTTCGCATAGCGATCGCGGCCCGGACAGGACCGTTCGAATGTCGCATAGCAGGTGAAATCCGCTCTTTTCCTTTTGGAGGGGATGCGTTCGAGGGCTGGGCCGGAATCGAGATCGGTTTCGTAATGAACCTGCTCCGGGAAGAATCGTTGGAGCCGACACCGAAAGATTCGCTCCGTGCAGAGTTGCGATATATTGCGACTTCGGCGGAAATGGATGCACTCGATAAAGCGACCTCCAGCGAAGAGACCGATCGGTGGCTCGACCGCTTCTGGCAGGCGCGCAACGTGACCGGCTCTCCGCAAAACGATGCGCGAGAGGAATACATGCGGCGCGTTCGCATCGCAAATGAAAAATATGGAACGCCGAGGAAGATGGGCGTCACGACAGACCGGGGCCGCGTCATGGTCCTCTACGGCCAGCCAGACCATGTGGAGACAGCGAATTCGGTGGTCTATGGGGCGGACCGAAAGTACGAATTATGGATCGACGAGAATCGCGTGCATGGGCACCAGATGGCATTATTCCTCTTTGTATCATCGCAATACAGTGTGGCCAGAGGCACCTACGAAGGGCACGGAGATTACAGGGAAGTTTATTCGAACCTACCCGGCGAGCCTTCGGAGGGTCTGCCGAGCGATCTTCCGGCGACGATGCAGAATTATATTGAATCGTTTAGATAGCATATAGTTACGAGAGATGGCAACGTTACGTGAAATAAAGCGCCGCATAGCAGGCGTCCGTTCGACCGCTAAAATTACGCAGGCGATGAAAATGGTCGCCGCCGCAAAGCTGCGGCGCGCTCAGGACTCCATCAATGCCGCGCGGCCTTACGCGCGCGCGCTCGAAGGACTGCTGAAAGACTTGCTGCAATCCGCCTCGCGCGAATCCGCGAGTTCCCCGCTCCTCATTGGCCGCCCTCGCGACGAAAAAGAGCGCATCATCCTCATCGTCGTAACGAGCGATCGCGGGCTTGCCGGCGCGTTCAATTCCAATCTGCTGAAATTTACCGAGGCGCGGATTCGGGATCAATTCGCGCAACACAAAGATTCCGGACGACTTTCCGTGGTTCCTATTGGCCGTAAAGCTACCGATTATTTTACAAAACGCGGATACACGGTTGCCGGAAAATATCCTGGCATTTTTTCGAAGCTCGAGTTCGACACCGCCCGTACGATCACGCTTTTTGTTACGAGTCTTTTTAATCGCGGCGAGGCGGACCGCGTAGAAATTATCTTCAACGAATTTCGCTCCGTCGTTTCGCAGAAGCCCGCCGCCGAGCGGCTATTGCCCGTGCTCGATCCGTCGGGTTTCGTCGAAGGCCGCGGAGCGGAACGCGATTATATTTACGAGCCGGACCCGATTTCTATTCTGAATGTCCTCGTGCCGCGCCATCTCGAAACGATGCTTTGGCGCGCGGTGCTCGAATCCAACGCCGCCGAGCAAGGCGCCCGCATGACCGCCATGGATTCCGCCACACGCAATGCGCGAGACCTTGCCTCGGCGCTTCAGCTTTCCTTCAACAAAGCGCGGCAAGCCGCGATCACGAAAGAGATTTTGGAAATTGTCGGCGGCGCAGAGGCATTAGCAAAAGGATAAGAATTTAGAATAACTAAATTGAACGAATCAAATCACCGAAGATCGGGTTTACCCGGTCGCAATTTTTTCGTCCTTAACCAATCTAAATAACCCATGATGAAACCCGTTTTTCAGTTCTCGATTGTTCTTTTATTCGTTTCTGCTATGCTCTATGGATGCAAGAGCGATAGCACGAGTTCGAATAATTCGAGTAGTACCTTCGCCGCCAGCACGATGACGGCGACCATTAACGGCAAGGCCTGGAAAAGCGATGGGGTCGGCGGCGTTCGGTACGCCGGTCCATTGAGCAATCTTCAGTTTGAGGGTTGGGTCAACACGCCGTTCCAGCAGATTCCCTTCGGCGTCAGTCCAACGATCACGGGCCCGGGCACATACGCGCTTGTACAGAACGACCAGACGAGCGGCAATATTGTCCAAGTATCGTATAATACGGACACATCATCATACAGCGATAACGTCACGGGTTCAATCACGATCACGGTCCTTACGAACACGAACGTCCAGGGGACGTTTAACTTTAGAGCCATTGGTGAGCCTTATGGTGACACCGTTATTGTGTCAAACGGCCAGTTCAATGTTCCGTTGAGCTAAGCGGTTCAGCTTGGTGACTGCTATGAAAATGCCAGGCATCCGTTATTATCACGAAGTTCTCAAGGGGATGGCTATTTGCCTCTCGGTCCATGGGGTGTCATGCGGCAGGAAAGTAAGAGTTGTTAATTAGGATTTACTATGCGAGATGACTCTCGCACCTCTGGAATATATCCTGCACCTTAGATGTTAATTTTTTACCGTCAATAAAAAACCTCAACGCCTTAAGGCATGAGGTTCATTCATATCCGGCGATGAAAGAAACCATTGCTACGACCGTCAAGAAGAAAACGCCTCGCTCGCGAACGAGGAAGATTCTCTATATGGCCCTGGGGTTGCTAATCTTCGTTGCCCTCGCCGGAGGGATATTGCTGAATTCCTTTCCGAATACCATCATTCATTATGTCGTCGAGCCAAAGCTCAAGCGATTAATAACCGACCGGCTTGGGCAGCGGTATTCGCTCGAAATGAAGAGCATCACACTCTCGAAAAACAAAGACAGCCTGATCCTTACCGGAGTGCGAATCGTCGATAACGGAAAAACAAGTGCAGGCTCCTCCGATAGCTCCTCGCAAAATTTCGGAGTGGAAACGCCATTAGACCGTCTGACCACCGATACGGTGATGATCTCCGGGCTGGAGTATTGGAGATTAGTCATGGAACGAGGCCTCTATGCCGGCACGATCAGCATCCGTTCGCCAAAGATCTATTTGCGGCCCGGATCGCTCCCGAAATTTGAAAAGAATACCAAAGTGCTGCCGGGATTTCTTCCGGCAGTATCGTCGAAAATTATTAAGGTCGAAAACGCGGAAGTCTATCTCTCGGAAAAAACTCCTTCGCAGAATGCCGGGATGCCGATGCAGAGAAAAGACGGTTTGGCTCCGACTACTAATGGCGTGTTAGTTAAAAAAGCTTCCATCGAATTTCATGATTTTTATCTCGATGAAACAGCAATCGAGCACCAAGCCTCAACCTTCTTTTGCAAAAGCGCGACCTTCCATGCCGAAGAAATTTCGCATGTCGACTCGCTTGGCGTAACCGATATACATGTCGCAGCCGTAGATGGCGATCTCATTGATTCTTCGATGACGGTAGCTTCGATCGAGAGCATAAAACCTATTGAAGAAGTCCGTCGCGTTGCGATCGATCGTATCGAGTTTGGCGGCCTCGATTGGTATAGCGCGCTTTCGGGACATGGGCTTCACGGACGAAGCGTTACCATCATTGCTCCCCAATTATTTTTGCAGGATGTTGCCGATATAAGCCCGCGTCCATCGCTGCATCTTGCGGCATCCGATTTTATTCCGCTTCCAACGTTATTGCCAAATGTTTCCGTCGATGAGGTCGAAATATCGAACGCTGAAGTCTATGCGTTGCTTCCGCAGAGCGGAAGCGTCAGCGCGCTGAAACGAATCCGGATGTCGCTCGATCAATTCAAAATTGATAGTACGACCCCGTTCACCAATGTCTCGAAATTTTTCAGCACACGCGCGCGCTTCGGTATTCAGGGAGAGAGCAACCTCTCTACTGCTTTGGGAATCCTTCATATCGGAGCGATAAACGGCACGGAAAGATCTGTAGAAGTATCGAATATCCGCTTGGACCCAACCATCAAAGGACTAACGTTACTCACAATGAAATCGGCGGAAATCGGTGGACTTGATATTTGGAAGCTGCTCATGCGCGAAGGCTTGTTTGCATCAAGCCTGAATGTGCGCGACCCGGCAATGTATCTTGACGCAAGCCTAACGCCTCCTATCACCTGCTTAGACTCTGTGTTGTGCTGCGATCCGCTCGCATTGGTGCGCGAGGTGAAGGAGTATCCATTACCGTTGTTAGTACCGACCGCATGTATTGGCGAAATCACGGTATCGAGCGGCGCAGTGCATGGAATTCATTTCCTTGACGACCCGAAGCATGTTCCAGGAGTTGGAGATTCCCTCATTGATCTGAAAATTTCGCTTAAACATTTCAATCTAAACGCAAACTCATGGATCCGCAACCGAGGAATGCTTTTTAGCGACGCCGGCTCATTCTCCATCGGTGCAATGACGCAGCATACCGGCGGCGCCACCTATCGTTACACCGAAGGTGGTATTCACGGCGATCTCCGGAAGCATTCGCTCACCATCGATTCGATCGGGATCTATCCGCTCATCAGCGAGGATTCTTTTGGCTCGGCCTTTCCATTCCGTACCGAGCGCATCGATGGTTTCGTCCCAAAGATTAACATAGACGGAGTCGATTATCAAAAGCTGTTCTTGGGTAGCGGGCTTTGTGCCGATAGCGTTGCTTTCCAAAATTGGAAATTGAATATCTATGGCGACCGACGGCGCCCCGAAGAACCGCGTACCGCGCATGACCGATCATGCGCGGCAAGAGACAAATTTCCGCAAGAACTATTTCAGGAAATACGAATGCCGCTGAACGTGAAGAACATTGTGGCACAGGAGGGGGAAATCAGCTTTAGTGAAAGCTGGCCGGACACCTCGGTTCCCGGAACGATCGCCTTCGATCACGTCAATGCGCGTATCGGAGAAATATCGAACGACCGATCCATCGGCGACACGATGACCACCTCCATCAATGGCGATATGAAAATTATGAACGCCGGATTGGTTACATTCACTATCGCGTATCAACTTCTAAATCCACCTCTTACGATGGATGTCCGCGGAACACTTGGAAGCATGGACGCCTCCGTCTTTAACGATTACCTCGAGCGGACAGAGCCGTTCACCGTAACCGGACATATTCGTTCGGCAAATTTCCATATCGAGCTTCACGACTCGCTGATGACCGGAACCCTCGCGCCGGACTATGACAGCGTTCACGTAACTTTCTTCCGTTGGGACAAATTCCCGCCGGGATTTGTGTCGTTTTTCGCAAATGCCCTTATTATGCGCACGCATAACTCCCTCGACAAAGATAACCAACTGCATACCGCAGAAATATCTGCAATCTTAGATCCGAATGTAAATCAATTCTGGGCGTTGTGGCATCCTATTCGCAGCAGCATCGGCTCGATCGTTCGGATTCCGGAGTGGGTGTGGTAAACGTTCCCGATTATCTGAATTTGAATGACGCCGATTTTTGCGGATTAGCATAGTGTCATGCCCGCACTCGCGGGAATGACACATAAAGGAAATTACGTGATTCTAAATAGACTCAACGGGCAAGGGCCATTGGCACTCGCTCCACGCCACCGTTCATGCGAACAATGCAGAAATACGTCCCGGCAGCCGCGCCCAAAGCATCCCATGTGAAGGAATGCACACCCCCATCCAGCTCACCATAGAAAATCCGTGCAACCTCCACGCCCAGCAAATTCATGACAGAGACCTCCGCGTAGCCGCTCGCCGATGTGAACGCGATCTGGGTCGATTGCGAGAATGGATTTGGGTAAATCCTTAAATCCGCGGTAGCGCCGGGCGAACTTTGCGATACGCCACCAGCTGGGGCAGTGCCAAACGAGTTCCCCTTGAGATATACATAATAGGACGATACTAACTCATCCGGGTCGATCGTCAGGACGATCGTATCTAAATAAACCGTGCCTGAATCATTGCCGGTGAAGTTGACAATCATGGAAAACGTATCGCCAGGCATCACGGTGTCGGGGAGGCCGGGGAATATCTGACTCATCGAGAAGTGATTATTCAAGATGGTCAGATCGGCATTGGTGATCGTAAGCGAAGCGTTCGTATGGTTCACGAAATCAATCCGATGGGCACGCGAGGTGGCAGAGTCGCCAGAGAGCGTGTCGTTGATCCCACCCGAGCTAATGAGGGGCACAGCCTGCGTATCGCTTGCCGGCTGGGGAGGATTGAGCAGATAGGAAATCGGGCAGCGCCAGACGCTGCCTCCTCCAGCAAAGAGATTCGTGCCGATTACAAAAAGAGCACTGACAGACCCCGCCAAGCCAACCGCATTCCAGCTTGTGCCATTGTTGGTCGAGAGATAAACGCCGCTATCGGCAGTCCCCGCAAAGAGATTCGTGCCGCTCGCCTCAAGGGCAAGTGCATACACGTTGGAATTGACAGCCGTCCAGCTTGTGCCGTTATTGGTTGAGAGGTAAACGCCGCCTCCGTAAGCCCCGGCAAAGAGATTCGCGCCACTCACCGCAAAGACAGTGAAAAGATTAGCGGAATCGACATCTGTCCAACTTGCGGCGTTGTCAGTCGAGAGAAAAACGCCGTCTGTAGAAAAGACGGAAGCCGATGCGATGAGATTCGTGCCGATCACCGCAAGGGCATAGATATTCGTGGTCGTCAAGCCATTATTGGCCGCCGCCCAGGTTGCGCCATTGTCGGTCGAGAGAAAAACACCAATGTCAGTTCCGGCAAAAAGATTTGAGCCGCTTACCTCAAGAGCAGCGATTGATGTACCTGGCGGTATTCCACTATCGACCGCAGTCCAGTTTGTGCCGTTGTTGGTCGATAGAAAAACGCCGCCGCCAGTCCCTGCAATAAGATTTGTGCCGCTCACCGCAAGGGCATAGACATAAAGGTTCGTCAAGCCAGAATCGACCGCAGTCCAGCTTGTGCCGTTGTCGGTCGAGAGATAAACGCCATAAGGGATGGTACCCGATGCAAGGCCGTTATTCCCTGCAAAGAGATTCGTGCCGCTAACGGCAAAGCAGTTGGCGGCAACACCGGTGTAAACCCACTGCGCCCCTGCGGGAGCGATAGCGAAAAAGCTGAGAAAACCGATCGCGATGCTAAAGAAAATGTTGTGTCGCATAAAAAATATCTCCTTCAAAGATGAAAGTTACGGAACAAAAATACGAAGAATTTGCGGCCCGGGCGTGAAAAGCATTTTCCTTCTCCAGGGTGTGTACTGGCCTATCGCAGTCGCACAACCGAAATGCGCTGCATTTGCTCGCCCTGCCTGACAACACTCTCATACATCCCCTGCGGCAGGCTGATTGCGTCCCATGTGAAGGAATGCTCGCCTGCCCCCAACTCGCCCTCGAAAATCCGCGCGACTTCCTCGCCCAGCATATTCACAACTGAAACATCCGCATAGCCGTCGTCCTGCGATGTGAAGCTAATCTGAGTCGATTGGGAAAAAGGATTTGGATAAATCCGTAAATCCGCAGAAATGGATGGCGAATTTTGCGACACGCCAGATGGGGCAGATGAATACGAATTTCCTTTGAGGTAAACATAATAGGATGTCACTAACTCATTCGGGTCGATCGTCAGAACGATCGTATCTAAATAGATCGTCCCCGAACTATCGCCAGTAAAATCGACGATCATGGAAAACGTACCGCCTGGCGGCACGGTATCGGGAACGCCGGGCAATATCTGCTGGATCGAGAAGCGGTAATTCGAGGCGGTCAGCGCGGCGTTGGTGATGGTGAGCGTTGTGTTAGAAGCGTTCACGAAATCAATGCGATGGGAGAGAGTGATCGAAGAGTCACCAGCAAGCGAGTCGGTTGTCGTTCCTGTGCTAAAGAAGCGCACGGCCTGCGTATCGTTTGCCGCCAGCGGGATTAATGGCCAGCGGCAAACGCCCAGCCAAGTCCCAGCAAAGAGATACGGGCCGCTCACCGCAAAGGCAGAGATGCCAGGGTACGCCGGTAAGCCGAAATTAGCGACAGTCCAGCTTATGCCGTTGTTCGTTGAAAGATAAACGCCGCAATTAGCGCCACCGGCGTAAGTCCCGGCAAAGAGATTCGCGCCGCTCGCCAGAAGGGCATCCACGTCGTACCCTGGCAAGCCGGTACTCGCCGCCGTCCAGCTTGCGCCGCTGTCGGTCGAGCGATAAACGTTGCTGTGAATACCCCCAGCAAAGAGATTCGTGCCGCTCACCGCAAGGGCATAGATCCCCCCGATCACTGCCATGCCATTCCACATCGCCGTCCAGCTTGTGCCACTGTCGATCGAGCCATAAACGCCGGAGCCAGTCCCAGCAAAGAGATTCGTCCCGATCACCGCAAGAGCATAGATCCCACTGACCCCTGTCAAGCCGGTACTCGCTGCCGTCCAGCTTGTGCCGCTGTCGGTCGAGCGATAAACGCTGGCGCCAGTCCCCGCAAAGAGATTCGTGCCGATCACAGCAAAGGCATCGACATTGCTCGGGCTGGTACTCTCCACCGTCCAGCTCGTGCCGTCGTTGGTCGAGCGATAAATGCCGCTATCGCTAGCCCCTGCAAAGAGATTCGTGCCGCTCACAGCAAGGGCACCAACATGGGTATGCGTCCGACCGGCAGAATCGACAAAGCGATACAAGCCGGCACTCGCCTGCGTCCAGGTTATGCCGTTGTTGGTCGAGCGAAAAACGCCGCTATCGCCAGTCCCCGCAAAGAGATTCGCGCCGCTCACCGCAAGTGCAAGGACATTCTGCTGCGACAAACCCACTGTCGTCCACTGTGCTCGCGCGGGAGCAGCACAGAGGGTAATGGTAAGGATTGAAGCAATAAGCGCGAGTTTCTTTTTCATACCGATTATTTTAAAGTTGTTACGTAAATAATTAGCGCGCCAGCACTATTGCTTCCCGATCCACATCCCCGTTTATCCTTGCCATGGCCCAATATGTTCCCGGCGCCATTCCGCTCGCATCCCAGGTGAAGGAATGCGCGCCAGCATCTAACTCGCCATCGAAAATCCGCGCAACCTCCACGCCCAGCAAATTCACGACAGAGACATCCGCATAGCCGCTCGCCGATGTGAACGCGATCTGGGTCGATTGCGAGAATGGATTTGGGTAAATCCTTAAATCCGCAGTAGCGCCGGGCGAACTTTGCGATACGCCACCAGCTGGGGCAGTGCCAAACGAGTTCCCCTTGAGATATACATAATAGGACGATACTAACTCATCCGGGTCGATCGTCAGGACGATCGTATCCAGATAGACCGTGCCCGAATCATTGCCGGTGAAGTTGACGATCATGGAAAATGTATCGCCAGGCATCACGGTGTCGGGGACGCCGGGGAATATCTGACTGATCGAGAAGTGATTATCCAAGATGGTCAGATCGGCATTGGTGATCGTAAGCGAAGCGTTCGTATGGTTCACGAAATCAATCCGATGGGCACGAAAGGTGGCAGAGTCGCCAGAGAGCGTGTCGTTGATCCCACCCGAGCTAATGAGGGGCACAGCCTGCGTATCGCTTGCCGGCTGGGGTGTGAAAGTCAATTCCGCCAGAGACCTTCGCCAAACGTTGAAACTGAATCTCCCAGTCGCAAAAAGCTCTGTGTCACTCACAACAAGATCGTTCACGGTAAGAGGGTTTCCCGTCAAGCCGGTACTGACATCTCGCCAGGTCGTGCCATTATTGGCCGAGAGGAAAACGCCAGTATCGGTCCCGGCAAAAAGATACGGCCCGCTCACCGCAAGCGCCTGAACCTCCGTTGCCGGCAAGCCCGAACTCGCCGCAGTCCAGGACGAGCCGTTATCGGCGGAACGAAATACGCCCTTGGCTTCGGCCCCCGCAAAGAGATTCGCGCCGCTCACCGCAAGAGTAAAAATGTGCAGGTTTGTCAAGCCGTTATTGACCGCAGCCCAGCTCGATCCGTTGTTGGTCGAGAGATAAACGCCGCCGCCGTCCGTTCCCGCAAAGAGCGTCGAGCCACTCAACGCAAGGGTAAGGACCCCAATGTTCTTTGGCAACCCATTACTCGCGGCCGACCAGATTTTGCTGAGGGGGGAGAATTGAAAAACACTTCCCGAGTCGTTACCGCTCAACCCGACAAAGAGAACCAACCCACTCTGCACAAAGGCATGGACACCGATGCCTGGCGGCAAGCCACCATTTGCCAGTGTCCAGCTCGTGCCCTGGTTCGTCGAGGTAAAAACCCCGTGGCTGGGCGTTCCTGCGATGAGATCTGGACCGCTCACGGCAAGGGCAAGAACGGTATCGAACGGCGTGGTCGTATTGGCGGTAGTCCAACTTGCGCCGTCATCGGTTGAGAGGAAAACGACGCTCAACGTAGTCGCAATAAGAGTGGTATCGTCCAGCGCCAGAGACCCTTGGGCCGTCGTCTGCGTCCACTGCGCCCCTGCGGGAGCGATAGCGAAAAAGCTGAGAAAACCGACCGCGATGCTAAAGAAAATTGGATGTCGCATAGTATGAATCTCCATCAAAAATGAAATGTCCGAGAACAAAAATACGAAGGAAATACGGCCCGGCCGTGAAAAGCATTCCGCTGTGACGGGCTGAAAGCCCGGGGACAGGCTGAAAGCCTGTTCCACGCGCCTCGTCATGCCGGTTCAGAAAGCTTCTCCACCATCTGCTTCACCTCCTCATACTCAGGCGAGCCTTTGAGTTTGGCAATGCCATCCTCATCGTTCAGAACTTCGTTTAAGTGTCCGGCACTTCGAAACCCCACTTCGATCGCTTTGCGGAGGGTTCTGAGTGCTGCCTCATAGTCCTTGAGCACGCCTTGCAAACATGCGGTATTGAAGAGAGAAATACCATCCTTGATATTTTCTAACATCCGCGCGGCTTCCCGTGCTTCCTCGTCTCTACCAGCCAATTGGAGGAGCATTGCATGGTTGACCCGGACCAATTCGTCGTCCGGGTGAAGCTTCAAATGGCGTTCATAACGAGGAATTGCAATCCCGGCCCAGGATGTCCGCATTTCTTCTTCGTTCGTCACATGGCAGCTAACCACGAGATTAAAGAGGGATGTCAAATCTTCCGGCTTAAGTTTGACCGCCTCCTCATACGGAACAATGGCTTTGGCAGGCTGGCCGGTGTTCGTATAAAAAAAGCCGAGCGTGAAATGGCCGCCTGGCTTATCCGGCGCATTACGAACATATTCTTTCGCGGCTTCTTCCGCGGCTTCGGGATTGCCCTGAAGCAGGTAAATGACCGAAAGAGGGTTATAGGCTTCCCATAGATCGGGTTTCAACCGGAGCGCCTCTGTGACAAGCTGCATCGCCTCTTCGAGCAGAGCGGGGTCGGGATTGTAATCACGGCAAAGATTTGCAAGCGCGTTCGCTTTGAGTTGATAGGCATTTGCATAGCCTGGATCGAGCTTGATTGCCTCGGTTGAAAGCTCAATGGCGTGCTGAATACCAGCTTTGGTCTGCCGAAGAAAATATTCGAGGGCCTTGATATAGAGTTCATACGCCTCGGCATTCTCAGTGCCACGATCCTGAACGAGCGTTTTTTCTTCTTTCGTTAAATGCAGCTTCAACCCTTCGACCACTTTTTCCGCTACGGATTCCTGAATTTCAAAGATTTCCTCAAATTTTCCCTTATGCGATTCCTGCCAAAGATAATCGCCCGTTTCAATGTCGAGTAATGAGACCGAAATTTTGATCTGCTCGCCGAATTTACGGACGGAGCCCTCGATGAAATACCGCGTGTGGAATTCTCTCCCGATTTCGACCGTGCGAAGCCTAACTCCTCGGAGACCCAGCGATGTTTTACGATCTAAGATGCGAAGCGATTTGATGTGACCCAACGCGTCGATCATTTCGCCAGCCAGCCCATCGGCAAACCAGGCATTATCCTCGCCCGCAGGCGAGAGGTCTTCAAAGGGAAGAACGATGAGGGATTTGCGGGGATCGGCAGAGATGTCGGGCTGGAAGCGCCGGCCTGCACGCAGATCGAGCTTCTTGCCTGATTCTTCATCGTCAGCAATCCCCAGTTTTTTCAGGGCGCGGAGAATGGCATCGAAATCGCCGAGAGCCACGCGCTGAAGTCCTGCAAGCTGGTAATGAAAGTCGTCGGTGAGCTTGATGGCATGAAGCTCGATCGGTACGATCGGACGTTTGAACTCGCTCGCAAGGGAAGTTTCTTTCACCACATTACTCGATTCGAGCGACGATCTTGAGAGGAGCAAGCAAAACGCCCTGCATTCTTTGATCGCTTGCACGATTTCCTTGCCCCAGCTCGTTGCGGCCTCAATGCCATGCTGATCGATCCAAACCTCCATTCCGTTCGAACGCAGCTTCTCGGCAAGCTGAAGCGCTTGCTCGGAATCTTTGCGGGAATACGAGATGAAAATATCAGGCATGAACGTCTGAACCGGTAACGAGCGGATGAGTAACGAGTAACGAGTAGGATATGTCACCACTCGTTGCTCCGCGCATGATGCGTCGTCGGCGATGCGAGCCATGTGCGTTACTCATTCACTCGTTATTTCAAGCAAAGCGACCATCTCCCGCACCTCCTCATATTCCGGAGTGCCCTTGAGTGTCGCAATGCCCTCCTTTTCATCGTTCAGAAATTCTTTTAAGAGCCGGATATTTCGAAATCCCGCTTCGACTGCTTTCCGGAATGTTCGGAGTCCGGCTTCATAGTCGTGCAGCGCGCATTGCAGACATGCGATATTATAGAGTGGGCTTCCGTCCTCGATGCTTTCCAGCCGGCGGGCAGCTTCAAGCGCTTCCTCGTCACGACCCGCGAAATGAAGGAGCATCAAATGATTGACCCAACTATTTTCGTCTTCTGGAAACAGCTTCAAATGCCGCTCGAAAAGCGGAATTGCTGCCCCAGCCCAGGCGATCCGCTTTTCCTCTTCGTTCGCGCCATCGCAGCTAATAACAAGATTCAATAAGGCATGCAAGTTTTCTGGATTGACGCTGAGCGCCTGCTCATAAGGACCAATGGCCTCGGCACACTTGCCGATCTGGTAATAAAAAAAACCGAGTGCGTAATGACCGCCAAACTCTTCCGGCGCATTTCGGATATATTCTTTTGCAGCTTGTTCCGCTTCTTCGAGCTTACCCTGAAGCTGATAAATAAGACAAAGCGGGCTATAGACACTCCAAAGATCGGGTCTCAAATCGAGCGCCTCATTGACAAGCTTCATTCCCTCTTCAAGCAACGCGTGATCGCGAGTGTAACCACGGTAAAGAAGTGCAAGCGCAACAGCTTTGTTTGAATATGCGTTAGCATACCTCGGATCGAGCTTGATCGCTTCGGAAAAAAGCTGCACTGCGAGATCGAAACCCTCTTTGGTCTGTCGGCCAAAATACTCGTTCGCCTTGATAAATAATTCATACGCCTCGGCATTCTCCGTTCCACGCCGCTGCATGAGCGTCTTCTCTTCTTTCGTTAAATGCAGCTTCAACCCTGCGACTACTTTTTCCGCAACCGATTCCTGAATTTCAAAAATATCCTCGAACTTGCCCTTGTGCGATTCCTGCCAGAGATAATCGCCCGTTTCAATATCGAGAAGTGAGACCGAAATTTTGATCTGCTCGCCAAATTTACGGACGGAGCCTTCGATGAAATATCGGGTGTTGAATTCCTTGCCGATCTCGATGGTGCGAAGCTTCGCGCCGCGTAGCCCAATCGAAGTTTTGCGGTCTAAGATACGGAGCGATTTGATATGGCCAAGCGCATCGATGAGTTCACCGGCCAGCCCATCGGCAAACCAGCCATTATCCTCGCCGGCGGGAGAGAGGTCTTCAAATGGAAGAACGATGAGAGATTTGCGGATATCCGGCGGTGTAGCGCGGGCTTCAGCCCGCTGCTCAGGGCTGCGGGCTGAAGCCCGCGCCACACCTAATTTTGCCAGCGACCGGAAAATAGCATCGAGATCCGAGATCGGCGCGCGCTGCATTCCCGCCAGGGCATATTTGAAATCGCTCGTGAGCCGAACGTGCTGCAACTCAACCGGAAGAATGCTCCGCCCACTCTCGGAGGCAATCGAAAGCTCCTTCACGACATTTTTCGATGCCATTGCCGTCTCCGAAAGCAAAAGGACAAATGCTTTGCAATTTTCAATCGACTCAACAATTTCCCGCGACCAGCTCGATGCGAGTTCGAGACCAACCTGGTCGATCCACACGTCCATGCCGGACGCGCGCAGCCGCTCGGCAAGCTGAAGTGCCTGCTCGGAATCCTTTCGGGAATAAGAGATGAAAACGTCAGGCATGAGTCGAAAATCCTATGCGAATACACGCATTGGCGGGACTCTCTGCCGTGTCCCGCTCGTTTGTAGTGATGACGTATGGAAACATTTCTCGAAGGAAATTATCACCGCATCCGGGAGCGGATTCGGCAGGCTTCCGCGCACGCCGGGCGCGCTGCTGGGGATGTTTTGCTCCTTGCGGTTTCGAAGCAACAGTCTGCGGCGAGCATCCGTGCGCTCTACGACCTCGGCCACCGTGATTTCGGCGAAAGCCGCGTACAGGAACTTTTGAAAAAGCGTAATGAGCTGCCGTCAGATATTCGCTGGCATTTCATCGGCCATCTTCAATCAAACAAAGCGCGCCAGATCGCTTCGTATATCGACTGGATTCATTCTATCGATTCCATTGAATTAGCACAGGAATTATCGCATCGGGCTGAACAGCATGGTCGAACGATTAACGTGTTAGTCGAAGTCAATATCAGTGGCGAAACTCAAAAAAATGGTGTTAGCCCCAAAGAAGCTTTGCACCTTGTCGAATCAATTATGAATAAATGCCCCAATCTTATTCCGCGCGGCCTGATGGGCATGGCTTCGGAAGAAGATAGTGTCGAACGAACTCGTCCTCAATTCCGAAGCCTACGCGAACTTCGAGATAGCATTCGGGAACGGCATCCTGAGCTAACAAGCTTTACAGAGTTATCTATGGGCATGTCGAATGATTTTGAAATTGCGATCGAAGAAGGCGCGACCATCGTCCGCATCGGCAGCGTATTATTTGGCCCACGATGACAATGGCAAAAACACGCGCTCCGAGAAATCGCACGCTTTCATTGGATGCTTCTGAACTTGAGCTATACAAATCGAGACTGCTTCATCTCGATACCCCGGCAAGCATCGAGGCGGTTATAAATCGAACGATTCACGGCGATATTGTCGATGTGGCGAAATATGTTCCGCGCGCATTTGTCGATCTTCTCATCCTTGATCCTCCCTACAATCTGAACAAATCGTTCCGCTCGAATTCATTCTCTCGGATGCCAATCGCCGAGTATAGCCGATGGTTCGAGGAGTGGTTTGTCCTGCTGCTCCCACAACTGAGGCCCGATGCGTCCATCTATGTGTGCGCCGATTGGGTTACTTCGACGGCGATTCATACCGTGCTCGATCGTCATTCAATTGTTCGCAACCGAATAACGTGGGGTCGAGAAAAAGGGCGCGGGGCGAAAGTCAATTGGAAAAATAGCATGGAGGATATTTGGTTTTGCACGATGTCGGACGCCTATTATTTCGATCTCGATCCTGTGAAAATTCGGCGCAAGGTCTTAGCGCCATACAAAGAGAATGGTCATCCCAAGGATTGGAACGAAACCACGGGCGGGAATTTCCGAGTGACGCATCCCAGCAATTTTTGGGACGACATCACGATTCCCTTTTGGTCGATGCCGGAAAACACGGACCATCCTACGCAAAAGCCAGAAAAGCTTATTGCAAAGTTGATTCTTGCAAGTTCTGCTCCGGGAACAGTTGTTTTCGATCCGTGCTGCGGCTCGGGTACCACTCCCGTGGTTGCAAAAAAACTTGGCCGGCTTTATGTGGGTGTGGAAATTGATGAATTATATGCCTGCCTAACGGAGAAACGACTGGCACTTGCAAATGACGAGCGCCGGATTCAGGGATTTTCCGATGGCATTTTTTGGGAGCGAAACTCGGCGCCGCCGTGGTCTGCCGTCGGAGACAAAACTTAAAGAATCACATTCGACGTGCTTATTGTTCTTTATTTGCCTACTTATTCATCTATTCAATTATGCTCGACCGATTACGCGCCTTAGACATCAAGAAAAAAGAATTTCCGCAAAAAATGCGCGGCCCAGATCCGGAGGAAGTGCGCGCATTCCTGGACCAGGCTGCGGCGGAAGTGGAATTGCTCACCTTCGAGAAAAAGGATGCGGAGGAGCGACTCACGAGTGTGACCGAGCGGCTCGATTATTATATCTCGCTCGAGCGAACGATTGAAAAAACGCTTGCAGCCGCGCAGCAGACCGTGGTTAAGATGGAAGAGCAAGCGCGAAAAGAAGCCGAGCTTATTCTCCGCGATGCCGAACTGGAGCGGTCGCGCAAGGTAAGCGATGCCCGCATGGAATTGGATAGAATTCAATCCGAACTGCTTCGAGCGCGAGGTGAATACCAGAGTATGATCGCCCGAATGCGCTCGACCATCGCGGGATTCGAGGCATTTATGCAATCCCTCGAACAGCAAACGAATGTCTGATCCTGGATCCTGCGACAAAATCAGCGTCGTCATCGTCACCCGTAATCGCGCGTCGTATCTCAAAGAATGTGTCGATTCGATTGTGATGCAGGACTATCCCGATTTCGAAATTTTGATCGGCGATAATGGCTCGACGGATGGAACGATAGAATATCTTCAAGAACTTTCTCGTAATAAGCTTCGCGTAAAAGCAAGTTTTAATGGTAAAAATCTTGGGTCATGTTTAGGACGCAATTTATTGCTTCGGCAAGCCAAAGGGGAACTCTGGTTCATCATCGATGACGATGCCACATTCCAATTCAAAGACGATTTGCGGAATGCCGCTAACGAATTCCAAAAGCATCCCAAAGCAGGAGCGATCGGATTTACCGTTGTAAACGCGAACGATCCGAAAACGCTGAATTTATGGATGTATCAGGCGAAACCGGAATTAGCTCGGAATAAAGAATTTCGTTCCGCGCAGTTTGCGAGCTGTGCCGTATGCTTTCGGCGCGAGGCAATGCAAAATGCAAAATTCGCTCCGGGCGAATATTTTGTTAACTCGTTCTTTTACAGCTGGGATGAATTTCCAATCGCATGGCGACTGCTGGAAACCGGGTGGGAATGCTGGTACTCACCGGCTATCGCCATTCGTCATTATGGCTCCGCAACGATTGACACGCCAACCGCGCACCGCGTGAATCTCGATGCAAAAAGCGTGGGGCAATTCGCCGGACTTATCCTGCCATTTCCACACGGGTGGTGGAAGTATGTCGTTCGTCTCAGCTTATGGATGATGAAGCGTGCATGGAGAACGAACACAATCAAAGCGTGTCTCTCTGGATTTTTGCAGGGCATCCCGGCGTTCTTCTCCGAACGTAGAAAGAAAATCAAAGTAAGGCCAGCGACAGTGAAGGCATTTATTACCCTTGTCGTTGAAGAAAAGAATGCCGGTTCTGTAAAATAGTTGGGACGTATGGGTCGCATGTGACGCATTTATCCCACAGTTACTCTATAATGTATCCAGAATTACGAACATCTGTTTCCCCTGACGAGCGCGAGCATCTCGTGCTTGAATCGTGGAAGGAAAAAAATATTTTTAAACGCTCTGTCGAGGAGCGCGATGCGGAGCGTGTCTTTTCTTTTTACGAAGGCCCGCCGACCGTCAATGGCACACCGGGAATTCATCATGTTTTTTCGCGCACTATTAAGGATGCTATCTGCCGTTACAAAACGATGTCCGGCTTTCGCGTCGAGCGCAAGGCGGGATGGGATACGCACGGCCTTCCCGTCGAGATCGCGATAGAAAAAGAACTTGGATTTCGTCATAAGAACGAGATCGTCGAGTATGGCGTCGGAAAATTTAACGAGAAGTGCAAGGAGTTGGTCTATAGCAATATCAGCCGCGATGCCGGATGGCGCGAGCTGACCGAGCGTATGGGATATTGGGTCAATATGGATGATCCGTACATCACCTGCACGAACGATTATGTGGAATCCGTCTGGTGGGCGATCAAGAAGTTCCACGATGCACGACTGATCTACAAAGGCTTTAAGATTCAACCGTATTGCCCACGCTGCGAAACGGCGCTTTCGACACATGAAGTAGCACAAGGGTATAAAGAAGTAATTGACCCTACGGCGTATGTCAAATTTAAGCTTAAGAATCCCCCTATGGAGGTTCTGAGTTGGATAGAGGCTTCAACTCCTAAGGATTTTGACGTATTTTTCTTAGTATGGACGACTACTCCATGGACGCTCGTTTCTAATGTTGGCCTTGCCGTTAAACCTGATGCAAATTATTCCTTAATCAGAAACCGTAGAGGACAAAATTCCGAGTACCTTATCTTGGCTCATGAATTATTGAACAAAATTGAGGGGGATATTGAATTTATTAGAAATTATAAGGGCCATGAAATGCTGGAGTGGCGGTATGAGCCTCTCTTCACTTATGACCTTCGCAAATTCATGCCCCTCTCGATTCGGCAAGGTTTTGTTGTCGTTGATACCCCAGACTATAAGATTGTTGCGGGTGACTTCGTTACCATGACCGAGGGGACTGGCATTGTCCACATAGCTCCAGCATTTGGTGAGGAAGATTTTGAGGTAGGGAAATTAGTAATGTTGCCCCTTCTAAATCCGATTGATAATTCTGGAAGATTTGTCTCAGCGGTTCAGGATTTAGATGAAATGAAATCAGAAGTAGTACAGCCGAACTTAGCTGGTCTCTTTTTTAAAGAGGCCGACCCCTTAATATTTCAATATCTCAAACAAAGAGGGCTGCTTTACCGAAAAGAGATGTTTGAGCACAAATATCCATTTTGTTGGAGATGTGATACGCCATTAATGTACACCGTGCGAGATTCGTGGTACATTCATGTCACTGATTTCAAACAAAAGCTGATCGAAGAAAACAAGAAGATTAATTGGCAACCTCCTGAAATTCAGGACGGTCGCTTCGGTAATTGGCTCGAGGAATTAAAAGACTGGGGTCTTTCTCGTGAACGATTTTGGGGAACGCCATTGCCGATTTGGGTTTCTCCCGATGATTCATTCCGCGCTGATCGCTCGTTGTGTATTGGAAATTTCAAAGAATTGCTCTTAGGTCATGAAATCGATGGCGAGGTGCGCGTAGAGCATGATGAACAACGCTCACCGGAAGGTGTCTGGGAGGGTGACAGTTCATTGTTCATCCGTGGCCGCTATAAATTTGAACCTTGGATTATTGACGAGAAGGGTATCGCACAGCCATTTACATCGCTCGATAATTTCGACCCTCACAAGCTACTTGTCGATCAAATCGAATTTAGAGAGCAATCTGGTCGCGCTGTTCTTCGTCGTACGCCTGAAGTTATCGATGTCTGGTTCGATTCCGGCTCAATGCCGTTCGCACAACACCACTACATGCGAGATGGCGAAACTGGTAGCATTCCCCCTCCGCCAAATTATCCCGCCGATTTCATCTCGGAAGGTATCGACCAAACGCGCGGATGGTTTTACACCATGCACGCGATCAATACGTTCCTGTTTGGCGAGCGGGCGTATAAGAATGTGATCGTCAACGACATGCTGCTCGATAAAAAGGGGCAGAAAATGTCAAAGTCGAAGGGAAATATCGTCGATCCTTTTGCAGTGATGACGAAGCACGGCGCCGATGCAACGCGCTGGTATCTGCTTTCAGCCGCAGTACCATGGAAACCACGCGCCTTTAACGAAGATGATCTCGGTGAGCTTGAACGCAAGCTTTTTGGTACACTGACGAATACCTATGGCTTCTTCGCGCTCTATGCTAATATCGACAGCTATGCTTACGATGCGAAAAAAATAATTTCAGTACAAAAACGCGCCGAGGTCGATCGCTGGATCTTGAGCAAGCTAAATTCGCTCGTCAAAGAATGCCGCGAGGAACTCGATGCGTACGATCTCACCCGCCCTGCACGCGCCATTCAGGAATTTGTGATGGAACAGCTTTCGAATTGGTATATCCGGCGCAATCGCCGCCGCTTCTGGAAAGGTGAGCAAGGTGAGGATAAGCAAGCTGCGTACGATACTCTTTACGAATGCCTGTTAACTATTTCGAAGCTGATGGCTCCGCTTGCACCTTTCTTTTCGGATTGGATGTATCAGGCATTATCGGGTTCCGGTGATTCGGTTCATCTCGCTGAATATCCTGCTGTGAACGAAAGCGCAATCGACGCTCCTCTCGAAAAACGAATGGAATCGGCGCAGATAATTTCCTCGCTCGTGCGGCAAATGCGTGAGCGCGCGAAGCTGCGCATTCGTCAGCCGCTTTCACGCATACTTATTCCGGTTGCACGGCGCGCGGAAATTGATGAACTGCGGAAAGTAGAAGATGTCATCCGCGAGGAAGTGAACGTGAAAAAGGTCGAATACGTCGAAGCCGGTGACAGCGATGTCATCAAACTAAAAGCAAAAGCGAATTTCAAATCGCTTGGCGCGAAACTTGGTGCTATGATGAAAGCTGTAGCCGCGCGAGTACAGAAGCTATCGCAAGATGAACTTCGCGCATATCAAACGGTCGGCAGCTTGGCATTAGAGATTGATGGAACCTCTGTGATGCTTGATCGTGGGGACATCGAAATCTTCGCAGAGGATGTCGAAGGCTGGCTCGTTTCGAGCGAAGGCGCAGTTACGGTCGCGCTCGATACCGCGATGACACCGGAACTTCTTAGCGAAGGAATGGCTCGCGAATTCGTAAATCGCGTGCAAAATCTTCGCAAGGATTCAGGATTCGATGTAACAGATCGAATCGCGATCTTTGTTACTTCGGAATCGAGCGAGATCTTGGATGCAGTAACGAGTCATGCGGATTTTATCAAGCAGGAAACACTGGCCACTGCGATCTCAACCGGCATAACTGAAAACTCTGAGTCCGCATTGGCAGACTTTGATATTCTTGGGCTTTTTGCGAAAGTCGGGCTGGAAAGAACCCGCTAAATCAGTCGAATTTAGCTGTTTTTATGACGATTTCGATAAATCTACGAATAACGGGCTTTGCGTGGATTCTTTCGGTTACAGGGTTGTTTTGACTCATCTATTTTAAAATTCCATGTCTGCATCGCCGAATGAGGGCGCTGCACAATGAAATTTTTAGGGAGTCTTAACTATGGCAAAAGCGAAGAAATCGAAAGCCGCCAAACGACCGGTACGACCAGCGAAGCGTACTAAAACGAAGGCGAAGAAGGCGCCTGCTCGCGCAGTTCGTAAACGTGCAGCTAAACCTCGCAAGGTTCAGTCACGCGCCGCCAAGCGTACTGTTGCGAAACCTACGCGCGCGCGAGTAGCATCCTTTGCGAAGAAATCCGCAAAGCCGGTTCGTGCCGCTCAAAAGAAAACGGTAGCGAAAAAAACCGCCGCGCCGAAGCTGCGCACGATCACCGGTTCGAAAATTGCATCGCCAAAAGTTATACGTGCGAAAAAAAGCATCGCCAAAACAATAGCGGCGCCAGTTGCGAAGACGTCCGTCATAGCCACGCGGCCCATCAAGGCTACGAAGCCTATAAAGCAAAATTTAATGCCAAATAACACGAAGAATAACATAAAAGAAGTAGCACCCGGCGGAGGCGTCGTCCAGCCGGCGACGCGATCCGCGCCCGAGATGCGTCTGCGCGCGGACGATGCCGAGATTCTCGCCAGCGCCAAAGAACGCTATGGCCGCAGGGATTTGGATGCGTTTCGCAAGCTCATCCGCGAGCAGGTCCAGGAAGCACGCGAGGAATTCGAAATTTTAAGCCAAAATATCCTCGATACCTCCGGCGAGTTCGAGGCCGATAACCAAGCCTATTCGCTCCATACCGCCGAGCAAGGAACCGACGCGATCGAGCGCGAAAAAACGTTCCTTCATGCGCAACGCACCAGCGATTATATTAAAAAGCTGGATGAAGCGCTCGAGCGCATTGAACGCGGCACGTATGGCATTTGCATCATTTGTGGCGAACTCATCGAGAAGGAGCGCCTGCAAGCCGTTCCGATCACGCAAAAGCACGTCGATTGCAAAAACAAAACGCAGCCACGCAAACCCGGCAGCGGCAATAGCGGCTTCCGCGACGAGGAACCGCCCCCCAATGTCGAGTAAGGTAGTGCAAACTTTAGTTTGCGCAAACTGAAGTTTGCGCTACACCCATGATTGTTCTTTGGATCAGCGTTTTCGTTGTTCTCGTTGACCAGGCCACGAAGCTGATGGTCAAAGGGTCGCCGTGGCATTGGCTGCCGCTCGAAGGCATTCCGTATGGCCATTCGCAGCCGCTTATCGACGACATTTTTCGCATTACCTATATTGAGAATCCTGGCATCGCGTTCGGAATTAACATTCCCGGATTCAAAGTATTCTTTGCTGTTTTTTCGATTGTTGCGTCCATCGCCATTCTCGTTTATCTCAAACGGAATCTTTTCCGGCTTGGGATCGGTGAGCGGATTGCGCTTGCGCTTATTTTAGGCGGCGCGGTTGGGAACCTGATCGACCGCGTGTTTTATGGCGTCCTCTTTCACGAGCAGCCGCTTTTCTATGGCCGCGTCGTCGATTTTATCGACTTTGGCATTCACCGGAATATGTTCCCTGTCTTTAACGTAGCCGATTCCTCGGTCACCATCGGCGTCTCGCTGCTTGTCCTTATTCTTATGCGACACAAGAAGGCGCAGACGATTTCGGAAGATAGCGCATCGTTAAGCGCTCCAGCGGAAGAACCGCGCACGGGCGAACGCTCCACCCAAGCCGCTGAATCCTCTCCAATATGATTGCGCCGGATGAATCTGGCGCGGAATCTCCGAAGCACCTTGTGGAAATCACGGTTCCCAAAGGCGAACATTCCGAGCGGGTCGATCACTATCTCGCGCGCGTCATTGCGCATAGTTCGCGCTCGAAAGTGCAGAGTGCAATCGCGGCGGGAGCCGTACTGCTCAATGGCAAGCCGTTGGAGCGTGCATCCTATAAAGTCCGTGGCGGCGATCTTTTTCAAATTACCATTCCTCGTCCGCCGCCCATGCATGCGGAAGCCGAGAATATCCCGCTCGATATTGTTTTCGAAGATGATGCTCTTATCATTATCAATAAGCCGGCGGGGATGGTCGTTCATCCCGCGCATGGCTCGCGGAGCGGAACGCTCGTCAATGCACTGCTTCATCATATTCGCGAATTTCGTTCCGATCATCCAAATAGCGATCCGGAAAGACCGGGAATTGTTCACCGGCTCGATAAAGATACTTCGGGCTTGTTAGTCGTTGCGAAGACGGAAGAGGCTCACCGCAATCTCGCGCGGCAATTTTTTCATCACACTGCACAGCGTATTTATAATGCAATCGTCTGGGGAAATTTCAAAGAACGCGCAGGTCATATCGAGACGCTTCTTGGTCGTCATCCTCGAGATCGAAAGAAGTTCGCGGTCATCAACGAGGCGCCACTTTATCTAAAAGAGAAAGAAGGTGGCGGCGGTAAACTTGCGATTACGGATTACGTTGTTCTCGAAGAATTCCTCGGTTTTTCGCTTGTCGAGCTGCGCTTGCAGACAGGCAGAACACATCAGATTCGCGTCCACATGCAGCATGTCGGTCATCCCGTTTTTGGCGATCCAGTCTATGGCGGTATCGCAATGAACGTGATGCGGCAGGACATTCCGCAATGGAAATCGAAGGCCGAGCATCTTTTGGCGCAGCTTCCGCGACAAGCGCTTCACGCCCGCACGCTTCGGCTTCACCATCCCATGACGGACGAGCTTATGGAGTGGTCGGTTCCGCTGCCGGAGGACATGCAACGAGTAATCGAGGAGATGAAGGCGATAGCTTTAAGTTTTGATGGCAATGCCTGAAGTGCGATCCGACATCTCAACAGCTCCTCGGAAGAAAGCTGGATATTCAGAGCAAGCGAGCTTCAGCGTACAAGCCTCCTCAATGGAAAACCATTGAATGATGTCATGCTCCAATGGAGCAAGGTTGCGTGGTGTGCCATTCCACTCTTTGACTAAGTATATGTGACATTCTAATTCATCTGGTTGAGCAGGAACCTCAATCTTGCCAAGATATTCCGTTTTGATTGGGATGATTCCAAGTTCTTCCTGAAGTTCTCTATCGAGTGTTTGCTTGAGGGATTCTCCTTGCTCCTGCCGCCCGCCGGGCAAATCCCAAACATTCGGGAATGAAATTCTGCTTTTGGCGCGAAGACCAAGCAGAACCTGACCATCCATGCATAAAAGTCCAGCGCAACAAATAACGGTCATAGCAATCCTTAACTTTAAAGACCCATCACGATCTTCCACTCCCCCTCCGTCACTGGCGTAATGGAAAGCCGGGAGCCTTTTTGGAGAATCACCATCTTTTCAAGTCCCTTCGTTTTGCGAAGTTCGTCGATGGAGATCGGTTTCTTCAGGTGCTTGACGTATTTCACCTCGACAGCGCACCAGATGGGATTTGCTGCTGTCGCTTTGGAATCGTAGTGGCTATCCTTCGGATCGAAGGCTGTTTCGTCGGGAATCGTCGCGCTTGCGATTTCGCAAATGCCGACAACTCCCGGTTTCTCGGTATTCGAATGATAAAAGAGCGCCTTATCGCCCGGTTTCATCCCGTCGCGCATGTAGTTTCGCGCCTGATAATTGCGAACGCCCGTCCATGCGGTCGTGCCGTCGCGTTTCAGGTCATCGATGGAGTAAGATTCCGCATCGGTTTTTAAGAGCCAGTATTGCATGAGAGTAATGAGTAACGAGTAACGAGAATGAATAAACGAGTAAAAAACAGGAACATTCCTTGCCTCAAATGACTATCAGCCTTCGGAATGTATAAACCTCCTTACAGAAATCTCTTCGAGTCTGGCAAACTTGCTCGTCGCGCCGAACAGCTTACCGCGATGCTCGCTTCGTGCAATATCTGTCCGCTCGATTGCAACATAAATCGGCTGGCGGGAGAGATTTCGCGTTGTTATTCTGCATGGTTGCCAATTGTCTCTTCCTATTGCCCTCATTTTGGCGAAGAGCCGGCGCTCGTGGGTACCAATGGCGTCGGCAATATCTTTTTCGGGAACTGTAACCTGAAATGCAGCTATTGCCAGAATTACGAGATCAGCCAGCGATGGAAAGAGGAACGAAAAAACGAAATTTCTATCGAACGGTTAGCTGAAATAATGATCGAATTGCAGGATATTCATGGTTGCCACGCCATCGGGTTTGTCTCGCCAACGCACTTTGTGCCGCAGATGGTCGAAGGCATTCTCGAAGCATGCAAATTCGGCTTGCACGTTCCGATCATTTACAATACGAATGCTTACGATTCGGTCGAAGTGTTGAAACTGCTCGCTGGCATCGTCGATATTTATTTGCCCGACATTAAATATGCGGAAGATGAAATGGGCTATCGTTACTCCGGCGTGAAAGAATATGTTCGTCATTCGCGCGCGGCGTTAAGCGAAATGCACCGGCAAATGGGTAATGAATTGATAGTTGGGGAAGATGGGTTGGTGAAGCGAGGACTCATCATTCGTCATCTCGTCCTTCCGAACGATCTCGCCGGCAGCCGGGAAACGCTTTCGTTTATTGCAAACAATCTTTCGAGTCACGTTACACTCTCGGTGATGTCGCAGTATTATCCCACAAATAAAGTCACGGCAGAGAATGTGGACAAATTCGAATCGCTGCAACTGCTCAATCGCCGTATCCGCGAACGCGAATATGATAAAGTCCTCGATCTGCTCGATGAGTTCGGCTTCGAAAACGGCTGGGCGCAGGAATTTGAGAGCCAGGACTATTATCGGCCCGATTTTTCCAACCGAATAATTCCATTTACTCGCTGAATGGCGGGCGCATTGCCATGCTACTTTCGGATTTCCCCCGTCTCCATGCTCCAAAAGAGGAGATCGAGTTCATCGAGCGGGATGCCGATCTTGTTTGCGTATTTATGCCCTTTCTTTTCGATCTCCAGATAGCGCTTTTTCGTTACGCTCTTTGGAATATCTTTGATTACGCCGAGGCGTTTGAGATGCTTGAAAATATGCCGGTCCAAAATGGCAAGATTTCGCACTCCGATATTTCGCAGAAAGTGCGATGCTTCTTTCATGCCGAGTCCGTTTATCTTCGCGAGCACTATTTCTCGCGCAGCTTCGGCTGCAAGCGTTGTGTCCATTAAATGATGCGCCAGTTCCTGGAACGATTCGCGGGCAGCCAACAGCCGCTTCGCTTTGGTATTGTGAAAGCGGATATAATGCTTCGGGTCGCGCAGATAAGGCGTTGGATCGAATCCGTTGAAAAAAAAGCTATCTCGTTCAAGTTCTAAAATCGTTTTTTCAGCATTTACGGCACTCGATTGCGGAGTCAGAATGCAAAACGCAAGTTCATAAAAATATTGGCCCGCTGGCACATTCGAAAATTCTTCAAGTCTCGTTCGAATGGCTTCTTTGGTCTCAGCATAAGTTGACCACCATGGCTCTGGCAGTTTATTCATGGGCAAGCGCAATCGCTCCTTTCTTGGATTGAGAAATAAAACCCTCTTCTGTTAGCGATAATAGAACGGATATGACGAATGGGACGAATTTTGGATCTGCGATCTTATAATGTTTTTTCAAGTGTGATGCGAGGGAGCGTTTTGTGAGCGATTCGTTTTTTGAAATGATCTGAAGAATTCTTCCGCGCCAAATGCGGCGGGGTTCGCCGAAATATCGCTGCTCGCCCGATATTTGCTTTGTTTGAGATTTCATACTCAGCTTTCCCGAACTTCGGCAATACAACCCAACGGGGCAAACAGAACATTTCGGTACATTCTTTGTGCAAATCATCGCGCCGAGATCCATCAACGCCTCGTGCCACGCCGACGATTTTCCACTCGGAAGAATGGCTGCATCCAATTCATAGATGTCTCGCATGGGAAGCTTTTCGTTTGTATGCCGCATCGGTTTCCACAACCGTGAAAGCACACGCTCGATGTTCACGTCAACGACCGGCACGTCCGCATTGTGTGCAAACGCAAGCGCGGCGCTTGCGGTATAGAGTCCAACGCCGGGCAGTCCTTGAAGTTCTTTGAGTTCCTTTGGAAATCGTCCGTGCGCGGCAACAATCTTTGCGGCACGATGCAGGTTCAAAGCCCGGCGATTGTATCCCAACCCCTGCCACGCGCGGAGCACTTCCGCGCGAGAGGCTGCGGCAAGCCGCTTCACGGATGGAAAGAGCCGAAGAAATTCCGGAAGCTTTTTCTCGACTTGTTTCGTACCCGTTTGCTGAAGCATAAACTCACTGACTAAAACAACATAGGGTGAGCGCCGAAGGCCCCGCCATATAAAGCTGCGCCGGTTCCGGCGATGCCAGCCTATAAGCACCGGCACGGCCCGCAGCAATCGCGCACGAGTGGCATGGTGGAGCATCGGCTTAACGCGGAATCCCTTCTTGCATTAACCGATTCAAAACCGACTCATTTCCGGAAAGATGCAAAAGCGTAGGAAGCATTTCACCCGAAATCCACTCCACTCGGACAAATTCCCGATTATTAATTTCTCCATTCCAAGCTCGAACGAGAAAATAGGAAATCGCGTACGTCATTCCATTGGAATACGATGCAAGTTCCGAATCCCACCATTCGGCAGCGTCCATTTCGATTCCAAGCTCTTCATGCAATTCACGCCGAAGAGCTTCAATCTCTGTTTCGCCGTGCTCGATTTTGCCGCCGGGAAATTCCCAATGCAACGGATAGATTTTTTCAGGACTTCGCTCCCCCATGAGAACGCATCCATCTTTTAGTATCAGCGCGACCGCAACGCCAATCGGCTCCTCGTTCATGCGAATTGCAATGCGTGCAGCGGTTGCATCCGTGCCGCGATGCGTGCCGGGATCAGCGTCGCGGAAAGCGCAAGCGCGAGTGAAATAACGGATACCAGCGCATAGTGCTGCCACTCAATCGAGACCGGCACGGAAGACATGAAATAAATATCCGCGCGCAATTTAAAAAAATGGAAATACGACTCGGCCGAGCATAAAATGAAACCGAGCAGATCGCCAAGCAGCGTACCAACGATCGCAATTGCCATTCCCTGTGTAATAAAAATCCGCGCAATACCGGGCGTGCTGGCGCCTAATGATTTTAAGATACCGATCGAGCGCGTTTTTTCGATTACGATAAGGAGCAGCGTAGAGATCATGTTAAAGGCCGCGACCAGTATGATGAGGCCTAAAATAATCGGTGTCGGTTTTTTTTGCAAGTCGATCCAGGCGAAGATCGTCGGATATACATCAAAGACACTGCGCGCGATGCACGGGTAGTGCAAAACATGATTGATCGAATCGGCAACCGGAGCGGACGATTCGAGCGTGGGCGTTCGAACGTCATATCCACTCACCTGCGTAGTGCTGAACCCATTGAACGCTTGAGCAGCGGGAAGCGTGGTGTAAGCGAGCATATCGTCGTATTGGGACATGCCCGTCGCATACGTTCCAATGACGCGAAGCACGTGGAGATTCGCAAGAATATCCTCGCGCGTACGAAGGCGCTCGTTGAAACGGATCGCGGCGATATTCTTGCCCGGACCGGTCGATAGCTCGCGAGCAAGCCCCGTGCTGATAATGATGGGATCGATCGAATCGGCCACGGATTGGGCCAGCGAATGGCCGCTGACAATGCGCTTCATGGCAAGCACGGAGGTATCTTCCGTGAGAATGCCGCGAATGACCACTCCCACCACACCGCGCGGCGAACGAAGAATGGCCTCATGCTCCGCAAATGGAGTAAGCTGAACGATGCCGCTCACCTTGCGCATCAAATAACGGGAAGTCCCAGGATAATCGGGTAACGGACGATTACCGTATGACGAAATCTCAACATTCGAAGTGTAACCCAGGACATTCCCGGTCAGCGTTTTTTCAAAGCCACTCAGGATGGAAAGCGTAACGACGAGCGACGCCGTGCCGAGCATAATTCCGCCTGCGGAAATAAGAACGATTCCCGAAACCCACCGGCGTTTGGATGCCGCACCATCCCGCCGCTCGCGTTCGCCGCGCCGGGAAAGAAGATACCGGGCCGCTATGTAACGCGCGTATCGGATGAGGTTTGCGAAAAAAAATGGTTGGGAACGATCCTACTCCTGATCGACTACGATTTGGTCGCTCCCGTCACTCATTCGGCCCGTCGCGAGCACGGTATAGTATCCGCCAGCCTCGAAACTCTGGGGGATCGTAAAGGAAACTTGACCCGTTGACAAGTTTGACGCCGGCTGAAAATAGAGCGTATGCGGCCCCGACGGAATAAGAACATAGTCGCTGATAATGCCCCACTGTATTGGAAGCGGCAATCTCGGTGGCCCCGATGAATAAAAGATAGAATGTACCGCCGTCGTGTTATCGGCCGTATCGAGTTCGACGTAGAATTGATCGGCGTCCTGGATGCCATGTATAAAGCGAACATAGCACTCGTTGGCCGGCGCAGGCGTGAGTTTTTCAGAGTCCACACTGTATGTGTACCGAAGGCTGGTGTCTGATTTATCAGGAGTGTTATCGATATCGAAAAACAGGGCATAGGTATTCATCGTATGGCCGAGTGGCGGCAAGAACATCGTATCGTACCAATCCAAGTTCAGACTCGGGACTATAATGGAAGCCAAGAAGATCATCGAAGAATCCGGCCATACCGGGGAATACACGCTTGGGCAGAAATTTTGTGCGGCCACGAGCAAAGAAGCATCTGTTTTATGGATCGGGATATTCGTCGTCACGTTGTCCGGGAACATACAAATGAACCGGACCTCCGCGTCGCCCGCCGTATCGCGGACCGTATCGCGGACGGTCACGGTCGAATCGACGGTTTTGATCTGCGTGATCGTCTTCGTGCAGGAATTTATTGAAACGATAATAATAACCCCGAACAGAAACGGCCAGAGAATATGATTTTTCATACTTATCATAACACCGCCCGCGCAAAAAGATTTTTCCGGGTGGAGAAAAAAATCAGGATCGGGATAAAATATTTTGTTGTGACTTTCTGCCGGTTTTCCGTGTCTTATAGAGGATGGGACGAAATAAGAAGCGGTATGAGGGGATAATCCTATTGGGATTACTGATGGCGCTCAGCGTTCCCGCATGCACCGTGGGCGATGCATTCGCAAGCGTCCGCCTTGCCTTCGACTCGACAAGGCTCGATTTCGGCAATGTCATCCTTTCGAGCGCCCACGACCTCGCGATCGAAGTCTGGGATACCGCTTCCGTCGCTATCGAGATTGACCAGTTCTCGCTCGCAGGGCAGGATCCGGGAGATTTTAAGGTCCTTTCCCCTGGCGCGCCTACCGTCCTTTCGCCTGGTGCTACCCCCACGAAGATCATCGTGCAGTTCAGCCCTCTAGCATTTGGCAATTGCTCGGGACTGCTCCTCATCGAGACGAGTGACGGAAATGTAAGCATCCCGCTCACGGGAAATGCCATCGGCGGCGGTAACCTCGTATGGGCGGACTCTTCGATTGACTTCGGGAATCTCGCGCCTGGCGGCGAACGTGACACCGTCATCGAGTTATACTCGGTTGGCACGGATACAGCCGTCATCAGCGGCATCGATTTTGCCGCTCCGGATAGCTCCTTTGAAGCACAATTCGTGACCGGCACTCCCCCGCCCATCGAGCTGCCTCCGGGGGATTCTATCGCCGTCAAAATTTCATTTCGCGGTCTTCCACTCGAGGGTGAGAAAGATGCCGTGCTGTTCGCCGAGAGCAGCGGGCTGAGTATTCCCTCCTGCGATCTCATTGGTAATATCGAATTGGGTTCGTTTGCAACACTGCCCCCCTTCGGCATTGACTTTGGAGTGATGTACGCCGGGCAAATGCTGGATACGGCCATCCAACTCATCAATACCGGCGATGTGGACTTAGTATTCGAGGAATTGAGCCTTTCGCCATCGGGCGATGATTTCACTATTTTAAACGCGCCGCCAGTTCCGTTCACCCTTCCGGCGGGCGATACGCTATGGGTCACGATCCAGGCCAATCCCGGAATCGCAACTTCGCATCTTGCCTATTTGGATATGGTCTCGCAACAAGCATCTCCAAATTTCGAGTCGGATAGTATGACGGTCTCGGTCACCCGGCCATCCATCAGCGCGCCATCGGTGCAAGCGCTATCCTACTATTGCGCCATCATCGCGGTCATCTCCGATACGGTTCCCATTTCGAATACCGGCCCCGAACGTGTCGTGATTACCAGTGTGACATCCAATGATCCCAGCGTCGTGCTTCGGCCCGATGTTTCGTTCCCAGATACCATTGCGGCCGGCAGTACCATGCCAGTGGTCATTCATTTTATTCCATCCTCGGTGGCTGCGGACACGTTCGTTCTTCGAATGATGGGAGGAGCCTATGCGATGCTCACGGATACCGTCGCCCTCCAACCGCTGGCCACGACGGCAACAGCCACCATTGTTGCTGCCTCGATAACAGGAACAGCGCCACAACAGGTCGAGGCACGCACTGCGACAAAGCTTGACGCCTTCGATCTCGATACGATCATCGTTCACATTTCTGTTCAGGATTCAAATGTGGCAACGATTGATTCCTCGACAATCGCACTCTCAGCGGGACTCGCGAATGCAACCATCAGTTCTATTACCGCAGATCCGGGCGGCTACACGGTAACGATTACTTCGACCGCTCCCATTTCAGCGGCAGCGGGAAGTCCGCTCGTCACGATGGACCTGGATCGCTTCGTTTCGAATTCCGATTCGACAGGCATCATCGCTGCCATCGAAACGCCGGAGCGCGCCGGGTGTCTCGCATGGACCGCCGATACCACAATGGTAACCGGGCCAGATGTCTGCGGCAGTACCATACTAACGGATGTGCTTTCCGATCGTCCATTCCTTTCCGCGAAGCTTCGCCAAAATCCGATTTCGGACGAGAATGTGGAACTCTCCGTTATTGCAAACGCATCCGGCAGTGCTCGCTTCGAATTATTGAGCGCACTTGGAGAAATTCTCACGCAAGGATACCTCCAACTCTCCTCCGGGTTGAACGAGTGCTCGCTTCCAATGTCGGGAATCCGTTCGGGCGTCTATACGGTTCGTCTCATTTCGGAGAGCGGTTTTGCCGTAACCCTTCGACTCGTAATAATCGATTGAATCCCTACGTGAAAACTCATTGACGGCCAGGTTGAAAGAAATGGAACAAGAGGTCGTTCTGAAAATCCGGCAGGATATTCGAACCCATGCAATTGCGGGACGCGATGCGCTCGATTCCGGCCTGCGTCATAAGTGGAGTAGTGAAATTATTGAACGACTTCGCGATTATCTCTTCGAGAAGCTCGCCGCGGCGAACCGCTCGATTCATTGTTATATCAGTTTCCGGTCGGAAGTAGAAACGCGCGCGTTTATCGAGCGCGCGCTGCAAGAAGGAACGCGCGTTACGGTTCCCGTTATCGAGCGAAGTGAAACAAGCAACGTGCTGGGCCACACCGAAATTATGGAGCTTAAAGATCTTGTAAAAGGACGCTTTGGTCTCGAAGCGCCGGTCGTGCGAAATCCTGCTACGCCGGCGGCGATGCTGCATACACTGGATGCTGTCATTGTGCCACTCGTTGCGTTCGACCGCTGCGGCACGCGGCTTGGTTATGGCATGGGATTTTACGACCGATTCCTACGCGAACTACCTCGAAGCGTCGAGCGTATTGGTCTGGCTTTTAGTATGCAGGAAGTGGATGACATTCCCATACTTCCGCATGACGAGCCGCTCGACACGATAGTGACGGAACAAGCGATTATCAAAGCATCGCCGGCGATGCACCAGGAATAGTGCAAAGCTTAATCAGACCTCGATCGGGCCGCATGGTTTGCGGAGTTGCCATGGGGCTTGCCGAACGGTATGGCCTGTCGGCAGTGGTGATTCGCACGCTCTTTGTGGCAGCGTTCGTTGTTTCGCCGATCGCTGCACTCGTTTATGTGCTTCTTTCAATCTCGATGCCATCGGAAGTAAGCGTTGCGGGGCAGCTTCGGCTTATTTCACCGGAGATGAATCTTGCGCCGCGCGAACGATTCGAGCGTTTCTCCCAATTGCTTCTTCAACGTCTTCTCGGAAAGCAGTCGAAACACACCGTTCCTGCGCATACCGCCGCAATTGGACTACTCGTCTTCGCCGCGCTGCTCGAACTTCCTCGCGTCGAAGGCATTACGTTTTACCGGATGCATCCCTTAGTGGCAACGCTCTTGAATGATATTTCGAAAGTTGGGACCGCGCTTTTTTATCTTAGCATAGCAATCGCATTTTTATTTCAATGGAAACAGTCGTATCCCATTGCCGCCATTATTAATCCGGTGCGCGAGAAATTCATCCGCGATCGCGGCGCTCAAAAAATGATCGGAGGCGTTGCATCCGGCCTTTCACAGGTGCTGGAATTGGACCCGGCTTACCTCCGCGTTCTACTCATTGTCCTCAATATCCTCACGATGGGGCTTACGGGCGCGGCGTATCTTTTAGTTTGGTATTTTCAGCTCGAGAAGGATGGGATGACCGTCACCCTGCCACCCAAAACATCGAACTCTTCCGCAAGGACGCACTCGGCATTTCGAATCGTGCTCGCCGTTTCATTCATTCTGCTGGCCGCTATCCGCATCGCAACGGAATTCCGCCTCTTTTTTTTTAACGAGTCATTCTTTACGGGATTGGCGATGGCCCTCGTTGGCATTGCGCTTGTATGGAACGGCCTTGGCGCCCTACAAGGACGAATTAAGATTTGGATCGTTGGCGGCGCTTGCGTTTTTTTTCTTGGGGTAGGCGAACTAACTTCTGCGGTAGCCCATATCCAACTTACTACTCCCGAGCGTTTTGAGATCGCCGAAATTATCCTTGCGCTTTCGATGGCCTATCTTGGAGTGGTCGCGCTTCACGGTTACGCGCGAAGGCTTGGACTCATATTCTCGCTCGTGTTTGCTGTAGCCGCCATGCTTATCGCTGTGCATTTCGTGCCTCCGGGCTATTTGATGGAGCTAATCCGATTCTACGATTTCTTTTACCCTATCCTTTTCGCCGGTCTCGGATTATGGATTGCGTTCGAGCGATGAGCTACAATCCATAACCCGATGATGGCCGGTCGGAGAAAATATCGTTGAAGGGATTGATGCGTTTATTACTTGCTTTCGAGAGATCCACATCGGCAGAGATAATCTCCTCTTCTTTTTCTGAAGCTGCGGACAGAACCTCGCCATTTATTCCTATGATGGCGCTCTCGCCCCGGAAGTGCAGCGTTTCCCCGCTATTCGTTTCGGAGCCAACACGATCGGCAAAAGCGATCGCCACTTTGTTTTCGAAGGCGCGTGTTCGGAGCGTGGTGTGAAGCATTCCGGTGGTGGTGACGATGTTCGATGGCATCGCGATAAGTTCCGCGCCAGCCAGCGCCAGCTTGCGCGCGGCCTCGGGAAAACGCCAATCGTAGCAAATGAGCATCCCCACGTTGGCAGTGCCCGCACGAGTTTCGAGAGAAAAAACGGGAAAGCCCAGATCGCCGCGCGTAAAGATTTGCATTTCATAATAAAAGAGATGTACTTTGCGATAATGTCCGACGAGTTTGCCATTTCCGTCAAAAGCAAGCGCGGAATTATAGAAGTTGCCGTCCGCCTTTTCGAGAAATCCTGAAATGACTGCTTTGTTTTCTTCGAGCGCGAATGCGCTTAACGCGCGAGAAATCGGCCCATCGATCGGTTCCGCAAGGGACGTAATTTCTTCTTTCGATTTAAAAAAATACCCGGTCTGGGCAAGCTCCGGAAAGACAACAAGATCCGCGTCCGACCGGCGGACAAAACCGCGAATCCGATCCAGATTATTTTGGACATCGCGATATTCAGGCGCGAACTGCGCGCAGGAAATCCTCATGGTGCGTTAAAAACTAAGCGTGGTGGTGAGTGTAAAATCGGTAAACGTATAGCTATAGAGCGACTGGGTTGCAACGACATTCGCAAATTCCAGCTTACCTTCCAGCAGCAGGCCATTGAATACTCCAATGAGACGGTACTCGAAAGGAAAGAGTTTGGAAAGCGAAGCATTAAAAAACGTTCCATTCTCGGTGCGGCCGCTATCGAGAATTACGCCATTCGGGCGGAAGGCCGAGCCGTAAACGCGGTGCTCATACGAAAGATCGGCGCCGAAATCGAGATCGCCAAAAATGCGCGCGTCGCTGAAGAGTGTGTAACGTCCTAAGTTATAGGTATATTCATCGTCCGCGATTTGCGCTGCCGCTCGGACCTTCCCTTTTGCGCCGGTAACGATGTCCGCATTTGTCACATACGCCCGAAGGTTGGGATTGTCGTTAAATGCCATGAGCGCGCCCAGCGCCCACCGCTCGCCAATGAATTGAGCCACACCAATCCCATAAGAAAATTGATCGAAATTCGATCGGGCTGTTTGGGTAACAGCCTTCTTAAACTCGATCGTGTCGCCCTTTTTCGGGCGAATAATCGTATCGTATTTGGCGGGTGTAATGGTAACAACGAGCGGATTGAGATATTTTTTAAACCCAACCGCACCTTCTCCGATAAGGACGGTCGTTTTGCCTAACGCGATTCGCGGCGTCAGCGTAAAACGATTTTCCGTGCTCGAATAGACGGAATCGAACGGGAACTCTTCGTGCGTATAATCGTAACTTCCGCGCAGGCTGAAATTCGTGCTGGTCATCCCCTCGACGGATGCTCCGAATGTCAGCATTTTATTGTCATTCGGATTGCCGCCGTAATTGCCGCCGAAAAGGAGCGAATCCGCTGGAGAATAATGCACACCGGCATGATTGGTATAGACCACGGGAACCGTGAGCGCCGTGGCCATCGTAGATGCACCCGAGTCATCGGCGTCCTCGTGGACTGCGGCGTCATGATGTCCAAACATTCTGAGCCGCGTGCTCGAAGTGAGCAGCGTAATGTTTGGAGCCGCCGCCGCTCCTTCCGCAGTGGTTGGTTGAATGAGCACAAGCGAGTGAAAAAGCTTTTTCGTCTCTGTGCTCGCGCCAGGCGGCGCGCTGGGCGTGGGCGCGGTACTCAGGTAATCCGCTTCGGGCTTGGCCTGCTGAAGGAAATGAATAGCCGCATCGAGAAGTTTAGCGTCAGTGTGCGAAGGTTTAGTTTGCGGCATCAATCCGAGGAGCGGCACGCGAAGGCTTTGCAATTCTGTTATCACGACTTCCGAAGTGCTTTCGCTATATCCCGCCGAGTCGAGGAGATCGGCGATGGTGGAAACCACGTCCGAAATGGAATCGCGAAGGTCTTCGAGTTCCGAAACGCGCGCCTTCGAAATCCCCTTAGGCGAAATGTCCGTCGAATCGAGTTCGCCGCTCAGGGTATAGAGTGCGGAGACTGCGAGATCGACTAATGAATCATTCTTCGATTGCTGGTTATAGGCGGAACGCGGCGGAACAGGGCTTGCCGGCTGGAAAATTCTCAACGGATCAAGTGCATCTTGTTCCATTCCGAGTAAATGCGATGACCGAGGCAACTTAAATTCGTCCTCGGAACCTTTCTCGATTGCTTCGGCAGAAATCGCATCCTGATTCGAAAGATAAAATACTCCGGTCGCGCCAATCGACGTTTCCTGAAAACTCAGCCCCGGATTGACGGCATAAAAACTCGGCGTATAAGAACCGGTCAGCGAAATCGTTGATACGTTCGATGGATGAACGTCATAATTGAGTTCGAACGCCGGCAGGAGTAGTTGATCGGGCGCAATCGTGTCGAGGCTTTGCACGTTGTTTGTGCGTTGCCCGCCTAACGAGACCGAGCCGCTAAACTGGGCGCGCGCGTCGGCAACGATGAATGGTGAATGATGAATGGTGAATAGGCCGAAAATAATAATAGTGCGTTTCATCATTGCCGGCTCTCAGGAGATGTGGAGCAAGTTCCGATACAGCGCGCCGTAGCTCGCGGGATCGAGTGCGCTCGCGAGCCAATATAATCCCCACATTGTAAGGCCAATCGAAACAGGCACGGAAAAATTATCGTCCAGATGGAGCGAGACGCTCGCGGCCTCGGCCACACCACCCACGATGGCCGCAAAAGCGCCAATGAAGTATTCGATAGGAACCCAGCCAGCCTTGGGAGTAATAAGAATCACGAGCCAGGCCGTCACAATGAAGGCCAGCGTGCCTTCAAGGCTCTTATCCAGAAATCGGTGTTTGCCGAATTTGCGGCCAAAGATGGCGCTCGCGCTATCGGATACAATCAGGATGGAAAAGGCTGTTACGGCGATTAGCTTTGGAAAAATGGCCACGCAGACAAGGGCGCTTATCAGCACGTACGTCGCTCCGCTCAACAATCCCATCCGGCGTTCGTGCGGACGAAGAATCTTATCGAACAGTTGCTCGACCATCCGGTGAATCGCCGGAATATAATGGCGGCCCACGTCGATGAAGACCGAAAGGAGCGTCATGGGCACGAGCCATGCGAGCGCGGTCTCGCGATGCACGTAATAATAGATGATTGGAATCGAGAGCGATCCTAAGTGGATACACTTCCGAATCAGCTCGCTCGCAAACGAAATCTGGCCTTCCGGCAGAGGTTCTGGCATAGCTGCAACGCCTGAACTGCTCGGCCCGGATGGAAACCCCGCCGCCACGTTTTCCCTGTTTTTGATGGTTGTTTCAGTATTCACTCGCTATAGATATACTCAATAACTGAAAAAAGACGAATAATAATCGAAAATAATGAAGTGGTGGGAAAAAGCTTCACCCCGCGAAAAAAGGCGCATGATAATTAAGTAACAGCCAAATCCGAGACTTTATTCGTTAGCATTGCCAACGTGCCGTTTTTGGAACGTAACAAAATGGTTCTTTTCCGTCTAATGTTTCATTTATCGCTATTTTTGATTAATTAATAGAGCTTCTCTAACGTTTCATAGTTTCTACGTTTTTATTGAGAACCGACAATTTCATGAGATTTCGTTTATTCTGCACATCCGTCTGCTTTTCCATTACTTCGTTCGTGGGGCTGACGCCGGCCTTCGCTCAGGCGCCCGCCAGCCAATCGACACCAAGTGCGGCTAACTTACCCCACACCATTACGCTGGATGATGCCATCAAGGCTGCGATCGCAAGAAATTATACCACTCGCATGGCCTCGAACCAGGTTCGCAAAGATGAGTTCGCAGCCCACGCCGCCATAGATAACATGTGGCTCCCGAGCGTGAAAGCCACCGGTGGCTGGCAATACGATTATTCGTTCAATCCCATCGACGAAGAAGTAGAGCAAAATCCGTTCATCCCAGTCGTCGTCAATGGCGATACCGATTTTGTTCCAAATCCGAACCCCACTTATACCAGGGTGGCGGCACAGAACGGGACGCAATCGCTTTCTTACAATGCCTTAGCGACCATAAATCTATTCAATGGTTTCGCGGACATCGCCAGTATTCACCAGACGGAAGCGACGCTCGGATCTGCGCAAAATAGCTCGACATGGACACGGCAGGTAACTGCAGACAATGTCGTCAAATCGTATTTGAGTATTCTCCTGACGCAAGAACTCGTCTATGCAGCCGATTCCACGCTTGCCGAAGCTCAAGCTCAGTTTTCACTCGTGCAGGGACAATACCAGGCTGGGGTTGTTGCCATTGCTCAGGTTTATACGCAGCAATCGGTGGTCGCGGCGGATTCGCTGGCCCTCATTCAAGCAGACGTTAACTTTCAGAACGCGAAAGTTTCGCTTTTGTATTTGCTGAATGTCTTGCCAAACCAATTTAATAATTATTCTTTCAACGCCGATGGCATCGATACGGCTACAACGCCGGCAGCTCGTGCGGCCGTCGATACCTCTATTCAGCCCGAAGCGATCAATGCCGCGATCGACAAACGCCCTGACATTCTCGCACAGGAAGCAAGCATCAAAGCTTCAGAGTATCTCGTTGACGTAACACGCGGGCAGTTCTACCCTTCGCTCGATGCAACGCTCGGTATCGGCGGCTCTGGAAGCGGGCCTAATCTTACCACCGTTCATCTCGATAATGGGCTTAATGCTGGGCTTCAGCTCACTATCCCCATTTTTGACAAATTCCAAACTACTCTGTCCGTTGACGAAGAAGAAGTGGACGTCGACAACGCTCGGATTACGCTCGAACAGGATGTTCAGCAAATGCGAAGCAACGTAGCAATGGATGTCAATAATTTGAAGGCTACGGAAAAATCGCTGGACGCGTCGGAATCCGCATTCCTGGCGGCATTAGAAAGTTTTCGGCTTGCCAATGAACAATTGCAGGTCGGCTCGGGAACCGAAGTGGCCGTGGTTATTGCCGAAGCTGCGCTTGAAACCGCGCGCACGAACCGCGTAAACGCTAAATATAATTGGGTCCTTGCTCAAAAACAGGTGGCCTATGATCTCGGCAAGTGGAATTATTGATAATGCCACACAACGGCTGACCGCTCTTTTCCTTTCGATTTTCTTTCTTCTTCACACACCTCATCATGCCGATAGAACCAACAACAGCGAGCAATAGCAATCTTGCTGGCTCGACGGGAACGAAGCTGCAACTCTCGCAAAAAAAGCGAAAGCGACGAATGCGAACCCTCTGGATCGTGCTCGGAAGCCTCGCTGGACTCATTATTATCATCGCCCTTGCCTCGGGCGGGAAGGAAAAACCAATCCTGGTGCAGACGGAAATGGTCGGTCGCCACACGGTGACGGAAGAAGTGCAGGCCACCGGCAAAATCCAGCCGCAAGTGATGGTGAAGGTTTCACCCGAAGTTTCAGGCGAAATTATCGAACTGCCCTTCAAGGAGGGCGATCATGTGAATAAAGGCGATCTCGTCGCGAAAATCAAGCCGCTCGTTTTTCAGGAGCAATACGACGCCGCCGAAGCCAGCTATAATTCTGCAAAGGCATTAGTAGAACAGCAGCGAGCAACGATGATTCAAGCTGATGCTAATTTAAAACGCGGAAAGAAGCTAAATGAGCTGCACCTCATGTCCGATCAGGACTACGATGCTGCAAAAGCTGCTTACGCTGCTTCGGTCGCGGCAGTCAATTCAGCGGATTTTACGGCCAAAGCCGCCGAAGGCCAAATGCGTCAACTGCAAGAATCTCTCAACTGGACGAGCGTGCTTGCTCCGATGAATGGGGTCGTGACATCGCTCATCTCCCAGCTTGGCGAAAAAGTGGTTGGCACCGCGAGCTTTGCAGGTACGGAAATGATGGACGTTAGCGACCTCTCGCTCATGAATGCCATGGTCGATGTCGATGAGAATGACGTGGTCAACATCAAGCTTGGTGATTCGGTAAAAATTTCTATCGACGCATTTCCCGATCGAATCTTCACCGGGAAGGTGATCGAAATCGCAAACAGCGCGAAGCTTTCGGGAACCGGAACGCAGGATCAATCGACCAATTTCACGGTAAAGGTTCGCCTGGACGATTTCGGCGCGCAGGACCTTCGGCCCGGCATGAGTTGCACGGCGCGCATCCAAACCGAGACGAAAGAAAACGTGCTTGCCGTTCCGCTCATGGCCGTCACGCGCCGCGATAATGAAGATACGCAGGCTGCCGATTCGATCAAAAAAATACGCGAAAGCAACAAAGGGACGTTCCACGAAGAGGATGAATCGCTCGCTATCGTTTTTATCGTACGAAAGGATACCGCAAAAAGCGTCACAGTAAAAACGGGAATTTCCGACAATAATTATGTCGAAATTTTGGATGGACTGAAAGGCGGCGAAGAAGTGGTGAAGGGAAATTTCCGCGCGGTCTCGAAGGAATTGGAAAATGGCAAAATCGTCAAAGTCGATAATTCCGGAAAGTCTGGAATAGGAAAAGATTAGCTTATGGAAACAAATAATTTCATCGCGGAAGCCGGTCATACCGCCGAAAATTCCGTCATCTTTATGGAGCAAGTCCAGAAGATTTACAAAATGGGCGAAGAATATATCTATGCTCTCCGCGGCCTGACCGTCGGTGTAAAGAAAAACGAATACGTCGCGATCATGGGGCCG
>PLYO01000010.1 GCA_003151825.1 Ignavibacteriota bacterium
TGCGAGCGTTGAGAGTGTACGCATCCCGCTGTCAGTACAGATATGGGTGATCCCTGCACAATGAAATCAAATGGCGCACTGTGGGCGGTCGAAAAGTCCTGGGCGGGTCTACCCTTAGCTTAGGGGACATCGATCACCGGAGTTCCTTGAAAATTTATTGAGTCCTGTCGTAGTGTACTATGCAGCAGGACTAAAATGAGCTGCACATTGCGCTATCCCCCGCTCTTCCAATCGAACGTCTCTAAAAAATGTGTATCGAACTCCCCGGCACGGAAACGATCGTTTCGCATGAGGGCGCGGTGAAACGTTTAGGCGGAGCGGTCTTTCTTCCGGCGCTGAATTTCGTCGAGTTCTCTTGCTAAGGATGAGTTTCTTCCCTCCTCGTCAAGCTTCTTAAAATATTCCTCTGGCGGCAAATGGCCAAGCCGTTTGAAATTGGCATCGCGTACGCTCCGCACCCATTCGACCGCGTCAAAATCCTTTTTCTTTTTCTCTTCCATAGATCAACTCTTGTGGAGTCCGAATGTCAATTAATCCATATCCTTCTTTCAGGTTTACTGCATTGAACGCCTGAATCCTCTGAAAGTTCACAAGATGCTTAAAATTCCAACTTACGATCATATCGGCATTATGAACTGTTGCAGAAGCAACATGCAGAGCGTCGTCCTCGTATCGTATGGGAACGACATGATCGGCAAGATAAGCATCTGCCAGGGAACGAACGGCGGCCGTTTGTTCCAATCGTACTAATTGCTCATTATCGAATTCCGTGATCGAAGTACGCACTCGTTCCGGAGCATTCTCAAGCTCTTCGATGGTGACGTTCGAAATGAGACCCGTAAAGATATCGAGCCGGATCATCTCCATCAACTTAACAGATGCCTCCTGGAATTCCTGATCGAAGCACCCGCCGATGACCGACGTGTCGAGATAAATTCTTAACTTTTTCATTCAGGGTCGTCGCTATGCCCCGCTCTTCCAATCGAACGTCTCTAAAAAATGTGTATCGAACTCCCCGGCGCGGAAGCGGTCGTTGCGCATGAGGGCGCGGTGAAACGGGATCGTAGTTTTAATACCTTCGACGATCATTTCGTCTAAGCACGATTGCATCCGGTCAATCGCTTCTGCGCGGTTCTCGCCGAAAGCGATGATCTTTCCGAGAAGCGAATCGTAATATGGTGGAATCTGATAACCGGCATAAACATGGGAATCCAGCCGAACGCCATATCCTCCCGGAGCATGAAAACTTGTGATCGTCCCCGGCGATGGGCGAAAATCCTTCTCCGGGTCTTCCGCATTAATGCGGCATTCGATTGCGTGCCCTTCGGGTTTGCGAGGGCGCTTGGAGATTTTGCCACCAGCTGCAACATGTATCTGCTGGCGAATAAGATCGAGGCCTATTACCTGCTCGGTCACGGGATGCTCGACCTGAATGCGGGTGTTCATCTCCATAAAATAGAACTTGTTGTCTTTATCAAGCAGGAATTCGATGGTACCGGCCCCGACATATCCGACGCTTGCAGCGCCTTTTACAGCCGCCGTGCCCATCGCGTTTCGAATCTCTTCGGTAACTACCGGTGATGGCGATTCCTCCACAAGCTTCTGGTGTCGCCGTTGAATCGAGCATTCGCGCTCGTTGTAATGCACGACGGTCCCGTTCGAATCGCCAAAAACCTGAATTTCGATATGGCGTGGTTTATCGATATATTTTTCGATATAGACATCGCCATTGTTAAATGCGGCAGCGGCTTCGGTCTGAGCCATTACAACGTTCTGAGCTAATTCTTCGATGTTGTGAACGATCCGCATTCCGCGTCCGCCACCACCGGCAACAGCTTTTATGATAACGGGAAGTCCAATGGTTTCAGCGACTTGGCGGGCTTCATCAATGTTTTTTATAACACCATCCGAACCCATGACGACAGGAACACCGGCGGCTTTCATCGTCTCTTTTGCGTGGGCTTTATCCCCCATCGCTTCGATCATTTCAGGCTTAGGGCCGATGAATGTGAATCCGGATGCGTCGCAAATATCGGAGAACTCCGCGTTCTCCGCGAGAAAGCCATAGCCGGGATGAATGGCTTCCGCGCCCGTGAGATGCGCCGCACTTATGATGCGTGGAATGTTGAGATAGCTTTCCTTGCTCTGCGGCGGACCGATGCAGACCGCTTCATCGGCAAAGCGGACGTGGAGCGAATGCTTGTCGGCTTCCGAATAAACGGCGACCGTCTTGATGCCCATCTCGCGGCAGGTACGGATGATGCGAAGGGCGATCTCGCCGCGATTGGCTATGAGGATTTTATTGAACATTCCTTATACTTCGGTCAGCTGATAACCACTCATCGGTTCAGCTTCCCAAAGCTCGAAATCATCATTCTTCGTTGCCTCCATCATAGCAGGGGCGGCAGCAATCATCGCATCCTCGGTTTCCCAGATTGCAAGCCCGAATAACCGCCCCTCGTCCATATCTTTCAAAGTATGAACACCTATCAAACCCGGCTTCTCTTTGAGCGCCGCGCCGAATCGATGCATGGAATCGATCAGGTCTGTTTCGTATTCCGGTTTCGGTTTGTGGATGGAAAGTTGAACTAACATATCGGTTTTTCTCGATTAGGTTTCGATCGTGTAAAGTGGTCGCGTATATCCCGATGGGTCAGATGAAAGTGCCGAGTCCTAAGTTGAGGACTCAGGACTCATGACTTATTACTCAGGACTAATGCTTAATCAATTTCTAATACAAACAATGGCTGCCCATATTCTACCGGCTCCCCGTTCTCGACGAGGATTTTCACGATCTTCCCTGCCGCATCACTTTCGATCTCGTTCATCAGCTTCATCGCTTCTATGATGCAGAGCGTTGTGCCTTCGGATACGTGTTGCCCGACTTGCACATACGGATCGGCGTCTGGCGCGGGCGCGCGATAGAGCGTGCCGACAATCGGAGATTTCACTTCATGCGTCTTCACCAATGGGTCCGATGCAATGGGTGTTGCACTCAATGCGGGTGTACCCTGCTGCTGCGGCATCGGGTAGCCGCCCATCTGCGGCATGGCGAACATCGCAGGCTGCTCCTTTGCGCGGCCTAATGTAACGCGCGAACCTTCCTCGTCGATTTCAAGCTCGGTCAGCGTGCTCGATTCGAAGAGTTTAATGAGTTGTTCGAGATATGATAAATCCATGATTCGTCTCCTACGCTTTCACGCGTTCTAAATACATTCCCGTTCGCGTATCGATGCGCACTTTGTCACCCTCATTGAGAAAGAGCGGCACGTTTACCGTCGCGCCGGTTTCGAGCGTGGCCGCTTTCGTCGCGCCAGTCGCCGTATCGCCGCGAAGGCCCGGATCGGTTTTAGAAATTTCGAGAATCGCGAAGTTCGGCGGGTCGATCGCTACGATCGTTCCATCTTCCGCGAAAAGAATATCGCAATTATCCGATTCTTTCAAAAATTTCGCGCCGAGGCCGACTTGCTTTTCCGGAACGTTGATCTGCTCGTAGGTCGTGTTATCCATAAAAACGAAGTCCGAGCCATCGCGGTAGAGAAATTGCATCGGCTTCTTCTCCATGCGGACCATCTCGACTTCCTCGCCTGATCGAAAACGGACTTCCTTGAGGTTGCCCGTTTTCATGTTCCGCATTTTGGCCTGCACGAACGCGCGCAGGTTGCCAGGCGTCCGGTGCGTGTATTCCTCGATTATGTAAAGCTCGCCCTCCATTCGGAGCACTGCGCCTACCCGAAAATCATTTGTTGTTGCCATTAAACCTGGATTTCGCTGATTTTAACTGATTTCGCTACTTCCACCGCCTTTATTGAGGGGTGGTTATGATAAGGATGCACGAAAACAGGCTGATTCTCAGGACGTTCCGCCCATGCCATGCAAAATTACGAAGAAAAAAACGGGGACGCGCGGTTTGCCGCGACTACTTCAGCACAAAGTGAGCTGTTCGCCGCGTTTCGGCATCGACTTGATAATTGAATTGAGGCGTGTAACCTTCAAAGTCATTGTCTCGCCACATTCGAAGCGTGGCCGGGCCTGCGATTAAGAGACGCTTACCATAGACCGTAAGAAGCGTATCCAAACCGTTGTTCGGAAGAACCCACTCGTAGGTGGCATTCCCTGCGGAATCAAACACATCCACATGAATCCGTTCCGGAGTGCTGTCGGGAACCCACTGTAGAACAATTGGTGAGTCGATGGAAACAACCGTCGTGTCGTTCGGGAATAATATTTTAGTTGGAATCGAAGGGTTCCTGCCCCTGACAGCAAGCTCCGCTAAATTGCTGCGGCTGCCCTCACTCGCCATCCAATTCAATGAGCCATTGGGAATCGGCACTGCGGAGTCTGAAGAATAGGAATTACTACTTGCGCTAAAACGTAGCGGAATGGAATTAAGCGTAACGCTCCACCCGGTATAGGAAAATAGATTCGAAGCCGCCACATAAGCCGTTGCCTGAAGCACCGCGCTTGAAGAATCGAATTCCAAAGTAGTGATTAGTGAGGCGGAATATGTGGGCCGTGTGGTGTAGTAGTTATTGGGTTCTACTCCGTTATCGACATAGCATCCCCATATTCCGAGAATCGGAATGAAGAGAATGGCCTGACGGAAGCGTAATCGTCTTATCGTCACCCTTATTTAACAAGGGCGTTCCAGAAGAGATTCTTAATCTCTGTTCATGGAGCACCGGGTTGAAACCCGGTCTACACCCACTAAAACGGCGGCAGCGTATAGGCCGCGCGGAGCACCGTCAACCGGCCAATTTCGGGCGCGCCGACGAACTCCTGATGCAAATTATTGAGCACGTTCGTGATTGCAAGCGTGAGCTGCAAGCTGTTCCACGACTCAATACGATAATTCACCGTCAGATCGACGACATGCTGCGACGCCACATCTCCAATCCAATAGCTGTCGTTCATCTGGAATGCATCGGACCACCGGTCGCGCAGTTCCACGCTGAGGCCTTTCGCCAAACCGGAATACCTTGCGCCAACCGATGCGCGGTACTTCGGCAAGTTGAGCGCAAATGGCGATTGGTTCGTCGAGTCCTGCGGATTGAGCGCGCCCGCGTACCAATAATTTTGATTCAGCCACGAAAACGATCCGTCGAACGACCACTCCTCGTTCGCTTTATACGTCGAGAAAAAATCTACACCGTAAAACTCGATTACGTTTGTGAGGTAGCCGCGCGTGCCGACAAGAATGTTATCGGCATACGCTGGATTCAGCGCACCCCCCTGAGGCTCAACGACTCCTAACGGCAATTTCGCGAGATCCCCAGCGAGAACTTGAGCACTGGAATCAGCCTTTGCAACGCCGGCGGAAGTAAAAATGCCTTTAAAATATTGTTGCAATTCAGAGGAGTCGAAGGAGAGCGTCGGCGTAAGCGCTGCGGTGCTTGCCCGAATGGCAGTATAGTGCGTCTGATACGCATCGACTTCGAACTGGAAGGATTTCGAGACCGCGCCCTGATAGTCTATTTCGAACGTCCGCTGATGTTGCGGCTGGACTGCGCTAATAGGGGTCGGAGCACCGATCGAATCGAACAAACCGGTATTCAGATTTCTATAGCTCAAATAGGTGATGGACTGAGATGGCGCCGGAATTAATTTAAGAAGCGGGCTACTACCGGGCTGCTTTGAAGCGTAATCCATGAGCACGGGCCAGAGCTTAGCCTGCGCTTGCGCAGTCGTCATCGTCGATGGGACTTGAGGCATGCCGTCGAGAGCCGGAAGCGGTGTATTGATATTGTACGAGCCGTCCGCATTCGGCGGCGCAAACGTGTAACCGGAAACATACGGGCTTACATACCGAACGTTATAGATGCCCGCGCTATACAAAAGGTCTGCATAGATGTCCACTTCCGTCGGTAGAAGATAGGTGTTATTGTACATCGCGCGCACAAGATTATTGTCGTCGAAATGATAGACCGCTGCCGCGCGCGGCGAGAAAATGGGAGTCAGGTTCGTTGCCTGATTGTAATCTTTATCTAATCTTCCGGCCAGATCGATTTCGAGCGCATCGTCAAGCAGCGATGTTTGGGATTGCACATACGCTCCCAGGATTTGCGTATTCGCATGACCATCGTCCGGGCCGTAAAGGGTGTTGTCGGATATTGGCACGATGGCTTTGTAATCCGCGCCGAACGTGAGCTTCTCGTGCGAGAATGGGTCAATGTGATCCTGAATTTGCGCGACATACGTAGAGGATTTATCCACAAGCGAATCGCCCGTCGGCAAAAAATAGGAGCCGTATGTATTATCGTGATTGACCGATCCCTGAATGAATAAATCTTTGTAATTGACTCGAGCTTGCACAAAACTATATTCCCAATTTTTGATTTGCGCGTCGCCGAAATCTTCGGTCATTGCAATATCGTTCACGATATTCGAAAGTCCGGCGGTGATGTTGGCCATCAAATCGTCGGAAAGATTCGCGTCGGCACGCGCATTGAAAGAATAGACCTGCAGATTGTAGTCGCGATTTCCGATGCGCGAAAGGCTGTCTATTGCCGCCGGAGATAATGGCGGGCCTATAACTGGCTGTGAATGAAGCGCGGCTTGTGCCGAATCCCGGGCCACATCTTCTTTCGGATCATCTGCGACATGCCAATCGTTTGCCGAGAGATAATGCCCGCTCACAGTGAATGCAAACTTGTCCCCGATGGCCTCATCGTGGCGAAAGCTGGCATTGATATAATCTCGCTCGCCGCCCGAAATCGAAAGATTCGTTCCCTGCGAGGCAAACGGCGACTTGGAAATAAAATTGACGACGCCCGTGGCCGCTTCTGGCCCGTATAGCGCCGAACCTGGGCCACGCACCACTTCGATATGATCGATGTCGTCCATCGTTTGCGGCATAAGAATTCCATAATAGACGGCGAGCGCCGGGACTTCGAGCGCATGATAATCGTTCATCGTCAGCATATCGCTGCCATAAACGCTGTGGAACTCGCGACCTGCGTAGGTTGACATTGCAATCCCTTCGCTTGCTACAGCTATTCCGGGTATGTTTTTCAGCGCATCGGTTGGCGTGGCATCGACTTGATCGCGAATTTCGGCTTGCGAGACGACGGACATCGAGGCGGGCGCATGCGTCTCTTTCTCCTCATGCCGATCCGCCGTCACGACCACGTCCTGCGACTCGAGTGGCTGCACGGTCATTGCTATATTCATCATTGCCGGCTCCGTTCCATACACATCCACTTTGGAATGCACATCCTGATACCCGAGCAAGGAATAAGTAATGTAATACTTTCCCGAGGGAAGCCCGGACAAGCGGTATTTTCCAACGGAATTCGTGTACGTATATTTGGCGGATGTGCTGTCCGACTCGATAACCGCCCGAACGGTCACACCGGGCAGCGGCGCGCCTGTCGAAACATCAACGCACGTACCGGCGAGTATCCCGCCCGGATCCTGAGCGCAAATCGAGCCGATGGGAAGCAATAAAAAGATCGCGAGAAACCAGGAAAACTTCGCGTTCGAGACTTTTTTCATTGGGGTCGGAGCATGAGTTTCTTGAAACCCATGCTATAAAATGGAAACAGGAAACAGCCGATGGTTAATACAATGCAAACAATTCATGTTTACACTCAAAACAAAAATACGACAATTTCCACGCTTAAGACAAGAAATTGCTACTTCTAAAACAACGTTCGAGAATCTCAACATTCCTTTCCACGATGTCTTCGTGAAGACATTCAGATCATTATGACTCTAACCGGCACTCTTGGCCCCGACTGGCTCCGTAAACATGGCGCGAAGGGCACGATTTCCGACAATGAACTCCGCGCCTGGCGCGATTACCTCGAAGCTTCACTCAGCGCGGAGTTGCAATTAGATACCGATTTCGCCATCGGTCCACGAACACATTTTGCATTTATCGTTCCATCCGAATCGCATACCATCGTCGAGATCGAAGCGTTTGCACGCAAGGCGCTCGATAAATTTTTGCATGAACTTACTTCGTAATTTCCTTTAATATTTTTGCCACCTTCGCGGCACTTTTCGGCCCGAGATTAGTGAGCGTCGTTCGGAATATCGGAATCACTTTTCGTGCCGCTCGCTCGCTTGTCTTGGCATAATTCGAAAGAATTTCAATTGCGTGGTTGGCGATGGCGTTCTGCGGCTCTTTCGCTAAAAGATCATGCAGGCGTGGGATGAGAAACGCCATCGCCGCCGGGGATATACGCGAGAGCGCTGCAAGCGCTTCGATCGACGCCTTGCGAATCGGAGCACGCGTCGAATCGAGAAGCTTCGCTACTTCTCGGAGATGTGGCAGCGCAATGCGTGAGCGAATCAGAAGAGAGACCTATTCTATGATGATTGGCTTTGTTACGGACGACCCGCCCGCTGTCAGCACGATATAATGCTGTCCGGTCGCAAGTCCGGAAAAATCGGCGGAAATTTCGTGTGAGCCTTGCGCGGCAAACTCGTTGGCGAGCATACGCTCCTCGCGTCCCATAATATCATAAACAGCAAGCGTGGCCTGTTCCCCGCCTGGGATCGAATAATCTATGTTCGAGCGAGGTGCCGATGTCGTGATAATGCTCGGATACACCGCGCTGATGGAGATGCTCGAATTTGGATTTGCAGCAGACGCGACCGAGCTGGAGCCCAGCGGCGGAAGCTGTGTCAGATCGACGTAGTACATTCCCCTTCCATACGTTGCCGCGGCGAGATAATTTCCGCGTACCTGCAGCGAAGTCACCATCGCCATCGGGAACCCATCCGCCACGGGATACCACGTCTTGCCGGTATCGCCGGAGCGAAGCACGCCGTAATCGTGGCCAACATAAACAATGCCATTCGGATCGACGGCCACGCAGCGGTAATTGAAAGCGGGAAGGTTTGTCGCAGGTGCGGTCCACGTTTGCCCGTTGTCGATCGAAAAATAGAAATGCTTCGAGGTCGTACCGGCAACGACCATAAATACATTTGAGGCATTGTTGGGATCGGTCGTAATGCCCATTGGCACGCCGCCAAAACTCATTTTAGCGCCCTTTGTAGTGAGCGCCGGAGTCCACGTAACATTGCTAATATCGGTGCTGTAATAAAAATCACCACTCGAGGTGCCAAGATAGATGTAATCGTCATCGGATGCAGCAATATTGACCGCAACCACATTTCCGGTGACGGCTGTCGATGGGATGATTTTGTTCGTCAATGGGTTGATGACGTTCGTTACTTGCGGGAATGCCGAAACGCCGGTATTACCATTGGTTTCAAGAAACAAATTCCTATTGCCGCAAGCAGCGATAACACCGAGACCGCCATCCCAAACATCGTAAATCATGTAGAATGGCGCGCCTTCATTCACAATTGCCGAGCCAAGAATATTGTAGCCGTCCTTCTGGTCGGCTGGCTCCGTTGGCGGATTCCAATTCTGGCCGCGATCTGCGGAATGATAAAGTGTAGCCTCGACATAGGTGCCATAGGTCGTCTCCCCATCCTGGGGTGAAACAAACATCGTGCCGCCATCGCCACCCTTAACGGATTGGTAGCTCAAGTCCTGACCAGCCGTGAAGCCATTCAGCCCATTATCCTGCGCGCCGGCGCAAAAGAAGGCTCCGTCGGTCGTCATGTCCCCGCCAACGAAGAGCATCGTTCCCAAATCGGCGTTCATATCCGACTCCCAAGACGACCCGTTCGCCTCGCTATGATAAATTCCGCCATCGGTCAACGCAAAGAGCACATTCGTATAGGGATTATACTTGAGCACATGAACATCGGCATGAGAATAGTTCGAAACCCCGGGATCGGCCAGCCAATCCGTTCTCGCAGTCAGGTTCGTACCGGCGTGAGTGGACGAATAAATATCGAGGCCACCCACGATAACGTTCGAGGGATTCTGGGGATTGACGGCAATGGCATTATCGTAATATGCCTGAGTTCCCGTATATTGCACGGAAGAAGATGTGGTGTCCCATGTTACCCCTTGATCGGGGGAAATCGCCAGAGTCGAGTATGAAGCGGACAGAGTCTGGTATTTGCCATACCCCGTGCTAAGATATAAAGTATCGGACGAACTGCGTGACATTGCAAGCACCATCAACTGGCCGGTGGGATATCCGCTTAGCGTTTGCCATGTTCGCCCGGAATCGGTGGACTTCATAATTTGGCTCCCACCCCCCGCATACAGCACGGCCGGGTTTTTCGGGTCCATCACGAGGCTCGTGGCGCCTCCAAGCGAAGCGACTAACTTCCACGTCATACCTGCATCGGAAGACATACGAACCCCGCCGGTCGTGGCACGGTAAATAAGCGAAGTATCGGCTGGATTGATTTCCATTTGAGTGGTAATCGAATTGCTCGTAGAATCCAGAAGTACCCAATTAAGGCCGCCATCCACGGATTTATAGACTCCGACGCCATTGAGGCTGCCACCACCCCCGACATCGGACAAGTAAATCCCTGTTCCCGCATATACCGTACTCGGATTGTGGGGATTGACGGCCACATCGCCCACATTGAGGGTTTTCCAATTGTCACTGAGCGAGGTCCAATTTTGTCCGTTGTTCGTAGATTTCCAAAGGCCCCCGTTAGTGGTTGCAAGATAGATTGCACCTGTGGGATCGAATGCAATACCGGAGGGACGTCCGCTCACTAAGCCGCCCTGCGATTTGGCAACCTCGATCCACGCCGCGCTCGAAAGTGTTTTCATCGCGGGACGATTATCCATCTGACGAAGCTCGTCGTAGCCGATTTGACGAAGACTGTCGTAGCGGGCTTCGTGCATCGGGTTCGTGAAATTTTCCAGCCACTCCATGGCGGCGCTTGCGTGGTCTTCTTTCCACTCATGCGCCATGGATTGCGTTGTCCGCTTTTGCGCCATGGCCGAACTTGCCAGCAACGCGAGCGATAGCGACGCGCCGAGCAAAAGCAAACTAAGAAATTTGAATGTGTGCTTCAAGGGGATGATGTACTTCAATGAGGTTGTTCCGATAAGGTATGAAATGACGGAAAACTGTTGAAAAAGACTCTGCGATTTGGTTACAATTCCCCGCAAAGTGCGAAACAAAAAAACGGCGCGAGAGTTTCCTTTTTCTTTCGAAAAATTCCTTCCACCTAAACTATAAACGCCGCATACCGCAATTTTTAACGAATCGGAAACAACGATGAGAGGGAATTCACGAGATCGCCACGCACTGATTCGCTTCCGCAGCGTGGGGAGGACAGTTCCCCTCGGCCTGTGTCGTCCCCCATCACCTGTCGCAGCAGCGGGGGCTACGATGCCGGCTGAGGGTCAGCCACTTGTTGGGCGGCGGCAGCTTTCGGGCAAAAAAAATCCCCGCGTTGTGAGAGCGCAGGGATAAGGTGAGAGAGGTTTATTGTTTAGAATTTAATCCTGCTTGAGGCAGGATATTGGTTGCAAAATTTATATTTCTCACGCTACCGAATTTGGATTGGCGTCCATCCATAATGTAAAGAGGTCGTAAGAAGGCGTAAGGTTTCTTATCGCGCACCTGCGGATAAATTTCTCAACGGTCGTTAGTGCTGACAAGCAGAAGGCGTCGGTTTCTGAATGTTTCGTCACCAATAGGTCTAAATCGGAATCGAATGTTTTCATTTGATATCCTTACATGATAGAATCGTGCCAACTCTCTGTTTGTGCCTCCGGCGAGTGTTTTGTGTCATTCCCATTGCCCATAGCGGCGTGAATGCCTGAACTATGATTCATGCGATTGGCTTCGATGACTACAGTGGCAGGAAATCATGGCTCCATTGAGTGAATCGTATGAATCATAGTTCAGACAATTTCCTTAGAAAATTCGTCGCTTGCCTGGAACTCGGACTTTTTCGTTGCATAAATTCATGAACATTTGATGAGTATTAACCGAGCACACACGCTTTTAGCACCTTTTCTTGTGGACACAATGGTGTTTTTCGAGCAATAATGGAGATTTCTCTTTTGGAAAGTTGCCGGGAGCACAGCGCGCGTGTCGTAATTTTGCATAAATGAAAACAATCGGTTCTCCGGTGGATGCGAATGCGCTCCCCTACCAAACGCTCTTGGATTGGTCGAATAATGCGTTGCGCAAGCTTTCGGCGCTTGGTGACGAGGCGCGCCTTGGCGGCGGCATCAAGAATATCGAGAAGCAGCACGAAAAAGGCAAACTCACCGCACGCGAGCGAATTGAGAAGCTGATCGACCCCAATTCCGATTTTATCGAGATCGGCCTTTTTGCCGCGCATGGATTGTACGAGAGCGAGGGTGGAGCACCCTCGGCGGGTGTGGTCGTGGGGATTGGCCGCGTAAGCGGGCGGCTGGCAGTAATCGTTGCGAACGATGCCACGGTGAAAGCCGGCGCGTGGTTTCCGATGACGTGCAAGAAAAATCTGCGGGCGCAGGAGATTTCGATCGAGAACCATTTGCCGATCATTTATTTAGTCGATAGTGCGGGCGTATATCTCCCAATGCAGGACGAAATTTTTCCCGACAAAGAGCATTTCGGCAGAATTTTCCGGAACAATGCGGTGATGTCGTCGCAAGGTATTGTCCAGCTTGCGGCAATCATGGGGCCGTGCGTTGCCGGCGGAGCGTATCTGCCAATCATGTCGGACGAGGCGATGATCGTTGAAGGGACCGGACATGTATTTTTGGCCGGCAGCGCGCTTGTCGAAGCTGCAATCGGCGAGCGAACAGATAACGAATCCCTCGGCGGCGCGCGGGTGCATTGCGAAATTTCCGGCGTCACCGATTACAAAATGCCGAACGACGATGCTTGCCTCATCGAGCTTCGCAGCATCATGAGCAAGCTTGGCCCGATGGAGCGCCATCATTTCGACCGCATCGCTGCAAAACCGCCGCTCTACCCCGCTGACGATCTTCTCGCCCTCGTTCCACAAGATCGCGCAAAGCCGTATGATATGTATGAAGTCCTCGCCCGCATCGTGGATGGTTCCGAGATCGACGAATACAAAGCCGATTACGGCAAGACGATTATCACGGCTTACGCGAGGATCGATGGATGGTCCGTGGGCATCGTTGCCAACCAGCGGGCAGTTGTGAAAAATGCGAAGGGCGAGATGCAAGTTGGCGGCGTCATTTATTCGGACTCGGCGGACAAAGCGGCGCGCTTCATCATGAACTGCAATCAAAAGCATATCCCACTCGTCTTTTTGCAGGATGTGACGGGTTTTATGGTCGGCACGCGCTCGGAGCATGGCGGGATTATCAAGGACGGCGCGAAAATGGTGAGCGCCGTTGCGAATTCCGTTGTGCCAAAGTTTACCTTTATCGTTGGGAACTCGAATGGCGCCGGGAACTACGCGATGTGCGGGAAAGCCTACGATCCGCGCATGATCTTTTCGTGGCCCACGTCGCAAATTTCGGTGATGGGCGGCACGCAGGCGTCGAAGACACTGCTTTCGATTAAATTAAGCAGCCTGAAAAAATCTGGCGGAGCAATTTCAGAAGAAGTGCAGAAAAAAATGCTCGCCGATATTCAGAAAATCTATGACGAGCAGACCGGCCCGCTCTACGCTGCCGCGCGGCTCTGGACCGATGGCATTATCGACCCGCGCGATACGCGTCAAATCGTCTCGACCGGCATCGCCATGGCAGATCATGTGCCGGAAATCCCGAGATTCAACGTGGGGGTGATACAGGTATGAGGGAATAATCCGGCGCTGGGAGTTTATGAAGTTGCACGGGCGTTTCGAGGCTTCATTCCAAACCTTGTGACCGAACAACCACCCCCTGACCCCCGCCTTGAAAAGGCGGGGGAATCCATCGCGATCGTGCTCCTGCAATTTGGCGGGCCGGATTCGCTCGATGCGGTCGAGCCGTTTCTGTTCAATCTTTTTAACGATCCCGACATTTTCCAGCTCCCGCTCCTTAAGAAAGAATGGGCTGCGCGGTTCGGGCCGCGCTTTCAGCGATTTGTTGCGAGCAAGATTTCCTCGCGCCGTGCCAAAGTAGTCCGCGAGAAATATCATGAAATCGGCGGAAAATCCCCGATCATCGAACGGACCGAAGAACAGCGGCAAGCATTGCAAATATATTTCGAGGAGCACTATCCTGAAATAAAAACGAGCGTTCGCATCGCCGCGCGATACTGGAATCCGTTGACTGCGGAAACGATGCAATCTCTCATTCGTGACGGGATTAGCGAAGTTATTCTGCTGCCGCTGTATCCGCAGTATTCCAGCGTCAATGCCGGTTCGAGTTTTAACGAATGGGATCGCCAGGTAAAAGCCCTCGGCGCGCATTTCGTGGAGCGGCGCGTTCGGGAATATTACAAGCATCCGAAATATATTGCCGCGATCAATGCGCGGGTCGACGAATCGCTCGGCGCGTTCGAAAAACCGGAGAAGGTATTTCTTTTATTTTCTGCGCACGGAACTCCGCTCGATGTGGTGAAACGCGGCGATCCCTACTCCGAGCAAATCCGCGAGACGATGGAACTTGTGATGTCGCAGAGAAGTCGCGATAAACAGTACATGCTTTCGTTCCAGAGCAAAGTCGGGCCGAAAAAATGGCTGACACCTTCCACAACTGCAACCATCGCTGAGTTGGGCAGCATCGGAATCACCGATCTCCTCGTCATTCCCATCGCATTCGTAAGCGATCACATCGAAACGTTGCACGAACTGGGCATCGAAGCGCGCGAGACTGCGGAACAAGCCGGGATCAAGAATTTCCAGGTCATGAAAGGCTTGAACGACCATCCGCTGTTCATCGAATGCCTTGCCGATATTGCTCTTCACGAAATTCACGCGCTGACACACGAATGAAAGATATTCGGCTTTTCATGGAGGACATCGCTCGTGGCGCGGGCGAAATAACGCTCAAGTATTGGAAAAACTCCGATCTCGAAATTATCACCAAAGGCGATGCAAGCCCGGTGACGCGCGCTGACCGTGAATCGGAAGAGTATCTTCGCAAGCGGATTCGCGAGCATTTCCCAAATGATAGAATTCTCGGTGAGGAATTTGGCGAGGATGGTTCGAACGCAAGCCGTCGCTGGATACTCGATCCGCTCGATGGCACGAAGAGCTTCGTTCATGGAGTACCAATATACGGTGTGCTGATAGCGCTCGAACAGGATGGGCAAATAACGCATGGCGTTGTTCATCTTCCAGCGATGAAAGAAACTGTTTCAGCGGGAATCGGCGAAGGTTGCTACCTCAATGGCCATCGATCACATGCGTCCAATAAGTCCGAGTTGTCCGATTCTTTGCTATGCACAACAAGTCCCACTCGATTGGAGGAACTCATCGGTCGTGCGAAATACGATACCATCACACGATCGTTCGGTATTTATCGCGGATGGGGCGATTGCTGGGGACATATTTTGGTAGCGACCGGCCGCGCCGAGGCCATGCTCGATGCTCGAATGGCCTTATGGGATGCTGCTCCGCTCGGAGTAATCGTCTCCGAAGCTGGCGGCAAGTATTTCGATTTTACAGGCGAGCAGCGGGTCGATGGCGGGCATCTCGCAAGCTGTGCGCCGGGTGTTGCTGATGCTGTCTATGAAATGCTTTTGAATGATGCCTGATTTCATTGTTATCGGCGCGGGCATTTCCGGCTTGACCGTTGGGCACAAACTCGCGCGAGCAGGGAAGGACGTAATCGTTCTTGAATCTTCTACTACAGCCGGCGGGAAAATTGCTACCGAAAGAGTGGATGGTTACCTTCTTGAAGCAGGCCCAAGTTCTCTTCGCGTAGAAAATAAGGAGACAGTCGATCTTATCGAAGAATGCGGATTGTCAGGCCGTGCAATCGAGGCAAGTCCAAATTCAAAGAAGCGCTTCATTCTCAAGAATGGCCGATGGATAAAAATTCCCAGCACTTCGAGTGAAGCAATTTCAACTCCTCTGTTTCCTTTAAGCGGTAAACTGCGAATCACTCTGGAGCCATTCATTTACAAAACAAAATTGGATGATGAATCGGCCGCTTCGTTTATCGAGCGAAGATTGGGGAATGAAGTATTGGATTATGCCGCCGATCCTTTCATCAGCGGAATATATGCCGGCGATCCGCATAAGCTAAGCATGCGCCATGCGTTTCCTAAAATGTGGAAAGCCGAACAAGAGCATGGATCACTTTTGAGAGCCAGGATTAAAGGACGCAACGGACATCCAAATGACCTAAAACCGCGCGTACTATCTTTCCCTGACGGGCTTTCTGAGCTAACTAATGCAATGAAGTCCAAACTTGGAGATCGACTTCAGCTTCATAATAGCGCACTTAGCATAGGCCGGTCTGCAAACCAATATGCCGTCAGCACATCTGCGGAAAATTTCCACTCCTCCCAAATAATCTTCGCGCTGCCGGCGTATGATGTAGCATCTATGATAGAATCTTTTACGCCGGATTTATCGCGCGCGCTTCTCGCGGTAGATTACCCTCCGGTCGCGGTCGTGTATCTTGGCTACCCGAAAGATCGCTTTGCAATCGTGCCAGAGGGCTTTGGCGGACTGATCCCATCGATAGAAAATAGAAACATTCTTGGTGTCATCTTTTCATCATCAAATTTTCTAAATCGTGCACCGGAGGGTCATATCTTGTTCACCGTTCTTATCGGTGGCGCTCGGCATTCTGAAATTGCAGAATGGCCAAACGAGAAAATTCTTGAAATGGCAACTTCTGAAATAAACGATCTTTTAAAACCAAATGGCTCACCGGCTTTTCGGCACATAAGACTTTGGAAGCGGGCTATTCCACAATACAATCTTGGCTACAGCGCAATCTTAGATGCAATTAACAGCGCCGAGCTGGATAATCCCGGTCTTCATTTCATCGGCAATTATCGCGGCGGCATTTCGATGGGCGCGTGTATCAGGAATGCAACGGAACTCGCGAACAGGCTTGTTTGAGCGAACCTATGAGCAAACACAATCACGAATTGGAGACCGGCGAACTGACCATTCCAACAAGTTCTCGTACCCGTCGCACACGCATGACTGAGCGGCACCGCAGCCTTGTGCGCGAGACAATACTTTCTCCGTCCAACCTAATCCTTCCCCTTTTCGTCGTTGAAGGCCAGTCCAATTTCCGAAAGCCAATCGACTCGATGCCTGGTGTCGAACAGCTTGGCATGGATGGCATTCTCGCTCAAAGCGAATCAGCTCTCAAAGCAGGATTGGGCGGAATAATTTTATTCGGCATTCCTGAGCACAAGGATGAATTTGGTTCCGAGGCATACAATGATCGAGGAGTAATTCAAAACGCGGTCTGGGAGATAAAGCAAAGATTTCCGGAGCTTCTTGTCGCCACCGATGTCTGTCTTTGCGAATACACCGATCACGGACATTGCGGCGTCGTCGAAAGGAATCGAAATGGCGAAATCGAAATCGTGAACGACAAGACAGTTGATTTGCTCGTGCGCGAGGCTGTGAGCCACGCCGAAGCCGGAAGCGATTTGATTTGTCCGAGCGACATGATGGATGGGCGCATCGGAGCAATACGCGATGCGCTCGATCAGAATGGATTCGAATCGCTGCCGATCATGAGCTATTCGGCGAAATATGCTTCGGGATTGTATGGCCCGTTCCGCGATGCAGCGGGAAGTATGCCAAGCTTTGGCGACAGGCGTTCCCATCAGATGGACGTTGCGAACTCTGACGAAGCAATGCGCGTCGTGCAGCGCGACATTGAAGAAGGCGCGGACATCGTGATGGTGAAACCGGCGATTTCTTCGCTCGACATCATTCGCCGCGTTCGCGAGCAGTTTCTCGTGCCAGTCGCGGCCTATCAAGTCAGCGGCGAATACTCGATGATAAAAGCCGCAGCCCAAAACGGCTGGATAGACGAGGAGCGCGTAATGATGGAATCGCTCACCTCCATCAAGCGGGCGGGTGCTTCGATCATTCTCACCTATTTTGCACTTCGCGCGGCCAAGCTTCCCTCGTGAACCTTTTCGGTATTCACACGTCATTGCGAGGAGGACTGCGTAGCGATAGCGGAGCAGTCCGACGAAGCAATCTGTTGTTATCCACGACGAGATTGCTTCGTCGCTCGTTCCTCGCTTCTCGCAATGACTGCATAGTATGAAAATCTCAAAGAGTAAGAATCTTTTCGAACGGGCGCTGCGCAGCATTCCCGGCGGAGTCAACTCCCCCGTTCGCGCATTCAAGTCCGTAGGAATCGATCCGCTTTTTCTTACTCGCGGCGAAGGAGCTTATGTGTGGGACGCGGACGGCAATCGCTTCATTGATTTCGTAGGCTCATGGGGTCCGCTGATTCTCGGTCATTCACATCCTAAAGTAGTCGAAGCAATTCGCAAGCAGGCCCTCATCGCAACAAGCTTCGGCGCGCCGACCGAACTTGAGATAGAATTAGCCGAGCTTGTCATAAGTCTTATGCCCTCGATCGAAATGCTGAGGATGGTTTCGAGCGGCACGGAAGCTACGATGTCAGCCATAAGGCTTGCTCGCGGATATACCGGGCGCGAGAAGATAATAAAATTCGAAGGCTGCTATCATGGTCATGGCGATTCGTTTTTGATTAAGGCCGGCAGCGGAGCTTTAACTTTAGGGTCGCCAAGCTCTCCCGGAGTGACGGATGGGACGGCAAAGGACACATTGAATGCAGGATATAACGAACTTACGTCTGTTGAGAATCTTATTTCAGCGAATAAAGGTGAGATTGCAGCGATAATTGTAGAGCCGATTGCTGGCAACATGGGCGTTGTTCCGCCAAAGCCGGGATTCCTCGCCGGGCTTCGGCACATTTGCGATCGAGAAAAGATCGTCCTCATTTTCGATGAAGTGATGACTGGCTTCCGTGTCGCGCTTGGTGGAGCTCAGGAACTTTACGGTATTCGTCCTGATCTCACAACATTAGGAAAAATCATTGGAGGTGGCCTTCCCGTGGGCGCGTTCGGCGGCAAACGAGAAATAATGGAAATGCTCTCGCCAGTTGGGCCGGTCTATCAGGCAGGAACGCTGAGCGGCAATCCGCTGGCGATGGCGGCGGGGTTAGCGACTTTAAGGACTCTTAGGGCCGAAAACCCTTATGCGGAGTTAGAACGTAAATCCGCATATTTGGAGCAGAGCTTTACGGAAAATATTCGTGCTGCCAATGTGAAGGCTACTCAGATGCGCGTTGGCTCGATGCTTTGTCTATTTTTCACAGACAAAGAAGTTACCAATTACGAAAGCGCCATCACTTCGGACACAAACACATTCGGTAAATACTTCCGCGCAATGCTGGGTGCTGGTATTTATCTCGCTCCGTCGCAATTCGAGGCGATATTCGTTTCGACGGCTCATAGTGAGGAAGATTTGGAGCGGGCGGTGGAGGCGAATCGACGTGCGTTAGCGCCCTAAACGCGAGATCTATTCAAAAATGCTCTGACGTGCTTCGTTCCCCGCCCGGTAGCGTTGCCGATAGAGCTCCTCGACTTTCATCGTCTTGAAAAACGACTCCACCGCATGAGCGATCATGTGAGTGTGTTATCCCAGCAATTGCCCTCGCGTGACATGCTCTGCCGGATGCCGTGGTCGTGCAAGAGAGATGGCGCGGTAACTCCAGGATGAGTACTGCATCCGCAGTCGGAGTGCGGCAAGAGTCCCGACACGGATGCCGCCGTCTGACCGGACTCCACCAGAGCCAGTGCGTTCTGTTTAAATTCTTCGTCGTACTCGGATGCGGTACCCATTGTACTGCCCTCGATTGTGCTACCTCACGAATTAACCGAGTTCAGCGTCTATTAATTTGGGGCTATGTGACATTTTTTTGTCACCTCCTTCGGGGTTTTGGAATCATTTCACATCCGCGCCCCGGGGTTTGCGCCGAATGGCTTCCTCCATTCGTCATTCATCATTTAAACGCATATAGCCCGAAGCATCCCGCTCCGGGCTACACGCGCTTCTTTCACCTTCACCACAGAAGGCGCGTATCGCACGATTGCTCATGCGCGCATGGTTGCTCATGCATCGCAGCCTTCGCTTATTACAATGCAATCCACAGCGTCAATAATTCCATTTCCATCCCCTTCGCGTTCACATATTTGATGATTAATGTTTCACCCATTTCCTCTTATTTCCTATAGCCTCGCTGTTGGCCGGGCCGCTGGTTGTGCCGACTGCGTGGCGCGGTGCGCTCCTCGGACCATTCGCGTTCATCGCCGCTGTTGGGCAAGGCCGATTGCTCATCGTTTCTGCGAGAGAGTTTTAGTGTAGGATGGCTCTCGTCGCTCTGCTCGTTGCTTTCCTCGTTGAAGTCCGATGCATTGTCATTCTCATCGAGGGTTGCCGCCTCCTCCGCAGCCAGACTATCACCAAGTGCGGAGTATTCGGAGGTAATATCTTTTTTCTGTCGCGGGCTGTAGAATTTGAAATCATCGCCCATGAGGGTATCGTCGAGTTCAAGTTTGATGCGGAGCAGATATTTTAGTTCCAACCGACGGAGCGGCGAGAGCAGTCCCTTGGCGAGCATCTCGGAAAGCGTCGGATGGATACGGAGTACGATCGTTCGCTCCTTGGATGCGGCACGGAAGCGTTCGAGCCATCGGTCGATCTGACTGATGATCGTGGCGCGACTGACGAGCAGGCCCGTCCCACCGCACACGGGGCATGTTTCCGAAAGCGCATGCACGATGGACTGCCGGATGCGCTGCCGCGTGATTTGCATGAGGCCAAATTCCGTCAGCGGAAGGACGGAAGACTTCGCACGGTCGTTGCGAAGTTCTTTTCGCATTTCGTCATAGACTTTTTTGCGGTTGCGCTCCTCGCCCATATCGATAAAGTCAATGACGATAATGCCGCCAATGTCCCGCAGACGCAGCTGTCTCGCAATGACGCGCGCCGCTTCGAGATTAGTCTTCAGCGTGTTTAGTTCCTGCTCGCGCCGGGCAGCATAGCGTCCGGAATTTACGTCGATAACGACCATCGCTTCCGTATGCTCGATGAAGAGATAGCCTCCGCTCGGAAGCTGGATTTTGCGCGTGAGCGTCTGCTCGATTTGGCTCTCGACATTGAACGCATCGAAAATAGCGCGGGGGCCGCGATAAAGCTCTACCGTGCCCGTCAGATTCGGCGCAGCCCATTCGACATAGTCCATCACTTCACGGTACATTTTGCGCGAGTCGATGACAATCCGGGTGATGTCCGGCGTAAAGAGATCGCGCATGACGCTGGAGGTCAGACTGGAATCGCGATAGACAAGCGTGGGAGGCTTTATTTCGCGGGCTTTTTTCTCGATCTCACGCCACTGCTCGAGAAGTTTTTCCAAATCTTCACGCAGCGCCGATTCCTCTTTATTCTCCGCAACCGTTCGTATGATGACGCCCAGCTCGCGCGGCTTGAGCGAACGGACAATCCGGCGCAGCCGCGTTCGCTCGCGGACGGAATACACTTTACGGCTAATGCCGATGCCCGGCTCGAACGGTACGAGGACGAGAAACCGTCCCGGAATAGAAATGCGACTGGTTACGCGCACGCCCTTGTTTGCGAATGCCTCGCGGGTGACTTGGACAAGAATCGGATGATCCGGTTCGAGCGTAATGTTCGCACCGAGCAGCGTCGGAAATGGGCGCGAAGCGCGCGCCTGCGAGCGCCCGGAAGCAGGGTCAAGTTCTTTCACCGTGCGCGCCTCATTCGCAAGCCGCAGTTCTAATTTTCCGCCGTTTCCATTCCCCGAAGTTGGCAGAAGCGCCGGCACCACGGCACGCGATGGGCCACGGTCGTTGAAGCGCATTCCGCCACGTCCACCGCTGCGGGGACGAAAGACTTTTTGCTCGGCGGCCGTCGCTCCTTCTTCGACTAAATAATCTTCTTCTTCATCGTCGTCGTCGCGCATTTCCGCATCCTCGCCGGCCAGGAATGCCGAGGAAGTCTCATAGGAATTGCCAACATCGGAAAAATGAAGGAACGCGTCTTGCTCTAATCCAACATCGATAAAAGCGGCATTCATGCCGGGGATCACTTTGGCGATGCGGCCCAGAAAAATATCGCCGACGTGGCGCTCTGTCTCGGGCGTTTCGACGAAGAGCTCCACTAAGTGATGCTCTTCGGTAATGGCAATGCGGACTTCGCCCTCTCGCTCCGCATTCATGACTATTTCTTTTCGTAATCGTTGTGGGTAATTCACGGTCGGTTCGTGCTATCGTTGCCAACGGCAACGTGAATGTTGCTTTAAAGCGCAACGGGTTAATGGATAGCACTTCGGACAGGGAGAGCGTGAACAAAGGCGCGCATCCTGCGCGCCCAGCTGTCTTAGCAGTATGAGGAGAGAGATAGACCTTTTCGACTACCTTACCATGCCGGGCGCGAACAAAGGAGCGCCCCGAAGATCGCTGCTGCGCAGCAGCCATGCATGACGGTGCCAGCGATATGCTTCACATCGAAAAGATCGGTGGAAGCCTATTGCCAATGGCCTCGCAAAAGTCATCCGAAACCAATGTGGTTCGGCGTGAAGAGACGATGGTGGAATGTGTTCTTCCAGCGGGGCATGGCCAGCCAAACGCTTCTCGAATCCCGATGGGGAAACGCGAATAGCGGACGCCCGGGCGCGGGCGCGTCCGGAAAACCCGAAAAATAACGAAAGGAAGTACGGAATGAACTTCACCGGCTTGTCTCTTTGCCTGTCTCTAAACGGCGATTGCTGGCGTCACCTCGCTCCGGCAACATCCGCTGCCGCGAACTCGCTGTTCGCTCCTGCGGACGGCCTGGCGATAGGTGAACACCCACGAGGGTTCAGCAATCGTCCTCTCTGCTGGCTTATGCGGTACGAAGGGGCCGCGAAACCGATAAGCCAGCGTAAACTGCTCTAACGACACTCGCACTGCTGAAAGAGGTTGTTGAAAAAAATCCTCTGCCAGCGTCCAAAGTGCAATGAATTAAATTGTCAAAAAAGCTGCGAATTTTTCAGAGTCCGCCCATGCGATTGGGTAGCCGTGAAAGCGGGAGTGAAAGGCGCAGTTTCAAAAAATACGGCTTTAATTGATAGAAAAAGCCGAATTAAAAAGAAGAACACCGGAAGTTCGGGAAACACTTCCGTAATCTTTTGGCCGGGTGCCATCCGAATTAATGCTGGCGGAGCGGACGGGACTCGAACCCGCGACCTCCTACGTGACAGGCAGGCGTTCTAACCAGCTGAACTACCGCTCCATGTCAATTAGAAATTAAGAATTAAGAATTAAGAATTCAGGGGAAAATACCTCTCCTAAAATTCTTAATTCTTAATTCTCAATTCTTAATTGAAACCGTGGACCCGAGGGGAATCGAACCCCTGACCTCTTGAATGCCATTCAAGCGCTCTACCAACTGAGCTACGAGCCCTGGCGTGAACTGACCGCGCCGCAAAACGGGCAATGCGATAACGCGGTTCCCTTCGACCTTAAACTTATCCAAGTTCAAACCTCTGCCAACTCCGTCCACCTTACAAATGCCCGATCGTTCCGCGCATTTAACTCCGTCAGTTCGGCGATGAGCGCGGTTATCGTTTGATAATCGGTTTCCGGAACGTTCAATGCTAATTCAATTTCTTTCTTACGCGATTCATCCTTTGCAATTTCCTTCTCTAATCGTTCCAACTCCTGCTTCTCTTTATAAGAAAGCTTTCGAGATTTTGTATTTGGAGTGGGAATAGTAACCGGAGTTGGCGCAGATTTCGTCTTTTTCGACTGTGCATCAATCGCTTGTTTTGCTTCTCGCTCTTCCCGATCTCGAATTTCCAAAAATGCACTATAATTACCGGGATATTCCCTGATGCGGCCTTCGCCTTCGAAGCGGAAAACACGATCGACAACCCGATCGAGAAAATAACGGTCGTGGCTCACGGCAATCACACTTCCGGCGAAGGTATCGAGATATTCTTCCAGCGCGACGAGCGAGGGGATGTCAAGATCGTTTGTCGGCTCATCGAGCAGGAGAACATTCGGCGCTTCCATCAACAGACGGAGAAGATATAGTCTCCGCCGCTCGCCGCCGGAAAGTTTGGAGATTGGAGCAAATTGCATTGCGGGCGGGAACAGAAATCGCTCGGCCATTTGGCTTGCACTGATCGTCGAGCCATCGGCTGTCTTGAGATTTTCACCGGCCTCTTTTACATATTCGATGAGCCGCTGATCTTCGTTCATTCGCTTATTTTCCTGATCGTAATATCCAATCGAAACGGTAGGACCGAGACTGATCGAGCCACTATCCGGCTGAATGCGGCCCACAATCATATCGAGAAGTGTTGTCTTTCCTGTCCCATTTGCGCCAATAATTCCCAGCCGGTCGGCGCGCTGGACGATATAGGTAAAATCTTTGACAAGCGTTAGATCGTCATACCGTTTCGAGACCTTTTCGAATTCGATCACTTTCGTTCCAAGCCGCCTGCCAACAGCACCGATCTCGATCTCTTTTTTCGGCCCCTCGCGGGGCGCGGAAAGCATTTCTTGCGCCCGATCGACGCGAGCTTTCTGCTTGGTCGATCTTGCTTTTGCGCCGCGGCGCAGCCATGCAAGCTCTGCTCGCATTAGCTGCTTCAGTTTCTGATGCTCTGCATCGCGGCGTGCCTCCTGATCGGCTTTCTTCTCCAAATAATAGGAATAATTACCGGAAAATGTCTGCGTGGTCCCTCCATCTATCTCGACGATACGATTCGTGACTCTATCGAGAAAATATCTGTCGTGCGTAACGAGAAACAGTGCGCCGGAATATCGTTCCAGATAATCTTCGAGCCACTGGATCGTCTCGGCATCGAGATGATTCGTTGGTTCGTCGAGAATTAGCAGATCGGGCCGAGTGATAAGTGCATGTGCCAGCGCAACCCGCTTTCGCTGACCGCCGGATAGCGTTCCGACTTGCTGCTCCGTGTCGGTAATGCCAAGCTGTGCCAAAATCGACTTCGCGTTCGATTCCAATTCCCATGCTCCGGCAGCATCGAGTTGAGCGGATAGATCGGTCATCCGATTGAGCAGCTTCATGTTATCGTGATCGTGCTCCAAAGCCACGCAAGCAGCTTCGTAATCGTGAATAAGCTGCATCGTCGCACTACTTTTTGAAAAGAGTGCATCGAGGACAGAAAGCTTTTCGTCAAACTTCGGGTGCTGCGGCAAATATCCGATCTGCGCGCCATCGGCAATCACAATCTCGCCGGAATCCGAAGCGATTTCGCCAGCCAGAATTCGCATGAGCGTCGTCTTTCCGGAGCCATTGACGCCGATCAGGCCAACGCGATCCCGCCAGTCAATTCCAAATGTGACTTGCGAAAATAGCGGCTTGTTGCGAAAATCCTTGCTGAGATTTAGTGCGGTGAGTACGGGCATTTATCTGCAACGTTTACGCATTCCAAAACTGCCGATCCAAACTCCGATATTGTATTGCCTCGCTAAGATGGGCAGGCGTTATCGCTTCTGCTCCAGCGAGATCAGCAATGGTACGAGATACTTTTAAAATTCTATCGTAGGCGCGGGCAGAATAACCCATCCGCGACATTGCCATCTTCAAAATCGTGCGGCCTTCATCGCCTATCTCGCAGTATTCGTGAAGCAATTTCGGCGGAAGATCGGCGTTCTTGAAAATTCTTCGCTTTCCGCCGGGAATCATTAGTCCTTTATATCGCTCCTGCTGCCGTTCGCGGGCTTGAAGCACACGCTCGCGGATTTTCGCCGATGGCTCGCCCGAAGATTTTTTTGAAAGCTCTTCGATTTTCACGCTCGGAACTTCGATATGAATGTCTATGCGGTCTAAGAGCGGGCCAGAAACTTTGCTCATGTATCGCTGTATCGCTCCCTCAGCGCAGGAGCAGGAGTGAACCGTCGAGCCAAAGTTCCCGCAGGGACACGGGTTCATCGCGCAGATGAGCATAAAGTTCGCCGGATATTCGACGGTCATCCGCGTGCGCGAAATCGTGATCGTGCCATCTTCGAGCGGCTGCCGCAAAACTTCAAGCACATTACGCTGAAATTCTGGAAGTTCATCCATAAACAACACACCATGATGCGCGAGCGAAATTTCTCCCGGACGAATATTCACCATTCCTCCACCAACCAGCGCAGCATCTGAAATGGTATGATGCGGAGAACGAAATGGGCGAGTAGTGAGCAATGGTGTGCTCGGTGGCAGCGTGCCTGCTACGGAATGAATCTTCGTCGTCTCCAACGCTTCATCGAACGTGAGCGGCGGGAGGATGGATGGGAACCGTTTTGCCAACATGCTCTTGCCCGAACCCGGAGAGCCGACCATAATTAGATTGTGTCCGCCCGCCGCCGCGACTTCGAGCGCCCGTTTCACCGCTTCCTGTCCTTTTACTTCGGCAAAATCGAGAACCGAATGCTGGGCATCCTCTCTAAATATTTTTTCTATATCAATATGTACTGGTTCTGGAGTGAGCAATCCATTCAAAAAATCGACAGCCTCGCGGAGCGTGTTCAGTCCATAAACTTCCAATTCTTTCACAAGTCCCGCTTCACCGGCATTTGCGGCGGGAAGTATCATCCCTTTGATGCTCGGATATTTCTCGCGCATCTTTTTTGCATGGAGCGCGACATTCAGCGCTCCGCGCACCGGACGAATCGCACCATCGAGCGCAAGCTCGCCGAGCACGACATATTCTTTCAATTTGTCGCCATCGACCACACCGCCGGTCGCAAGCATACCAAGCGCGATCGGAAGATCGAAGGAACTGCCCTCCTTACGAATATCCGCCGGCGCGAGATTGATCGTGATCTTTCGGTTTGTATCGAACGGAATCGCACTGTTTTTCATCGCCGAAAGCACCCGCTCCTTGCTCTCGCGGACTGCCGAATCCGGCAAGCCGACGATAGCAAATCCCGGCACATGCGCCTCGACATGCGTCTCGATTTCGACGGTATAGGCTTCGATGCCTTGTGTGGTCGCGGTGTAACAGCGGGAGAACATTCTTTCAGTAACGAGTTATGAGTAACGAGTCGGGTCACGAAACAATAAATTCGGTAAAACGTGACCGCGACTCGATCTCATTGAAATTTCCATTGTTGTCTCTAAAAAAACAGGTGCCTGCTTTGCGTTTGTTCTTTTGGAGTTCATGAACTATGCCGTTTTCAAGCCAATTCCGCCATTTTTCAATAAGAAAAGGTGCTCAAAATGTGTTTTCACGTTTAATTTTCATTTTACTTTTCATGAACTTATGCATTTCCTTTCATACCGAAAACCCATGCCCCTTTCATAATTCATACTTCATAATTCATACTTGCCCCATAGGTGCCCATCAAAGTCCCATCTAATATACGCCAATTCGGATGACAATGCCAAGAATCCGGAAAAATAATTATTCGCCTTGGGATCGAATGGTATTTCGTCCTTTAATAATAGTTGCTCGCTGAGCGTTACAGTGCTCATGCCATTCCAAGCTTTAGGTATTATCGAGCCGATCCTTCGCGCATTGCACGACGAAGGCTATCGCACTCCCACGCCGATTCAGCAGCAGGCCATTCCTATCGTCCTGCAAGGCAAAGACCTTCTCGGCGTCGCGCAAACCGGGACGGGTAAGACCGCCGCGTTTGCAGTCCCGATTCTTCAACTACTCGGCGCCAACAAAGCGCATGGAAAGAGAAAGCACATTCGATGTCTTATCCTCACTCCCACGCGGGAACTTGCCGTGCAAATCGAAGAAAGCTTCGAGGCGTACGGCAGATACATGGGACTTTCAAGCGTTGTGATTTTCGGCGGCGTGAAGCAAGGCGCGCAGACAAGCGCGCTGCATCGCGGAGTGGATATTGTCGTCGCAACGCCGGGACGCTTGCTCGATCTGATGGATCAGGGATACGTCGATTTGCGGCACGTCGAGATTTTGGTGCTCGACGAAGCCGATCGTATGCTCGATATGGGTTTCGTCCACGATGTGAAGGATATTATCGCGGAGTTACCTCAAAAACGACAGACGCTTTTCTTCTCAGCCACCATGCCACCGGCGATTGTCCAGCTTGCAGGAAGTATTCTCGATCATCCGGTGAAGGTTGCCGTCACGCCGCCGGCTACAATGGTGGATATGATTCAGCAATCGCTGTATTATGTAGAGAAGGCAAAGAAGCCGGAACTTTTGCTGTATATTTTAGATGACAGCAACATCAAAAGCGCGCTTGTCTTTACTCGCACCAAGCGCGGCGCCGATGTCGTAGCGAGAACGTTGGAACGAGAACACATCAAGGCCGAAGCGATTCACGGCAATAAAGCGCAGAATGCCCGGCAGCGCGCGCTTGATAATTTTAAGTCAAAAAAGACGCGCGTGCTTGTCGCGACCGACATTGCCGCGCGCGGAATAGATATTGACGATCTGCAATACGTCATCAATTATGAAATCCCGAATATCCCTGAGACGTACGTGCATCGCATTGGTCGCACGGGACGCGCCGGAGCATCCGGGAACGCGATCTCCTTCTGCCAGCCCGACGAAAAGCCCTACATCCGCGACATCGAAAAGCTGGCCGGGAAGAAAATTCCCGTCGCGCACGATAATCCGTTTGGGCATAGTGAACGCTCTCACGCGCACGATGATCGCGGCCCCGCTCCGCAGCTCAATATTGCAAGACGTGAGCAGCATTCGAAGCCGCAGCACGCAAAAACTCAGCTTCAGCCTCGACAGGATGGAAACCAGCAGCGGCAACAGAAACTTGGCCCTGCATCCAACCAAAAGCCGAAAGCAAATCATGGACGGAGAAGGAGATGGCCGGGGCGGGGGTGAGCTTGGAACTTCATCCTCTCAAATTTAATTATTATATATGGAGGCTTTTAATAATGAGCATGACATTTTCAGATTTAGTCGAAGAAGTTCGGCATCGGCCTGTCGAACAGAAGGCAGAACTCGAACACCTTCTGAAACGCGATCTTATCGAGGCCCGGCGAGCCGAGATTCATGAAAATCATCTTCAAGCCGTCGAGGAAGTGAAAAACAGTAAACGCATTCCCACTTCTGATGTGGATGAATTTATGCGCCGGCTCGATCAAGCGTAAAAACCCGCCCAGCACTCCAACCAAAAGCCGAAAATAAATCATGGCCGAAGAAGGAGATGGGCGGGGCGGGGGTAATCAGACCGGATTTACTTCACGCCATGATCGATGACGAACTTATAAAGATATTCACCAGTTTTCGCTTCCACTCGAACGAAATACGTTCCTGAAGCAAGTCCGCTTGATGTGATATGAATGCCATCGGCATCGCTCTCCATTGAATGCGTGAGGTCTGCGACAACCTGACCGGCCTCGTTAAGAAGGTCGATATGGCTTATTGCGCCCTCGTTAGCTGACGGAACGATGGTGAATTCGCCAGTTGATGGGTTGGGGAAAATTTGATACTCAATTACTATCGGAGTAGTTGTTACTACATTCATTGGATAAAACACCGATGATGTATCGAAATACATTCCTAGCCTCGCAGTATCGCCCGATGCATCCGAAGTGAGAGCTACAAACGGCAGCCCGATCGTAACGCTGCCTGCAAAATTAGCACTTGAATCCAGCCCGCCACCAAAAGATATTGCCGAGGCCTGAATCGAATTGCTTTGCGCGGATGCTTCTCCCGAAATAACAATGGAAAGCAACGCTGTAAAAAATATTGTGTGTTTCATTGTGCTCTCCTTATTTTACTTTGATGAGCCAATAGACATAGGCGTTTTTGGGACGGGTTTCTAAACCACCCCACGTATGCGAACTACGGTCTGCCTTTTGCCCACTATCATCGACTGTCGGCGCTGTGTTTGTATTTGATTGACCCGACGATGCAAAGTAAGTAAAAAAAGGAAACGCCTTAACAGTATCCATTTGGACACTACCAACGTTATCGCCGCTTGCCCCTCCGTGAGGCGGTGAAAAACGTGCACTGGCATCAGGGTCAGCGAGGGAATCAGATCGCGAGCCATTTACTCCCCGCAAAAAGAGGCCCCTGAAATCTGGCAGATACACGGAATCGCCGCCAGCACTTGTTCCATAAATCGACCCAACAGCTTGTGCGTATCCCGGAAAATCGGTTGTGCCAACGCTACTCCCATCACAGACAAACCATCCGCTGGCTTTTTCTGCGGGGAGGCCGAGAGCCTGACCCGCGTAGGCCACAATAGTTCCAATCGGTGCATCATGGACGAGACCGAGCGCAACCGTCGCGGTGTCGGCATGTATTGCATTGATCGCGAACGGTGAGCCAGTCATTTGTACGCGGCCCATATCTTCGCCAGCGACCTGAGCATCGAGCCAGAATTGGCCGTGAAAATCCACAGGTCCGTTTTGCCAATTCGAATCGAAATTCATCAGCACTGTGTAATATCCTTTTGATACTTGAACCCCGCTGTATGTGGTTTCCCAAACTTGAGCACCAGCTGTTTGCGCGTTATAAAGCGTTAAAACGATGTCAACTGTCCCATTCTTTGGAACCCCTTGATGCGTGATGAATCCCTGATAGGATACGATAGTTGGAATCGATTGCGCTCTTATGCCGCCCGTTCCGATGATAAGCAACATTGCGCTTAAAAGTATCTTACTCCCTAATAAAATAGTCTTGAGTTTCATGATGATGGTTAATTAGTGTTAGTTGTCTTTTCTGGCTAAAAACCAGTAATCTCGCTTATGTACGAGATTTCTCGTCAATAGCCTCTTGATAAGTAAAGCAAAAAGTGGTTAGTTGCGTTCCAATGAAATTAGAAGCAATTATTGGAAGCAATGTCAGAGGTTTTCGGAAGCACTTTGGCCTAACACAAGAGAAATTAGCCGAAAAAGCTGACCTTCACCCAACGTTCGTCGGAGACATCGAACGTTCGAATGCAAATATCACAATTGATACCCTGAAAAAGCTTGCTAAGGCTCTACGTATAGAGCCGCAAATCCTCCTAATTAAAGGCTCTTTTCTTGATGTCGAAGAACATTTAAGAAAATAACGTGGTGAATATCCTCGGCGCGCAAGTGGCACAGCTATTTTCGGGCGAGCTTTCGGCCGGGGAGCACAGCTTCACCTGGGATGCAGGCAAGGATGCCTGCACCACGGGGATGTATGAGTGCATCGTGCGAATGAATGGGCAGGTGCAGCGGGTTGGGATGATGCTGTCTAATTAAGTCTTTTCCAAGCACGTCATTGCGAGGAGCGACGTAGGAGCGACGAAGCAATCCCTTGAGATTGTGCTTGCTCTCACGAGATTGCTTCGTCGAATCGAACTCCCTCCGGTCGTTCGATTCTCCTCGCAATGACAGCGATATAAATTTTGCCATCAAATGTTTTTTGCGATTGAGTGTTAGCAATACGCTAAATTAAAATAATCGCCACATCAATCCCTCGAAACACATACAGCACACTCCGGAGCGGCGCGCCACAGGCCTGATCTCGCTCTTCTCCATCCCCATCATTTGGGGAACGACGTTCGCCGTCGTGCAGCGGGCGCTCACGGATTCGTCGCCGACGGCGTTTGTCGTGGTGCGGTTTTCATTGGTGAGCGTTGTGTTTCTCATCATCTCACGCTCTGCTCGGCAAGGAGCGAAATTGCTCTTCGTTGCAAAAACTCGTGAAGAAAAAGCGTTTCGGAATAATGTGCTCGTGCTCGGACTTGCCATCGGTGCGGGGTATATTTTTCAGACGATCGGGCTGCTCACGACGACGACTTCGAAATCGGCTTTTCTCACATCCACTGCCGTTATATGGACTCCGTTTATTTCCATGTTTACCGGACGCGAAAAGCTGACGCTTAAACTTTGCATCGCCGTGCTTTGCACGCTCGTCGGGATTTTTCTTATGACGCATCCTTTTCAACATGAGGGTCTCGCCATCGGCGATATTTTTACGCTTTGCTGCGCGGCCGTCTTTGGTGTCTATATTGTGTGGGTGGATAAGGCGCTTCACTCCGCGATCGAAATAACTCACGATGAGCATTCTGCAACGATGATGGTCACCTCGACACAGCTTGTCGCGGCTTCGATCATCCTGCTCGCGTTCATGCCGGTAATGGGTACGCAGAGGTTGATATTAACGCCGTATTGCATTGCTGCGCTTGCATTTACGGCCCTTATTGCAACGGGCGCGACGGCTTATTTGCAGGCGCGCTACCAAAATGTTGTGACGCCGGCCACGGCTGCGGTGATTTATATGTTAGAGCCGGTCGTGGCGATGCTCATTGCTGAATTTTTCCTCACTGAACAAATCAGTTTTGTCGAGGTGTTAGGAGCGGGGCTTATTATTGTCGGCGTCATCATTGCCCAGGTCAGGACAAGCATGAGGTATGAAATATAATGGAGGTCATTAGAAAATCAAAATTCACGTCATTGCGAGGAGAATCGAACGACGCGCATGATCGGTCATGCGAAAGGGAGTTCGATTCGGTCCCGAGGAATCGAGGGAAGCAATCCGTTGAATTCAACGGATTGCTTCGTCGGACTTCTCCCGCGCATGATCGGTCATGCGCGCTTCGCTCCGAAGTCCTCCTCGCAATGACAAACATAAAATGGAGTCGCCTCGCCATTTTATTTTTTATTTCATCCTTCATCCTTCATCCTTCATCCTTGTCCGCGCAGGTCGGCGCGAGCTTTGGCAAGAATAAAGTCGAATACAAAAATTTCGATTGGCAATTTATTCAGTCGCCGCATTTCGATGTTTATTTTTATCATGGCGGGCGCGAGTTAGCGGAGTTCGTGGCCGATCACGCAGAGCGCGCGCTGGACTCGATCGAGCGCGTCATGCAATATGACATCACGGATCGCGTGGCGATTTTAGTCTATGATTCCCACAACGATTTTCAGCAGACCAATGCTGTCGGCGAATTTTTGCCCGAAGGCGTTGGCGGCGTGACGGAACTCTTAAAAAACCGCGTCATCATTCCGTTCGAAGGCGATTTCGAACTCTTCCGCCATGTTATTCATCATGAATTGACGCATGCGGTTGTGAACGATATGTTCATCGGCGGGACGTATCAATCGCTACTCACGGGCGGTGGGATGGAAATCCCGACGTGGATGAACGAGGGTCTTGCGGAATTCAATTCGCTGCATGGCCTCGATCTCGAAACCGACATGTTCATGCGCGACGCGACGCTGAGCAATTCCGTGCCTCCGCTCGAACGGCTTGGCGGATACATTCAATATCGCGTCGGCCAAACGATGTATTGGTATATCTCGCAGCGGTACGGCCCGGACAAAGTCGGGGAATTATTGCAGCGCATTCACGCAAGCCGGAGCGTGGAGGGCGGGTTTCGATCCACGTTCGGGCTTTCCGTCAGCGAATTTAGCGATAAATTTTTGGAGGCGCTCAAAGTTCTTTATTTTCCTGACATCGCGCGATTCCAGAACCCGAACGATTACGCGGATGTGCTGGCCGATCACAAAAAGCTCGGCGATTATATGAACGTCTCGCCCGAAGTCTCTCCGCAGGGCGATCTCGTGGCCTTCATCAGCGACCGCAGCGATTATTATGACGTGTATGTCCAAAGCCTGGATCATCCCGGGAAAATCAGGAAAATTCTGGGTGGCGGCGGGGCCAGCGCAAATTTCGAAGAGCTGCATTTGCTCGCGCCGGGATTAAGCTGGTCGCCGGACGGCAAGCAGATGGCGCTCGCCTCGAAGGCCGGCGAAACGGACGCAATTTTTATTCTCGATGTCAGTGGCAATGAACCGCAACGGAAGCTTCCTAATATCGATGTCGATGGTATTGGGGGTCTCAAGTGGTCGCCCGATGGGAAATATATCGCGTTCGTAGCCGTCAAAAACGGCCAGTCGGATATTTATCTCTATGACCTCGAAACGAAGCAGACTCGAAATCTCACGAACGATGTTTTCTCCGATCACGAGCCTTCCTGGACTTCGGATTCGAAGTCGATTTATTTTACGAGCGAGCGCGAAGATCATTTGATTCCCGGCCAGTATCCGAATACGTATCCGAGTCCCGTAAATTACGAAAGCCCGAATCGCGATGTATATCGCTACGATCTGGCAACGAGCACGATTACGCGCATCACGGCAACTCCGAACGCGAATGAATTTTATCCCGTGCTGACCGAGGATAACAAACTGTATTACATCAGCGACGCGAGCGGAATTAATAATATCTATGAAGCCAACGCCGATGGCTCGAACGCGCACCCGATCACGAATTCCGTTTCGAAAATCGATCAGATTTCCGTTTCGAACGATGGCACGAAGCTCTGCTTCTCGACCATGCACAAGGGCGGCTACGATCTATTTCTCCTTCGCAATCCGGAATCGGATCACATCGATTCCCTTCCGCTGACCGAGTATCGTAAGAACGAGGGCGGGCGGCTCGTCGCGCGTATCGATTCTGCAAAGAAGGCAAGCACGACGGATACGGCCAAAGGCTATGGCAACGTCGGCGTCGATCTGCACAATTATGTATATAGCGATAATCCAACGGAGAACCGTAGCACGATGATCCCGAGCGAGCACAAACTGTCGGCGGAAGTCGTGACCAATTACAAAGACTCTTCCGGGCAATACATCGTCCATAATTACCGTACCGTCTTCACCCCGGATATTATCATTGGAAACGCAGGCTTTTCGGGGTTTTACGGTTTACAGGGAACGACGCAAATGCTCTTTTCGGACGAGATGGGAAATCAGCAGATATTCTTTGCCACGAACCTGATCATCGATCTGAAAAATTCTGATTATCTATTGGCTTATTACAATCTTGCCGACCGCACAAGCTGGGGCCTCCAGGGCTATCACAGCGCGGCGTTCGTGGGGGAAGTGTCCGATCCAAGCGCGCCCAGGGAGGCCAATCCGATCGCGCGTTTCACTTCCACGGGACTTGCGGGAGTCGCGGCCTATCCTATTTCACGATTTTCGCGCTTCGACCTTTCGGTAACCGGCGCGGTATTCCAAAAAGATCTTCTCGTCAGCGAGAACGTCCCTACGAAGACCGCGTATGCCATCTTTCCACAGATTTCCTACGTCCACGACGACGCGCTGATGAGCTATTTTTATCCTATCGACGGGAACCGAGTCAACCTCAGCGTTTCCGCCGCGCCGATGATCTCCAACAATTGGCTTGGCTTTGTTACGCCGCAGTTCGACCTCCGGCATTATATCAAGATCACCGGGCTTCTTTCGCTCGCCGCGCGCGTCACAGGCGCTGCGAGTTTCGGTCCGACGCCACAAAATTTCTTTATCGGCGGCGTCGATAGCTGGATCAACCCATTTTATCAGACGCAGGGCATTCCGATCACCAGCCCGCAGGATTTTGCTTTTTTCACTCCGGGCTTACCGCTGCGCGGCTTCCCTTACGATGCAAAAATCGGCACGCATTACGCTATCGGCAATCTCGAATTGCGCTATCCGTTCCCCATTTCCGTCGGAGGGTTTCCGCTCGCATTTTTCGGCGAGACCTTCGTCGATGCCGGAACGGCGTGGAATCATACCGTCTATCTGTTCCAGCGCGATGTGACAACCAACCATTGGGAGACTCGCGATCTTTTACTATCGACCGGAACCGGCATCCGTACGTATCTTTTCGGCTTCTATATCCACTTCGATCTTGCCTGGACGACAACGATCGAAACGTGGGGGAATCCGGTTTATATTATTTCGCTCGGAGAGGATTTTTAAGCGCGCGCAACCTTGGCTCACTCCATTTTTCGCAGGGTCATGACGGCCTGCCGGGACTGCGCAAAATCGGTCGCGATGCGGCGGATTTGCTCGCGCGTTTCTTCATCGAGATCGTCTTCGAGCGAATCGTAATCATCGGTCGAATCGCATTCATACACTTCTACAAACGTCGAAGGCTCGTCTTCTTCCTGATACACGGAGAAGCGGACCGACTGCTGGGCCGAATTGATGCGCTCGACGAGCGAGCGGAGAATATCTTCGAGTTCGTACCGTTTAGCGTCGGCAACGCGATAGGTAATTGTAACGAGGGTGCTGGATGCCATGATGTGTCTCTTCGAAAGTCAAAAATCTTAAATGTGGTACAAAGTTACGAAAAAAATGGGTCGTGCGCGCTCAATCCGGGAAATTTTAGCGTATTTTCGCAACCATGCTAAGTAGTGTAGCGGTTTTGGCGGCTGTTGCGGCGTTTGTGATCGCGCTTTCGAGTCCGCTTTTCGCGGTGCTGGGCTTCGAATACTCCGCGCTCATGGCGCTGGCGCTCAGCTTGGTCTGTGGGATTGCGGCTATTAAGCGCCAAAGGACGAAAAAGACAAAAACGACCAAAGTGGTGGTGGCGATTTTTTTTGAAAGCGTGGTTCTTGCTTTCGTCCCTTTAGTCATTTCAGTCCTTTCCCTGCCATTTATCCCGAATTGCGCGTTTTGGGATGGGCTGCTTTTTTACATCGAAATTGCCTACCCCAGCGCGATCCTCGGGGGGATCTTCGGGCTTTCCTGCTCATGGCTTGTGAAGCAGCCGCGAAATGCGGCATTCCTTTTTATCATCTTCTGGATTATAACGCTTTTTTTATCCCTATTGCCCGGCTATTACAATCCTCAACTCTTCACCTACGGCTGGCAATACGGCTTTTTCCCGGGATTAGTGTGGGATGAATCCCTCCAATTGACGAATGCCTATCTCGCCGTGCGATGCGAACATGTGCTCCTTGCGGCGCTTTTGCTTTCATTGGCTTTACTCAGGCGAAGAATCTTTGGGAAGGATAGGTTCGATGAGACCGATAGGTACGATCGGTTGCATTGGTCTTTGCGAGTATTTCTTTTGGCTTGTGTGGTAGCACTGTTTGCCTTGCAGGATAAGCTTGGCATCACGGTTTCGCACGATGTTCTTCAACAACAATTAAGCGGCTCTATAAGTATCATTCCCAATTGCACGATTTATTACGCGCCCAACTCGCTCACCAAGGATGAGATCGATAAGATCGACCGCGACGTGCGATGGTATCTTCACGACATCGAGCGCCGCTTCGCCCTTTCGCCTCATCACCCATCCATTCGTATCTATATCTATCCCTCGAACGATGCGATGTTCGCGCTCATCGGTACGCGCGAAGCTTCCATTGCAAAACCGTGGCTCGGGGAAGTCCATATCGCAAAAAATAATTTAGAATCTTTGAAACACGAACTCACGCATGTGCTACTGCGTGAGAAGGGAGTATTTCCATTTTACGCAAGCTGGTCCACCGGCATTACGGAAGGCGCGGCCATGTCCGTCGAACCGGAATACGATGGTATTTACACGCTCGACGAGCACGCGGCGCGCATTCTGCAATTGCACTATGCGAGTGGCGTAACTCCAATCATGTCGTTCAGCGGCTTTGCCGCGAATGCTTCTCAGAAAAGTTATGTCCTTGCGGGATCGTTTTCGCGTTATCTTTTGGGCAAATATGGCCCCGGCCCGTTCGACCGCGTGTATGCCTCGCTCGATTGGCAAAAAGAATACGGCAAACCGCTTGACTCGCTCGAATCGGAATGGAAGCGCTGGCTCGCGCCCATGATGACGCCGATGGACGCCGGCGACTCCGAGCACTTCCGCTATTATTACGACCGAACTTCGATTATCTACAATCCCTGTCTGCGCCGCATTGGAAAATTAGAACGAAAAGCGGCAGAAGCTTCTGCTCACAATGAATTGCAGGATGCCCTATCCTATTATCATGCGGCGATTGCGGAGGGCGCAGGGATTTCGTCACTCATGGGAGCGGAACGCGTGCTTCTCCGCATGAGCAATTGGCGCGGCGCGATGACCATACTCGACACCACACGAACGGCGAGCATTCGTAAACAAATTGCTGCCCTTGACTTTCAACGCGCCGATCTTCATGTCATTGCCCGCGACACGGCCCTTGCCGATTCGCTATACATCCATACCGAATACTTAAAATTAGGTAGAGATCGTTTCTTACTTGCCTATGCGAGCCGCATTCTTATGCATGCGAGTCCCGATTCTCTCTGGAAAAACTATCTTGAAAATGCTTTCAGCAATAAAAAGTGGAACAAAAGTTTGAACGATTCCTGCCTCCTTGCCATGGCTGCATATTATGCACGTTTTTCTTTTTCCGATACCACGCTCGCTTCGTTTGCAATCGCCATTCTTCGCTTCGATAATTTTGTGCGCGAGGGTAAACTTTTGGAAGCGGCTAATCTGGAACCCGGAATTTATTCTCACTCCCATCTCGCTGAGAATGATTCCCTCGCACTTTCTATTTTTGAAAGGAATCAATCGGAATTACAGCCCGGTCCGGCAGGAGAAGAATTTTGTCCGATGAAATACCGGCGCGCAGCACAAGAAATCGCCGATGAGATCAATGCGGAGTGGAAATACCTTCAATCGAATCCAGCCGCACCCGTCCATGGAACGAATCCATAACCGCCGCAAGGAACGGTTCCAATTTCGATTCCCGAATGGCAATGGTTAGCGAAACGCTCGTAAGATAGTTCGATTCCTGAATATGGCCTTCGAACACGTGGATGAGACGTTCCATCGAAGGCAAATCCTCATAATGAACTTCGAGCTGAACTGTCTTGGTGAGATAGGCTTTTACGATTTTGGACATCGAAACGGCCTGCTGTGCCGCTTCCGCATAGGCTCGCGCAAGGCCGCCCGTTCCCAATTTCGTTCCACCAAAAAAGCGCGTGACGACAAGCAGGACATTCGTCAGCTTCCGCGACGTTAGGACCAGCAAAATCGGTTTTCCTGCCGTTCCTGCCGGCTCACCATCGTCGGCTGCGCGCACGAGAAGTGCTCCCGCGCCGAGACGGTACGCAAAGGAATGGTGTGTGGCATCATGAAATTCCTTGCGAATGTTCGCAAGGCAATGTTCGACACCCTCTTTCGTTTCCACGGGGATAATGTCCGCGATGAACCGCGAGCCTTTGATTTTCAGATCCGGCGCGCGGAGCGGCGAGGCGATGGTGTAATAAAAATCTTCGAGTGACATTTATCTAACGTAGTGGCGGGGTTCCCCACCTGCCCCATTGCTTCAGAGGGCAAGCGCAGAAACCGCGCCACTACAAACGGGATGAAGTGCCTAAAGGGTTTGTTTCTTCTAACTATGAATATCGGCATTACCTGCTACCCCACGTATGGCGGCTCCGGCGTTGTTGCTACGGAGCTTGGAAAGTCGCTGGCCGAGCGCGGGCACCGCGTACATTTTATCACCTACGCGCTCCCCATGCGACTCACCGGCGCGGGGCATGAGGACGCGCGGTATCTCGATAATATTTTTTATCACGAGGTCGAGATGTCCACCTATCCGCTGTTCGAGTTCCCGCTGTACTCGATGGCTCTCACGAGCGCGATGGTGGAAGTCGCGCGCTTCGAAAAGCTCGATCTCATTCACGCGCATTATGCCATTCCCCATGCGACCGCCGCCGTGCTCGCCAAGCAAATCTTGAAAAATGATATTAAGATTGTCACCACGCTGCATGGCACGGACATTACCCTCGTCGGCCTCGAACCAAGTTTCGAGCCACTGATGAAATTCTCGATTGAATCTTCGGACGCCGTCACCGCCGTCTCCCAATATCTCCGCGATGAGACCATCGGAAATTACGATGTCGAAAAAGAGATCGAAGTCATTCCAAATTTTATCGACACGGAGACGTTTCGACCTATTGATTCCAAGAATCTCAAACGGCTGCTTGCCCCGAACGGCGAAAAGCTCCTTGTGCATACCTCGAATTTTCGCGAAGTCAAGCGCGTGAAGGATACCATCCACGCGCTGAAAATCATTCTCGATCGCGGCATCAAAGCCAAGCTGTTGCTCATTGGCGATGGCCCTGACCGCGGCGAGTGTCAGGCGCTTGCGCGGGAACTTGGCATCTGGCAACAAACCAGATTTCTCGGCAAGCAAAGCGAGCTTGCGTCCGTCCTCTCGGCGAGCGATGTGTTCCTGATGCCCTCTGGCAACGAAAGCTTCGGCCTTTCCGCGCTTGAAGCGATGGCCTGCGGTGTGCCCGTTGTTTCCAGCGACGCCGGTGGTTTACCGGAACTTAACATCGACGGCGAAACGGGATTTGTCGTTCCTGTCGGCGACATTCAAGCGCTCGCCGAACGAACGACCGAGCTCCTTACAAACAAACCACTCCACACGCGCACAGCCAAAGCCGCCTATCGCCGAGCAACCGGGGAATTCGCAAAAGAACGAATAGTTCCGATTTACGAGGCCGTGTACAAAAGCGTTCTAAATAAATCTGCCCAAAAGAGTAAAGCCGGAATAAATCCTAAACCGGTAAGAACCTCGAAGCATACGTCCGAGCGCTCCCATCCGTCCTATCATGGCTAATTCTGAATCCGTGCTTGCGGTCCGCAACCTGCGAAAGCTCTACGGCGAAACGGTCGCCGTCGATGGCATTTCGTTTGAGGTAAAGCAAAACGAAATCGTTGGTCTGCTGGGACCAAACGGCGCCGGAAAAACGACGACGATCAACATGATCCTCGGCGTTCTTGAACCTACAGAGGGTTCCATCACCATTCATGGAATCGATCTCGCCCGTCAACGGTCGCGAGCACTGGAGAATACGAATTTCGCGGCTGTCTATGCGCCGTTGCCCGGAAATCTTACGGTCGCTCAAAACTTGCGAATCTTCGGAATGCTCTATAACGTCGCAAATCTTTCGGAACGAATCGAAGAAATGCTGAATGCTTTCGACCTTCAGAAATTTCGGAATACGAAATGTGGCGTGCTTTCCTCCGGTGAACAAACGCGCTCCGGTCTCGCCAAAGCGCTCCTGAACGAACCCCCGCTTCTTTTGCTCGATGAGCCAACCGCTTCGCTGGACCCCTCCGCCGCACGCTATATTCGAGAAACGATTGTCGAGTTTGTGAAGAAGATGGCCGTTGGCGTCCTCTGGACATCGCATAACATGTATGAAGTGACGGACGTATGCGATCGCGTGCTGTTTCTCTCACGTGGGAAGGTTTTGCTCGAAGGCGATCCGAAACAGCTTCCTGAAACGCATGGAAAAACTTCCCTTGAAGAACTGTTCGTAACGGTGGCGCGCGAGCCGCTCTCGTTGGAGGTGCCTACGCTATGAATATCCGGCGTTCTTCTGCCATTGTGCTGCGCATCTTTTACCTCATGCGCGGGAGCTTCACCCGTGTGTTCCCGCTATTCGCATGGGCCGCCATCGACATTATTCTTTGGGGTTTTATTACTCGTTATTTGGATACGGTTCAATCGACGTTCAATTTTGTTTCGACGCTGCTCGGCGCGGTGCTTCTATGGGATTTCTTCACGCGTGCCATGTTTGGCGTCTCGACTTCATTTTTTGAAGATGTGTGGTCGCGTAACTTTCTTAATATCTTCGCCACCCCGCTCCGCATATCGGAATATCTCACCGGTCTCATCGCCGCCAGCATGATGACAAGCTTTATCGGCCTGATCGTAATGCTGCTCATGGCCGGACTCATCTTCGGCTTATGGATTTTTTCGTACGGTCTCGTCGTACTGATACTTCTTCTCGGATTATTTTTATTTGGCATCGCATTCGGAATTTTTGCTATCGGCATTGTTCTGAGATTTGGCCCGGCAGCCGAGTGGTTTATTTGGCCGATGCCAGCGGTGCTTGCACCGGTAGCTGCGGTGTTCTATCCCGTTTCCGTGCTGCCAATATGGCTGCAACCGATTGCCAGAATACTTCCCGCTTCGTATATCTTCGAAGCACTCCGAGCCGTCGTGGCCGGACAAGCAATTCCCATGTATTCGTTGTGGATTGGCTGCATTCTCTCGGTCGTTTATGTGTTTCTTGCGTCTTGGTTTTTCCGAAGGATGTATCTTCATGCCGTCCGAACGGGATTAGTCGCGCGATACAGCGCGGAATCGATTTCATAATATGAGAATCGTCATGGTCGGACCGGTGTATCCCTTGCGCGGAGGTATCGCGCATTACGTTTCGCTGCTGACGCAAACGCTCATCCGGCGCGGCCATGATGTGAAGGTCATTACGTTCAAGCGGCAGTATCCGAAGCTTCTCTTTCCCGGAAAATCTCAGGAAGAAACTTCCATGACCAATGACAAATTGCAAATGACACATGGGGAATCTGCCGCAAGCGACATTCGTGATTCGTCCTTCAAAATTCGTAATACCGAAGCGATCATCGATTCGATCAATCCGATCACATGGATCCAGGCCGGCTCCGCAGCCGCGAAATTCAAGCCCGATCTTATTATCTTTAATTTTTGGATTCCTTTTATCGCTCCAGCTTATGGCGTCATGGCGCGCACCGCCAGGCGCCTCCTGCGAAAGGGCGGCCACGACTCCAAGATCCTCTGTATTGCGCATAATGTCGTACCGCACGATAAGCGCCCGGGCGATCGGATGTTTACAAAATTTGCGTTTCGTGTTTTCGATTCGTTTGTTGTCCAGGCGGAGATCGTCGAGCGCGACCTCAAATCCATTATTCCGAATGCGAAATTCATCCGGCTCGATCATCCCGTTTATGAACTTTTCGGGGAGCGCATGGATCGCTCGGAAGCCCGGCGTAAACTTTCGATCCCGAACGATGCTCCCGCCATTCTCTTTTTCGGCTATATTCGAAAGTACAAAGGACTCGATATTTTGCTTCGAGCCATGCCGCAAATTATCGAACAGCTTCCCGAAATCCGCCTTATCGTGGCCGGGGAATTTTATGGAGACGAGCAGGAATATCGAACGCTCATCGATGAACTTCGCATTCCATCCAAGAATCTCATCCTTGTAAACGATTACATTCCCAACGAAGAAGTGCCGCTCTATTTCAGCGCCGCAAATGCCGCCGTGGTTCCCTACCGTTCGGCAACGCAATCGGGAATTGTGCAGATCGCATACAATTTCGATGTGCCGGTGATTGCCACGAACGTAGGAGGTCTTCCCGAGATCGTAAAAGACGGCACGAGCGGACTCATAGCGCGCGATCTCACCCCCGAAGCCACCGCCGAAAAGGTCATTCGGTTCTTTCAGGAGCGATTAGAAAGCAAGCTCATCCAAGGCGTCATCGAAGAGAAGAAAAAATATTCCGGGGATGCCTTGGCCGAAGGGATCGAGATGTTTTCCCAATGATTGTGCGGGGGGAGTTTGGAGTTCATGAACTGTGGCATTTCTGAGCCACTTTCGCCACTTTTCCAAAATTATTCATCAAAGAAGCACCTGTTTTCCCAATGAACACTACTTCTACCCACGATCGATTTTCAATGAACAATCGCCCCCATTTTATCCTTTCCCCAGTCGGGTGCCTATCACAGCACACACTAATATACGCACTTATTTTGCCAATGTCAAGTGTTTGCGAAAAATAATTGAAAATAATTCTCAGTGTCGTTAGGCACGGCATATTTGTAGCCCAGGGCGTCAGCCCTGGGTTTGCGATTTTATTAGAGCCAGGAGTCCCGTAGGGACGGCATATTATTTCCTGCTCGCGGGGGATGTGCCGTCCCTACGGGACTCTGTGGGTGTTGCGCTCATCGAACCCCGCGCTTACGCACGGGGCTACAAAGATGCCGTCCCTACGGGACTGAAATGAAATCCAAGTTCAGACATTTTATCTCAAATGCGCCAACGAAACCCGCTGAACATTCCCATTCACACGAACCACGCACGCATACATCCCAGCCGCTTCGCCGATGTATTCAAAACTATCGCTCGATGGTCATTTGTTTACTCTCGACAACACCATTAGCCGAGATTCTGCAATAATATGTTCCGGGAGCGAGCGAGGAAAGGTCGAACGAGCTTGTATGTGTGCCCGCATCGAACGTTCCTTGAACTGGCGATTCAATCTCTTGACCAAGCACGTTGCAGATTGTCACCCGCACCATGCTTTGGTCGCTCAATGTAAAGCTTAACGCGCCTTTGCCGGTAGTGGGATTGGGCCAGACTTGAAGTGCGAGCGTAGTCGGTGCTGGGATGTCCGTTGTTGGTGAAACTAATGACGCCGCCGAAATGGGAGGACTCCAGCAGCTTTGAATTCCATTGCCATAAGCATCGATACTGATGTGCTTATTCTGTAGATTTTGAACGACGATCACCGCGCTATCAGCTTGTACGTAGGCGCTGCCGTAGATAGAGTCCACCCCGTTCGCATCCGTCACTTTGATTACGTATCCAAGCATGCCGACGGAGGCAGTAGGTGTCCATCGGAGAAGAACGGTGTCACCATTCAATTGCTCAAACGTCGGATTCGTCGGCCCTAATGCTGAGGTCTTCGAGTTATCGAGTTGTAACGATGCATACGATTGTGAAATATACGCGCCATTAACGCGCGCCGCATAAAGATAGTACTGGCACGCGGGAAGCGAATCGTTCAGGTCGAACGAAAGCGTTCCGGCTTTATCATTGGCTGTGGCGACGAGGAAACCTGTGTAGCCGCTGCTACTATCGTCAAGATAAGCCGTCACGTCGGCGCTGTCACCGTTGGACAAGGGTGTCCACGTCAGCGTAATGTGTTTGCCAACTTGGCTTGCGGTGAATTCTAATGGATCATCCATCGGCTCTGCCTCCGCATCGACAGTGTCCGTTGCCGAGCGCCCCGGCATGGAAAGTTTCCAGATACCCGCCACCGGGTTCTTCACCAACCAAAAGCCGTGATTAGAACTTGGATCGGTCGTGTACTGCACAAGCGAATCGCCCGGCGCATTCGTGTGCGATTTATTAGAAGGATCGATGACCGTCGAAGCAGAAGGCACTCCATTTGAACGAATGCGAATGACCACATAGGCGGTATTCACGGGCACCGTGATCGAATCGAGCGGGAGTGAGAGGATTTGGTTCTTACCGGCAGGGTGAGCGATGCTAAGCGGGATCGTGCCACGCCCGAAATCAATAGAAGGCACATTCAGATTGGCCGAAAGGTGAGCGGAGCCGATGATTGGAACCGAGATATTTGCAGTCATGACGCCGCCCTTCAAGTTCATCTCCACGTTTGCGAACTGAAGAGGGAGCATAGAATTAATGTAGTCGGAGATCGGGTCGAAATCCTCATTCGGTACTTTGGGGATCGCTAACGAACCGTTTCCCATGCCGATGAGATTTACCGCCGGATTCCAGGTGTATGTTAAGTTTCCGTTGCCATTGAAGATATACCCGTTGCCAAATGTTCCTGCCTGGATCGATCCGGAAAACTTTGCATAATTGTTCCAATCGAGGGTTTCCGTTGCATTGCTCACCACCTGCCATCCGAGGGTGGAAACATTTAGATATTCAAGCGTCATGGAGCCGGTCAGTGTTGAAGGCGCTTGGTAACTTAGGTCGCCTAACCATCGCATAGTATTTGGCACTACTTCGTCAAGCGTCCCACCGATCGTACATTGTAGCGGGGGATTATTCCAGCCGGAAGCGCTACCTCGCGCCCCGCTCAAAAGCATGCCAGTCACACCGATCGGCACACCACCTGCCACCTGCTGATAGTTAATGCCAACAGCATTCCACAAGCCATTCTTCCACCCCGTGCTAACTCCCAACTCGGCGAATGGCGTCTTGAAATCCGCTCCGAAGCTGAGCGAATCCCCAAGCGAATAATATGACCCGAAGATGTCCTTCACGCAAAAACCGGACGCGATGCTGACATCTCCGACATGGATTGCACCGCCAATGCCCTCAGATGTGATTTGGATTGGCGCGATGGAGATATCCGATGTGCTCGTGCCTATGCTGCTGCATGCACCGCCAATCGTGATACCCGGGATATGCACCGTGGCCCCGAGCGAAACCCCACCGTTAATAAAGTTTATTGAGTCAATCCGCAACGTGAAGCCGGCAATGGGTGTGGATTGTAGCACGACATTTGTGGCAGGCAATATCCAATTGCATGAATAACCGAATGCAGGCCACGTGCCTGTGCCGAGTTTGAATGGACCGGAATAAAGCCCACCAGGGAGCACGGTATATACGTAGAATTCCCCATCGGCATTGATAACAGTATTGACCGTATCGATCGACATGCCCCCATTAAACATCAGAAAGTTGTTGACGATTGTCATGCCGCTATTCTGAATAACTCCGATTCCGCCACCGCCTTGCCAGCCGGTACCGCCTGGCGGAGGATATTCCACGTTGTCCGGAACGTCAGCATAGCACGCATCGAAATTTAGCCACGGCAAGCCACTACACAACGATTGATAAATGCAATTGCTATCGCTGCCGTTGCTATTGCATGCTTCAATGGTAAAAATGTATGAAAGCCCTTCATCCGGTAGGAATGCCAATGGATCCAAACTATCTGTGAGCAACGCTGTGTAGCTGCCCGCAGTGGGAACTATGCCGCAATTCTCGATAGTATCATCCAACCAATTGGGAATATCCTGACTATTAATCATATTGCCAGCAGCATCACTCACTACGAAATGGTAGTTAGATATATAGCTGGTGTCGCCGTCTATCAAGAGATGAAATGAAAAACGAGCTGCGAAGGAGGAATCTAAGCAGGCCTCTGGTTCCGAGAGCGCGCCTACCTTTATCCGGACATCGTCTTTTGTGTACGAGAAAGACGCGGAATAAAAAGTATAATAATCGTAGTATACCCCATTCTGGTCGTACCCCGAATAGCCGTCGTAAAACGTATCGTAAGAGCAACTAACCGCAGTCCCCCCGTCGTCGATGTGTTGTGGCGTATAACCTTTCTCTGTATTTCCGGAGAAAAGAGTGTAAGACCCGGTCCACTCATAGTAGTAAATCGAATCAATTGTAAAAGGGCCATTACCATCACTAATGAGGCCGCCATAATAGTCATATTGACCATAATTGAATGTTCCGCTCCCGTTTTGGAGTTTCACGTACTGACCCACCGATGTAGGCGGGTTGATGAGCAGCGCGAGGAGGGCTACGCTACCGGTAATCGCTAAACGCTTGATAATACGCCTTGCAGCCACAGCCGTAATAGCGTTAAAAACCGTCGAAAAAGCATTTTTAAGACCCATCATAGTTTAATTTCTTTCGATAATAATACAAACTTACGACAAAAATGCGCCTTGCCCGTGAAAAGCATTCCGGGCTGGGATGAAAACCCGAACTTTACTTCCCGTTTTCGAGCATTCCTTTCTTTTTTCGCACGGAGTTCCCGCGCGGTACTATACCGCCGTTAATTCTGTCACATGCTCGTCTTCGTAATACCCCAAGATGATAGCCAACTACCCTCTCCCCACGCAGTGGGGAGAGGGACATTCCGTCGAAGACGGAATCGGGTGAGGGGGCGTTGCACCAAATACGATCCCCCGCGCTTACGCACGGGGCTACAAATATATCGCTCCTAACGGAGCGTTGGAATTAAGTATTGCTTTGCTAAGTTGTTTCCGCATGGACTATCGTTCAATTGTGACCATCCAGTCGGGAAAGCGCGGCGGGCGTCCTTGCATCCGAGGTTTACGCATTGCCGTTGCGGATATCCTGGGCTGGCTTGCTGCTGGGATGACGCACGAGGAGATTCTGCGAGATTTTCCGGAACTGACCGAAAACGATATCCGAGCCTCCCTTGCCTACGCCGCCGACCGCGAACGCCATGTGCTGGTTGCCGCGTAAACATCCACGCGCCACATGAGATTACTCTTCGATGAGAACCTATAGCTCCATAGGAGCGGAATCTTTGTAGCCCCGTGCGTCAGCACGGGGTTATCGTTTTTTATGAATTTAAAAGCTCCGTGGGAGCGACATATTATCCCATCTCAAGAATATGCCGCTCCTACGGAGCTTTTGGCTTTTATACGATTTCTAACCCCCGGCTCACGCCGGGGGCTACAAATATATTGCTCCTAACGGAGCTATCCGAACTTTACTGCCCGTTTTTTACATTTCCTTTCTTTATTATCCCATTTCGTCATTCATAATTCATCATTCATCATTGTCATTGAAACGCACACCATTTTACGAGAAGCATGTTGCCCTTGGTGGCAAGATGGTCGAGTTTGCCGGCTATGAGATGCCGGTGCAGTATCCGAAGGGCATTATCGCCGAGCACAAGGCCGTCCGCGAAAGCACCGAGACGACGGGCGGCGGCGTGTTCGACGTCTCGCACATGGGCGAGTTCGATGCCACCGGCCCGGATGCGCTTAGGTTCCTGCAAACCATCACCACGAACGATGTCGCCGCGCTCATTCCCGGTCGCGCGCAATATAGCAGCCTCCCGAACGAGCGCGGAACCCTTCTCGATGATCTCATCGTCTATATGCGCGAGCCGGAGCATTATATGATCGTCGTCAACGGCGCAACATTAGATAAAGATTGGGAATGGTTCTCGAAGCAAGCTGCTAATTTTAATGTTACGCTCAGGAATGATTCCGATACGACGGCCCTGCTTGCCGTTCAGGGTAAATCCGCAAAGGGTATTTTGCAATCGCTTACCTCGGTCGATTTAGATGCGATCGAGTATTATCACTTCACGACCGGCAAGCTCGCGGGCGTGGATATGACGATCGCCCGCACCGGCTATACCGGCGAGCCGGGTTTCGAGATATTCTTCCCTAGCGATGCCGCAACCGCCAATAAAGTTTGGGATGCCGTGTTCGCCGCCGGTGCCACAGCCGGATTGCAACCCATTGGTCTCGGCGCACGAGATACGCTACGTCTTGAAATGGGTTACTGCCTCTATGGGAATGATATTACCGAAGATACGAATCCGCTCGAAGCGGGTCTTGCGTGGATCACAAAGCTGAATAAAACGCCGGAGTGTTTGGCCTTCCCCGCTCTTCGTGCCATTAAGGAAAAGGGACTTACCCGCAAGCTCGTTGGCTTTTACGCCGATGAAAAAGGCGCGATCATGCGGCACGGCCATAAGATCATAGATGCCAATGGCACACAAATTGGCGAGGTGACGAGCGGGAATATCTCGCCCATGCTGAATAAATCTATCGCTCTTGGGTATGTCCCGACTGAGCTTTCGAAAGATGGAACCGAAATTCTGGTCGAAGTGCGTCCCGGCAAGCGCGTGAAAGCTATCGTGCAAAAACCACCGTTCATCAAGACTGATGTAAAATGAGCGAAGGCTTATCTCTCAACAACGTTACCATGCGCTTCGGCGGCATTACTGCCGTCGGGGAACTGGAGGCTGAAGTCGGCCCGCGCGATCTTGTCGGCCTTATCGGCCCGAACGGAGCGGGTAAGACGACCGTGTTTAATGTAATCACGGGCGTGTATTCACCCACCGTTGGTCACGTACAATTTTGCGGGGAGGAACTAAACGGACTAAAACCTAACGCGATCAGTCATCGCGGCATCGCTCGGACATTCCAGAACATCCGCCTCTTTAAAGGTATGACGGTCTTCGATAATATCCGCGTGTCGCTGACATCGCAAACTTCCTTTGGACTTTGGGGTTCCATTCTCCGTTTTGGTGGATTCTATCAGAATGAAAAAACACTCGCAATAAAGATCGAAGAATTGCTCGACATTTTTCATCTCAAGGAAGCAAAAGATGAACTTGCAACAAGCCTTCCTTACGGCGATCAGCGCCGGTTGGAAATTGTTCGCGCACTTGCGACCAAACCTAAGCTTTTGCTGCTCGATGAACCTGCTGCAGGAATGAATCCCGCCGAAAAGCAAGCGCTGATGAAGCTTATCCAGCAGATTCGCGAGCAATTCAAGATCGCGGTGCTGCTCATCGAGCACGATATGTCGCTTGTGATGGGTATTTGCGAGCGAATTTATGTGCTCGATTACGGCCTGAAAATCGCCGAGGGAACTCCGCACGAAATTCGGAACGATCCGAAAGTGATCGAAGCATATTTGGGCGTGTAACGCCTTGAGCTTTCGTTAGGCGCTATACCATCGCCATTGGGTTGCTGTTCGCATACGGCCTTGCGACGGATCAGACGATAGTCGATTTCATTCCCGCGCGAGCGAAAAGTAGCCGAATGCTGATTTTTAGAGGAGGGTTGTGACATGCTCGCGATCTCGATGTGAGCGGACTTCCGCAAGGGGTGTATTCCATCAGCGATGGAAAAGTGCGGGCGGAGTTCGTGAAGGAATAACTCGATGTCCCTACTACTTCTTCATCAGGACCTCGACGGCCTTCTCCAACTGAAGATCACGGCCCTGCGCGACAGATTCCGGGTCGTTGCTGACGATATAATCCGGCACAAGCTGCTGGCCTTCGAGGTATTTGTCCTTCATGTCGAGCACGCCGACTTCGGGAATGCCGAAGTAAAGGGAATTATCCTGCAGCGTCTCCCACCAGACGGCCGTCGCGGTTCCGGGCACGGGCATACCGACAATCTTTCCGATACCCAGCGCGCGATAGGCATACGGGAAAAACGAGGCGTCGCTGTAATTGCTTTCACCCACGATAAGCACGGATGGTTTCGCCCATTTCTCCGTCGGCTCGATTCCCAAATCCTGATGGCGCGGCGAAAAATGGACATATTCCTTCCCAGAAAGCAGCGTGGCGAGTTCGTCATGCAGCCATCCGCCGCCATTGAAACGCGTATCCACGATGAGCGCTTTTTTGTCGTATTCACGTCCCAACACTTCGGAATACACATGCCGGTAACTTTCATCGCCCATGCTGCGCACATCGACATATCCAATGGTTCCATGCGATAAGCTATCGACTTCCAACCTTCGCGTCTTGATCCATCGCTGATAGAGCAGCTCGTTTTCTTCGCCCAGCGTAATAGGCTTCACAATTTCTTCCCACGTCGAGTCTTTTTCTGGATTGTAAAGCACAAGCCGCGTCGGCTTGCCTGCCTTACGGTTCAAATAGAGATCGAAATCCTCTGCGGGAGTAATGTCCTGATCGTCGATTTTGAGAATGACCGTGCCGGCTTTAATTTTCGACGATGAAACATCGAGCGGCCCGCGCTCGATGACCTCCTGAATGCGGATTCCTTTGCCGGCATAACTGTTGTCGAAAAACGCGCCGAGCGAAGCGGTTGCATTCTGCTCAGGATTCGGCGGGTGGTAGCCGGAGCCAGTGTGCGAGGCATTGAGTTCCCCAAGCATTTCGCTCAACATTTCGGCGAAATCGTAATTATTATTGATATAGGGCAGAAATCGCTCGTAATTGGTTTTGTAAAATTTCCAATCCACGCCGTTCATGTTTTCGACATAGAATTTTTTCAGCGCCTCGCGCCACACATGCTCGAACATATACGCGCGTTCGGCCGGACTATTAAGTTCCATCCCGGCCTTATAGCCGATATGCTTTTCCGCGCCGGAGCTGGTATCGACTCTCGTAATGTTGCCATTATTGAGGACATAAAGGTTCTTGCCTTCATCGTCCATCACGAGATTGCCGCCGGGCGCATCGAGCTTCGTCAGAATTTTGGTTTGGTCATCGCGAAAAATATGGACCCACAGCGCCGCGCCCTTCGGATAACTCGTGAGATAGTAGAGCCGCTCGCCATCGCGCGAAAGCACCGCGTCCGACATGCGCGAGGAATTGATAGTGAGCCGCGCGATGCGATCCTCGATATTTTTTAGATCAATAGCGATGGGTGGAATCACCTTCTTCTTCCAGGCTGTATCCGCGTCGGACTCTTTCTTCCGATCCTCTTTATTGGCCGAGGTGTCTTTCTTTTCTTTTTCCTTTTCCCCTTGTTTTGTGAGATCGAACTCTTCCCGCGTCATGCGAAATCGGTCATACGCGGCTTGCGTGAACAACATGCCAAACACATCTGTCTCGCCGTAGTTATTGCCATGACTTCGGAGGCCCTGCCGGTCGCTGAACCAATACATCATCTTCCCATCGGCGGACCAGGTTGGACGCGAATCGTCGTAACCGCTGTTCGTCAGATTGACGATCGGTCCTTTGCCTTCGGCGTCGATCAGCCCCGCTTCGCTGGCCCAGCGGCCATGATCGAGGAACTGAACGAGGAACCATTTCCCATCCGGCGACCACTCGTACCATTGATCGCCATCCGAATACGAATAATTATGTGTCGAATCCATGATCGTTCGAATCTCTTTCGTCTTGAGATTGATGACTTTGAGATTCGTCCGCTCTTCGAGATACGCGACTTCTTTTCCATCCGGAGAATAGTGCGGCTGGAACGTTTCCTTATCGGTCGCAATGACTGGTTCTTCCTTGAGTGTGGTCGAAGCGTAAAAATATGGTTCCTCTTTATGCTCGATCGTCGTCTGGTAGATTTTCCAGCTATTGTTGCGCTCGCTTGTATAGAGAAGCGACCGGCCATCGGGACTGAAGGTTACATCTCGCTCCTGCTCCGGCGTATTCGTAATGCGCTTGGTGATGTCGTAATCCATCGCAGCGACAAAGATATCGCCGCGCACGACAAACGCGAATTCCTTCCCATTCGGCGAGACCGCAAATTCCGTCGCGCTGGCGGTAAGTGTGGAGAAATTGCTCGAGTTGGATTTGTCGGTGGGCACAATATCAACTGAGACTTTAACCGGCGAGGCGCTTGCCGCCGGTAAAATGTAAATCTCGCCGTTAAAGCCAAATGCGAGCGTGCCCGTTTGCGCGATGCTCAGAAAGCGAACGGGATGCTTTTCGAACGATGTGACCTGAACCGTCTGCTCCGGATGGGCGAGCGGAAGCTTCCACACATTGAAGGAACCGCTTTTTTCCGATAGATAATAAGCTTCCGATTCATCCGGCGACCAAACAGGATTGCGATCCTCGCCAATAAAGGTCGTGAGTTTGGTGTGATGCTTCGTCGTTCGGTCGTAAAGCCAAATATCGCGCGCGATGGAGGCCATCTCATGCTTCCGCCATTCGCTTTCGTAGCCCTTGCGGTCCTCATAAAGAATGCGGTTTCGGCTTTTGTCCATCTGGGCGTGCAGCGCGGGGGTGGTCAGCAGCTGCCGCGGCATTCCCCCATTGACCGAGACCTCATAGAGCTGCGGCAAAACGCCAACGGGGAACTGTGCGTCACGGGCATCCATCATGCGGGAGGAAGAAAACAGAACCGAATCGCCGTTCGGCGTGAAGCCCGTTGGAACCTCATTCGCCGTATGGAGGGTGAGTTGTTTCGAAATACCGCCGGTCGCGGGAACAATAAAAACATCGAAGTTTCCATTCCGGTCGCTGGCATACGCAATCCATTTGCCGTCCGGCGACCAGACGGGACTAAAATCGTACGCGACATGCGTCACGATTGCCGTTGCGCGGCCACCGGAGCTTGGCACGGTGTAAATATCGCCTTGATATTCGAAGGCGATGGTATTGCCGTCCGGCGATATTGCCGGGTACCGCATCCACAACGGATGATCGCTCACATCGGCAGTTTGAGCGAAAAGTTGAGAACTAAAAATGAAGAAAAGTAAAAAAACGAAGTAGAAACGGTGCATCGAAAAAAGTATTGGTGAATAACTTTGCATCCTGGCATTATCAACCAGCGAGAAAGAAATAAATGATAACGAGCGAATTGGCGCGAGGGTTACAAGATGGATGAATATTTTTTTCATGTCATTCTGAGCGGAGCAAATCTTCGCGGAGTCGAAGAATCTCTTGGGTTCCTAAAGATCCTTCGACCACGTTCGTCCTCCTTCGTCGGACGAACTTCGCTCAGGATGACAATCGTAAGATTAAGCATGGTGAAAACCCTGCCGAATCTAATTCATACCCATATGGTTATGCGCAAGTTATGGTTAAACTCGGGAATCTAACGCTCGGCGAGAAGCTGCTTTTGCTCGCCCCGATGGAGGACGTGACGGACGTCTCGTTCCGGCTCATCATGCGCGAGCTTGGCGCCAGCGCCGTTTATACCGAGTTTATTTCGAGCGAGGCCCTCATTCGGCAGGCCGCAAAATCGGTCAAGAAGCTTGCAACTTCCCCCAAAGAGCGGCCCGTTGCGATTCAAATCTACGGCGGCGACCCGGACGTGATGCGCGAGGCCGCAATTATCTCAGAAGCGGCTGCGCCGGATTTCATCGATATTAATTGTGGCTGCTGGGTCAAAAATGTCGCCGGAAAAGGAGCGGGAGCCGGATTGCTGAAAGACCCCGCGCGAATGGAGCGGATGGTTCGTGCTGTCGTCGATGCGGTAAAACTTCCCGTGACGGTCAAGACGCGTATCGGTTGGGATCACGACACGATCAACATTCTTGAAATCGCGCCGATGCTCGAACAAGCCGGCGCGCAGGCGCTCACCATTCATTGCCGCACTCGCTCGCAAGGTCATAATGGCGAAGCAGACTGGTCGTGGATTCCCAAAATTAAAAATGTCGTTTCGATTCCTGTGTTCCTGAATGGCGATGTAAAAACTCCCGAGGACGCCGAGCGCGCCTTCCGCGAAACCGGCTGCGACGGCGTGATGATCGCGCGCGGAGCCATCACAAACCCGTTTATTTTTCAGCAGATTAACGAGCTTCGCGCAACAGGAGTCTATTCACAACCCAGCATCACGGAGCGGGTGGAACTGTGTGTGCGGCATTTGAAGCATTCCTGCCAAGTCCGCGGCGAGCAGCGCGGCGTTTTTGCGTTCCGCAAGCATTATGCCGGCTATCTCCGCGAGCTACATGGCGGCGCGAAAGTGCGCTCGGAACTTATGCAGATTACAGAGCTTGAACGCTGCGTCGAGCGGTTGCAGTTGTTCGGCTCCGTATCCGTGTAAACCTTGCATCGCCGACGATGCTTGTTTCAACCCGGTTCCCTCGCTTCTAACCGGGTTGAAACCTGGTTTACACGTCGGATCAATTCCGTTTTCCATTCCGCAAAACTACCATCTAAAATCTTCTCCCGTGCTTCGCGGACCAGCTGTTCGTAAAAGGCGACGTTGTGCAGCGTGGCTAACGTGAGTCCGAGGATTTCGTTTGCGTTGAAGAGATGGGCGAGGTAGGCTTTCGAGAAATTCTGGGAAGCGTAGGAATTCATTTCCGAGTCGATCGGGCTGAAATCATTTTTCCATTTCGCGTTGCGAATATTTATTTTGCCATCGCGCGTGAAGAGCTGTCCGTTGCGGGCATTGCGTGTCGGGAGCACGCAATCGAACATATCCACTCCTCGCGCAATGGATTCGAGCAAATCGGTTGGAGTTCCCACGCCCATGAGATAGCGTGGTTTTTCGGCTGGCAGCACCTCAGTCATCCAATCGGTTACCTCATACATCGTTTCATTTGGTTCCCCAACGGCAAGCCCGCCGATAGCATATCCATCCGCATTCATCGCCATGAGTTCCAGCGCGCAGGATTCACGCAGATCGCGGTGCGTACCGCCCTGCGCGATGAGAAAAAGCGATTGCGGATAACCGTGCTGGGTATTTGTTCCCGAAAATCTCTCCATCGAGCGATTGGCCCATGCAACCGTTCTGCGCACTGCCTGCTCGACAATTTCACGTGGGACAGCGTTTCCCTCCTGTGTCGTTGGCGGGCATTCGTCGAAGGCCATCATAATATCAGGCCCGATCGCGCGCTCTATGTCTATGACTTTTTCCGGCGTGAACATATGAGCCGAGCCATCGAGATGGCTTTTGAAATGCACACCCTCGTCGGTCGTCTTGCGAAGACCGGCAAGCGAATAGACTTGATAGCCGCCGGAATCGGTCAGAATGCTTCCCGGCCAGTTTGCAAATCTATGAATGCCACCGGCACAGGCAATTACTTCCGTTCCAGGCCGGAGATAGAGGTGATACGCATTCGCCAGCACCATTCTTGCTCCCGTTTCCCACACATCTCGCGCCGAAAGCGCCTTGACCGTTGCGTTGGTTCCCACGGGCATAAACGCGGGCGTTTCGATTTCGCCATGCGCGGTTTCGAGCAAACCGGCGCGGGCTTTCGACACAGAGTCGGTTTTTTCGAGCGTGAATTCCACGAGCGTGGTCAGAATGGTTCGAGACGAATTTCCCGATGTGCAACGGCTCGCTCGCGCTCGTCATTCGTAGCGATGAACACAATGGCTCCTTGTTTTGCTGCTTTCGTGGTCTGTTGTAGCATTAGCTCGGTTCCCGCGTCGTCTAAATTCGAAGTCGGCTCATCGAGCAACAGCACGGACGGCGAGCATGCGAAGGCCATAGCACACCGGACGCGCTGCTTCATGCCGGAACTATAAGCACGCAGCCGCCGGTCGCTTTTCGCAATGGCTGCATCCAGTCCAAATCCATCGAGGAGTTTCAGCGCCTCATCGGCGCCCAGCGAAATGCCCTTCATTGCCGCGACAAATTCGACATGCTCGACGGCCGTCAGTTCATCATAGAGTTCCATATAAGGCGCGGCAAAACCCATGCTCACGCGAATGCCGTCATGATCGAGCTTTGTGCCATGTTGCCAAGTACAAATACCTTTGGTTGGCGAAAGTACATTTGCGATGATTTTCAGCAGCGTGCTTTTGCCCGCGCCATTTGGCCCAGTAATTGCAATGATTTCGGAACTGTTCGCTTCGAAGGACACGCGCTTGAAAACTGGCCGATGCGTGAACCGCTTCTCGATCCCATCGGCGATAATCCTCAGCGATTCCACGGGCTTACCGCTCCCCTGCTTGCGCGCTTTGCTCGCGCATTTTTAATCGGTGGGCGCGGCGCGCTTCGGCATCTGCGTAGCGCTGCTGTTCCTCTTCGGTTTCGGGATGGATTTCGGGAACCCGAACCGAGCGCCCAAATTCATCGATCGCAACGAACGTAAGATACGCCGAACTGACGTGGCGAACATCTCCGGTGCGAAAATCTTCGACATCCACATGTACCCCGACCTCCATCGAAGTCTTGAACGCGCGGTTCACGCTTGCCCTGAGACGCACCACCTGCCCGAGCTTGACGGGCAAGAGAAAACTCATTTCATCCACGCTCGCTGTCACTGAAATGCGGTTCGAATGCCGTTGCGCGCTCAGCGCGGCGGCAATATCGACCCAGTGCATGAGGCGTCCGCCGAGCAGGTTCCCAAGCTGGTTGGTATCGTTCGGCAGCACAAGCTCTGTCAACTCCACCAGCGAGGCCGAGGGCGTTTTTGAGGGTCGTTGGGGAGTTTGTGCGGCCATCGCTATGGAGTTTGGTACAACGTCGTATGGAGCTTGAGCGCGCGCTGGCGTTCGTCGGTTGTCGCCGTCGCCAGATATTTGGTATCGAAAGCGTCGAGATTTTTGCGGGCATCATCGGGCTTTTTGAGGCCGGTATTGATTTCTGCAAGCCGCAGTTCCGATTCGACGGCCGGTGGCGTATCGTAATAATTATCGAGTACGCGCTCGTAATAAACGACTGCCGATTTCGGGTCCTCGAGCTTATCGTAAAGCTGCGCGGCCATAAAATATTTTGTGGCAAGACGGGTTCGGATTTCCACGATGCGTTTTTGCGCGCTGTCCGTAAGCGTGGTTCCCGAAGCGGATGCTATCGATGACGCCGACGATGGCGATGAGGACGACACGGATTGGCTCGGAAAATCATGGAGAAAATTCTGAAACTCCGTCAGCGCAAGCGGCGTGTAGGTCTGATCGAGTTCCGGGCGCGGCGAAATTTGATAATAGCTTTCGCCGACCATATATTGCGCGCGCGCGGCGAATGGTGAATTCGGATAATTGCGCCGAACCGCCCGAAAATCGACCGCCGCGCCGGCAAACATATCCTGATCGTAGCGTGCCATCGCTTCGAGATACGTTGCTTCTGCCGAGATCGTCGAGGCTGGCGCCTGCACGCGCACTTCCTCGAAAAGGCGAATGGCTTCTGGCCAGTCTTCCTTGTCGTACGCTGCTTTGGCCTGGGTAAAGAGCTGATCGGCCGTGCCTAAAGGCGGGGCCTTCGTCAGTTCATCGCTCGACGATCCGCAGCCCCCTGCAATAAACGAGAGCGCGGCAAAAAGATAAGAAAGGCGGCGTGTCATCAATAAATAATTACGAATAAGACTCTTAACGACCGGCGTGCGGAAAGAGTGCGACGGAGCGGATTTTCATGCCCAGGGCCAAATTAGTGTTATATTGTATGGGCTTTGATAGGCACCCTTCGACAAAGGGCAGGCTCTATGAAGCGATCACATTAATGCAGCGAATTCTCTGCCATCTCGATATGGACGCGTTCTTCGCCTCGGTCGAAGAGAAGCACGATCCAAGCCTGCGCGGGAAGCCCGTGCTGGTCGCTGCCGGGCCGATTGGGCGCGGAGCGGTCGCGTCGTGCAATTATGTGGCGCGCAGGCTGGGGGTCAAGACGGGCATGAGCACTGCGGAAGCGGTGCGTTTATTTCCGCAGGCTGTTGTCGTCCGCGCGAATTACGAGCGGTATCAGGAAGCCTCCGAGCAAATCCTGCGAATTATCTATCGCTTTACACCGGATGTCGAGCCGCTCAGTTTGGACGAAGCATTTTTCGAACTAACGCACGTCGCGCACCGCTGGCCCGATCCCCTACTTGCGGCCCAAGCGATTCAACGGACCATCGATGAGGAGTTACAACTTGGCGCGTCGATTGGCGTTTCGAGTGGCAAGGCGCTGGCGAAAATAGCAAGCGATTTTAAGAAACCGCATGGCATTACCATTGTTCCGTTCGGCTATGAGATGGACTGGATCGATCCGCTGCCCATCGAAGCCGTGCCCGGCGTGGGACATGCGACGCACCGAAAGCTTTCGGAACTCGGTGTCGTAACCTGCGGAGATATTTGCAAACTCAGTATAGGGATGCTCCACAAGCTTTTAGGGAACGTGCATGGCAGCTATTTATGGAACTTGGTGCATGGGCGCGACGAGCGGCCGCTTATGAAACGCGGCGCCGCGAAATCCATTTCGCACCAAAGCACGCTGCAACACACGACGTCCGATAAGGACTATGTGGAATCGCTCTTGCTCTATATTGCGGAACGATGCCTTTGGCGGCTTAGGAAGAGCGAGATGAAAACCCGAAGTCTTTCGATTTATATGCGATTTGCCGATCAGCGATATGCACAGCGCGTTGTTCATTTGAAGCAGGCCACGCAATCGGAGCAGATTATTTTTCCGATTGTTTCTGAAATGACGCGCGCAATTTGGGCAGCGAATCCAAAGCCGCGCGTAACGTTCATCGGCGTATATCTATCCGATTTCCAGCCGGCCACACCGCAGGAAATATTATTTGTGGATGAAACAGAAAAGAAAGAACGCCTTTCGCGCGCGATGTCCGGCATTCGAGAAAAGTTTGGCGCGCCGCTCATCACGAGCGCGCGAACGTTCGGCCTTCATCATTCCTATCGCCTCTCGCAGGCCGGACTTTCCTTCACCGTGATGAAAGTCGAAGAAGACGAAGCCGCGCAGATGATGAAGCGCGAAGCCGAGGGGTACGTGGCGATGGAAGTGGTGGAATAGGTAATGCGCGTGTAGAACAGACTTTCAGTCTGTTCACGGGCTTTTAGCCCGTCGGCGTGAGACTCACTCGGGCTGGAAAGCCCTCCGACAGGCTAAAAGCCTGTGCTACACGGTCCGGGAAGTCAATTCTTCGCCTCCTCGGAATGATTGCGCCTAAGCGTTGTTTCGAATAGCGATGAAGAGAGCTTCTCTTTTGTGCGGCGCGGTTATTGTGCTTTCGCTTGGTGCGGGACGGGCGGGAGCACAAACGATGAACGGAGTTGTGGCGCGGATGCTTTTTCCGCCGAGAAATTACGAAATTGCGCTCGGCGATACCATCATTCCCACGGTGCGGGTCATTAACACGGGCACGGTAATTGATTCCGGAATTAAAGTTTGGTTTCGATACAGCAATGTGACCTGGCCGAATAATGTAGCCATCTATTCGAGTAAAATTAGCGTACCTAACCTTGCACCTGGCGATAGCATCGATCTTAGTTTTGCAGCTTACGCAACGAATTCCAATATCATTTCCGAGTTAGGCACATTCAATGGCTGCCTGACGATTCTGGACACGGTGCCACTCACTACGACATGTTCTTCGATTTTCGGGATTCGCAGAACACCGGTTCCTTTTTTCGATCCATCGGATGGTTATTCCAAAGCTTACGTTGGCAGTTATGACATTCCCGACCAAGCGATGTGGGTATCCGTTGGCGCAACAGTTGTAGATGGCGAAGATTCGACGTGGGATCCGCCGCCGCCGCGCTATCCCAATGGCGGCATTGGGCCGGACAGCATGGTTGGGCCGGTCATGCGTATAGACCGATTAGATTTCAATGGAAATTATTATTCCGGAAATGGCGTGGGCGATACGGTGACATCATTCCCAATCAATATCCAGGGACAAAGCAATGCGCGGTTTTCCTTCGACTTCATGCGCACGGGCCGACACCGGTATCCGCTCGGATGGGACGCCGATACGCTCATCGGCCCCGCGCAAACGATTCTCGATAGCAACGGGAACGTTCTCCGAGCCGGCGATTCGCTCATTCTTGAATTCGAAAAATCCTCCGGCCCGGCCACGAATCCCGGCCCGAACGATTGGAACGAAATAGCTGCAATTGACGGCGGACGCGATTTCGAATACAAATCATTTTTAATGAGTCCGGACTCCAATGGCTGGCAAATCACGGTGAACGGAATCACAACACACTTAAAGGATACTACGAATTATGCGACGGACAATTTCCGTTTTCGCTTACGCCTCAAAGCTAATAACAATGGCAGTTCTCATCCGGTGGGCGATGCGGACGCATGGTACGTCGATAATGTAATGCTCACAATCCCTCTTGTAAATGGATTCGAAACAGACTGGGTAAAAATTATCACGCCGTACACGAAAGTTCCGGTATCGCAAGCGATATTTCCAGTCTATCGTCATTTATTAAATATTGTGTATCCTATTGATTATCCCATACCCTTGTACGAGCTAATTATCGCTCCCAATGGCGACACTGTTTATTCCGACACGACGTATGTAAACAATGTGCAGGATGGACAAGACACTGTTATTCGATGCAAGGATTGGGACGCGCGGAGTGTCGCAGGAATGCCGGGAGCTTTTACCGCCCTTGCGTTCGGCGGGAACAGTTTCAGCGAACCTTCCAATATTCTTTCGACGTATTCAAAATTTTACCTGAACGTCGATAACGTTGCTGATCGCGGCATTCAGGAATTCGCTTATGACGATGCCGGTTTAGACCCTGGGGTTAACACTGGAAATGATATTCCAAAACTCATAGGGATTCCGAGCGCGGGAATTGGTTTCAACAACGCGACTGGAAGCTTTGCCATGAAATTCCAGCTTGTGAGAGAGGATACATTCTACGGTGTGAGAGCCTATTTCGGTGGCGCAAGCCAAGCGCCGGATTCTATCCAAATTTCGCTGCTGAACGGCGATTCGAATTCCAGCACACCGCTCGATACGGTTGTTCAACCGGGAATTCAAAGCACGCTTGTTATGCAGCGTGGTCCTTATTTAAATCAACTTTCGATTTATTATTTTCCTATACCGATTACACTCGAGCCCGGAATCTATTGGGTATCCGTGAGCCAGCTTACTAAGAATAACATGGAACTTGGCGGGGATATTTTGCGCGGCGGAGGCGATCTCGTCCAGGCAAACAATACTGCGCCGAAGATAAACGCGATTTACGGTTCCCAATCCCCGGGCACGCCGTGGTATGGCACACAATGGGGCAGCGGGCCGGGAGATAATAACGGCGATGTGAGTTGCTCCTTTGCAGTGGAAACGCCTGCCGGAAGCGGCAACTGGAGGCCGATGATGCCGGATTCCGGTTTGTGGCCGGTGATGGATTCGAGCTATCCTTTGAACTGGCATTTCCCGCTGAATCCCAATGGGTACAGTCCGGATACGCTGCCTTGGGTTGGCCTGGGAACGTATTTTCCGATGATCCGCGCGGTGTTCGCAGGTAATCCGCCGAGCGGCGTAAAAACTTCTCCGGTCATTACGAACTTTGGGCTGGAATCTAATTTCCCAGACCCATTCGATCCCACTTCCACTTCGACAACGATTACTTTCACATTAGATACTCGAAGCCCGACAACGCTCACCGTTTGCAATATCCTCGGAGAAGTTGTAAAGACGTTGTTGAATGCTAATGTATCCGCCGGAAGCCACTCCGTTTCGTGGAATGGCAGAGATGAAAATGGGGCTGTCGTTCCTGCCGGAACGTATCTCGTCACGCTGCTCTCCTCTGAGCGGCACGCAACGACGAAGATGATTGTGACGGAATAAAAAAGCCACCCACCGGATTAAACCGATGGGTGGCTTGCTATAATTACTCGCTCCGCGATTACGCCACGGCGGCGGCGCGTTCTTTGCGTGGGGCGCGGGCGGGCATGGGTGGCGGGGTTTCCTGCGCGCCCATCCAGCCGTTGGTCTCGTAGCTGGTTTTGAACTGCTCCTTGGGAACCACGATCAGCTCGCGGAATTTCGGGAGTCCCGTTCCAGCCGGAATGAGATGCCCAACGATGACATTCTCCTTCAAGCCCAGCAGGGTATCCCTCTTCGCATTGATCGAAGCTTCCGTGAGCACTTTCGTCGTCTCCTGGAAGGATGCGGCGGAAATGAAGCTCTCGGTTTGCAAAGCAGCCTGCGTGATGCCGAGCAAAATCGGCTCGCCATGCACCGGCTCGGCCGGACGCGCTTCGGGGAACGCTTTGCCCTTTTTCTTCAACTCGCCGGCGACTTCCTTGAAGCGCTTCTTCTCGACCATCTGGCCGATCTTGAACTTCGCATCGCCGCGCTTGGTGATGAAGACGGAGTTTCTCATCACATCGTTTTCCTCGGCAACTTTGGTCTTATCGACTTCATCGTTGACAAGCAGGAGCGAATCGCCCGATTGGGTGATGCGCACTTTGGAGAGCATCTGCCGGACAATGACCTCGATATGCTTATCCGAAATCTTCACGCCCTGCATACGATACACTTCCTGAATCTCATTGACGAGATACTGCTGCACTTCGGCCACGCCTTTGATGGCGAGGATGTCATGCGGGTCAATTGCGCCATCGCTCAGGCGTTCGCCTGAACGGACGGTATCGCCTTCCTGCACGAGCACATGCTTACCGAACGCGATCGTGTATTCGCGGCGGTCAGTCGCATCGTGCGAGGTGACGACGACGACGCGTGAGCCGCGGCGCGGCTTCTCGAAATGGACGGTGCCGTCGATTTCCGAAACCGTCGCGGGATCGCTCGGCGAGCGCGCTTCGAAAAGCTCGGTAACGCGCGGCAAGCCGCCCGTGATGTCGCGTTGCTTGCCGCTTTCGCGCGCAATCTTGACGAGTACCATACCCGCTTTGAGCTGGTCGTGGTTCTGCACTTGCAGAATCGCGTTGCTCGGAATGATATAATTGATGAGGATATGCCCGTCCGCACCGACAATATCGATGGTCGGCGATTTGGTGCGGTCGCGTGAGTCGATGGTGCGCGTCTGCAAGTTGCCGGTGAGTTCATCGGCCACCTGACGATAGGTTACGTTTTCGAGGAAGTCCTTGAACCGGACGGTTCCGGCGTGTTCCGAAATGATAACAGCGTTATACGGATCCCACTCGTAAAGCATCTGTCCGCGCGTAATCTTTTCGCCGTTGACGGCAAGAATGCGCGAGCCATACGGCACATCGAACTTGCCGACGGTACGATTGTCCTCATCGAGCACATTGACGACTCCCGAGCGGCTCATGACGATGTTCTCTTTATCGGGATTCATGATGACTTTCATGTCCTCGTATTGCACCGTGCCATCGAACTTCGAGGTGACTTGCGACTGCGAGGCAATCAGCGACGCCGCGCCGCCTGTATGGAACGTGCGGAGCGTAAGCTGTGTACCCGGCTCGCCGATGGACTGCGCGGCAATAATTCCCACCGCTTCGCCCATTTCGACGAGCTTGTGCGTCGTGAGATTGCGTCCATAGCATTGGGCGCAAACGCCCCGGCGCATTTCACACGTAAGCACCGAGCGAATGAGCACCGTTTCGATTGAAGTTGCCGAGATGCTGGCCGCAGCTTCTTCATCGATCATGCTGCCCGCTTCTAAGATTATATCCTGCGAAATGGGATCGACGATATGATCGAGCGTCACACGGCCTAAGATGCGTTCCGCAAGCGGTTCCTTGATGTCCTCACCTTCCTTGAGCGCGCTGACGGGAATACCGCGAATGGTGCCGCAATCGAAGGCGCTGATAATCGCGTCCTGCGCGGCGTCGATCAGGCGGCGCGTGAGATAGCCGGCGTCCGCCGTTTTGAGCGCGGTGTCCGCAAGGCCTTTGCGCGCGCCGTGCGTGGAAATAAAGTATTCGAGGATCGAAAGTCCTTCATGGAAATTCGAGATGATTGGATTTTCGATCAGTTCGCCCGTCTGCCCCGAAAGCGATTTTTGCGGTTTGGCCATGAGTCCGCGCATTCCGGCAAGCTGGCGCACTTGCTCTTTCGAGCCGCGCGCGCCGGAATCGACCATCATATAAAGCGGATTGAAGCCGTCGCGGTCGTGCGCGAGCGTCTCGAACAGCTTGTCCGCCGTCCGGTTGGTCGCGCGCGTCCAGATGTCGATGACTTTGTTGTACTTCTCGCCGGACGTGATAAAACCGTTCAGGTATTTATCCTGCACGTCATCGACCTGCTTGCGCGCTTTGGCGATAATCTCGTCCTTCTCCTTAGGCACGATAATGTCCGAGAGCGCGACGGAAATTCCGCCTCGCATCGCATAGCTAAAGCCTAAGTCTTTGAGCTTGTCGAGAAATTCTACGGTCTTCAGATTGCCAACGGCACGGAAGGTTGTGGCAATGACCTGGCGGAGCCGCTTCTTCGTCAGAAGTTCGTTCAGATAGCCCAGTTCCTCTGGAACGATTTCATTGAAAATGACGCGACCCGTTGTCGTTTCGATCATCTTGCCCTTGATGCGGACGTGAAGCTTCGCATGAAGATCGAGCCGTCCAAGATTGTTTGCAATGATGACCTCCGCCGGCGAGGAAAACCGCATCCCTTCGCCCGTAACTTTATCGCGGTGTTTTGTGAGATAATAGGCTCCGAGAACCATGTCCTGACTGGGAACCGCAATGGGTTCGCCATTCTGAGGAGAAATGATATTGTGCGAAGAAAGCATGAGGATCGCGCACTCAAGCTGCGCCTCATACGAAAGCGGAACGTGAACTGCCATTTGATCGCCGTCAAAGTCAGCATTATATCCTGAACAGACGCAAGGGTGTAAACCAATGGCTGAACCTTCAATTAATACTGGGAAAAATGCTTGCATACCTAACTTATAGAAAGTAGGAGCACGATTCAATAAAATTGGGTGATTCTTCGTAATTTCCTCTAAAATATCAAACACCTCTGGCGGACGCTTTTCAATATATCGCTTGGCTGATTTAATATTCGTAGCCAATCCACGCATAATGACTTCTCGTAAAACAAATGGTTTAAACATTTCTAATGCCATTTCTTTTGGCAAACCACATTGTGTCAGCTTTAATTCTGGAGAGACAACAATAACTGATCGTCCCGAATAATCAACACGCTTTCCAAGGAGATTTTGTCGGAAACGACCTTGCTTACCTTTAATCATATCTGCCAAAGATTTTAATGGTCGCTTGTTTGAACCGGTAATAGCGCGTCCACGACGACCATTATCCAGCAGCGCGTCAACAGATTCCTGCAGCATACGCTTTTCATTTCGAACAATAATATCGGGAGCGTTCAAGTCAAGCAGTCGCTTCAATCGATTGTTTCGATTGATAACACGTCGATAAAGATCATTGAGATCGGATGTAGCAAATCTGCCACCATCTAATGGCACCAATGGACGCAAATCGGGTGGTAATA
>PLYO01000045.1 GCA_003151825.1 Ignavibacteriota bacterium
CCGGCAAAGTCTGGCTCGATTCCGCTAATCTCTACGGCAAGTGGATGAACTGCGATATATCCGCTCAATCCACCTCCGCACCCGATTCCGTTCAACTCGATTTCACCGGCTGCGGGGATTCTCTCATTCTCGCTGCAATGGAGCACACGCCGCCGTTCGCAATCCAGAGTATCGTTCCTAATCCGGCGCAGAATTCGCTGCGGGTGGAGGGTAATGGGCAAGGAGTTACGGCAGAATTAGACGATGCGTTAGGCCGCGCGGTAGTACCCGTTACCCTTTACCCGTTACCCGTTACCCTCGATGTCCACTCGCTTCCGTCCGGAATCTATTACCTCCGTTTTTCGTCCAATGGGTATGTGGAAACCCGAAGCATTTCGATTGCGCGGTAACGCCGGAACCGTAACCGACACCGGCTCAACGCATGATATTGGGAACGATGCGACCATTCCAGGTGGCGCTGGCCTCGTCGCCATGGATTTTCAGACCGTGATTGGGCAATTTAACGATACGACCGCAAGCGGACTGCATAACGTCGCGCCGGTAACGCAAGCAACGGCGGTAGGTTATAGCGATTCTCTGCCGAACGGAGATTATCCGCTGTTTATCATTGGGAACGGTTTCGCGGGTATGGGACGCTCGAATGCCTTTACCGTTTCCAAGAAAGGGTATTCCACCGCCTACGACAACATCGGCACCGGTGGCGCCGCTGATACTGGCATCTTTACTCCCAAACCTGCTATACGCATGGGGAGCACATACGCCAACAATACCATCGAAGCATGGGGGAATGTTCTTCCAGGCGCTCCCTATGATTCTGCCGCCGCCAATATCGGTGTCTTAAGTGTCGTCTGTGATACTGCCAGTAAACAATATACCATCACGCTCAACATTGTGAATCAGAACGGATTGCCACACACATTTACAGCCAATAATTGTTCTGTCGTTGCAACGATCACAAAACAAGGCCTGTCCGGTACGCCGGGAATTATCGAAGCATCGACGGTCGATCCTCTTACTAAATCCTTTACGGTGATGACATGGCCATCCCTCAGCACCACTCCGGAGGATACATTTGGCTTTCAATTCCATGTTATCATTAAATAAAAAAATATCACGTTTCGGCACCCGGGGAGCGCTCAACGCTTCCCGGGCTTTTGCAGCTATTATGCTTTTGATTTTAATTCCTTTCGAAGCGCAGTCGCAGTGGAAGCTATTAAAAGATTTCTCGGGAAGTGAACAGTCTCAAATTACTACGATTTATTTTCTAAATCTTCCCGGGCTGCCACGTGTCGGGTTTCTTGGTTTGACGGATGCTGACTCGACAGGTGAAGCTCAAGTTTGGAAAACTGTGGATGGCGGCTGGACTTGGAACCAGTTGGGTCTGGCAAACGGCCCGCTTTTTTTCGGTGAGCTGCCCAATAGCTTTACTTTCAAAGATAGCTTAACAGGGTGGCTGAGTAGCTATAATGGAGCCGGTTTTACCAGGGATCCGAATCCGAATGGGTGCCTTAAAACAACGGATGGAGGAGAAACATGGGAACCCATTTCGATGCCTGGTCCTAATAATTCTTCTTGGGACATTTACTATCACCATGCGACAGACCTTCTTTTTGTCGAGAATGACATCGTTGGTGCTCTTGTCTCGACGGATGAAGGCTCTACATGGCAATATATGCCCGTCGGACAATTCACTTCCTGCGCTTTTTCCAGCGATTCTATTGGAATTTTTGGTGGAGACGATGGAGGAGGAACGGGCGATCCTACCAATTCTTATACAACGGATGGCGGCAAGACGTGGACGCATGTAAGCGCTAATTTAGATACCTATCATCCGCTCGCGATCAAAGGCACTGGAACGTTTTTTATGATGGCTGGAGGCCAGGGCCTTTGCAGAAGCGACGACAGCGGAAAAACTTGGAGAGTCATTCCAACTTCCCCAATTGTAGCTGCAACAAATACTTTATATGGCGACCTGGATCACCTTTACACGCATGGACATGACGCAGTGTATGTTTCCACGGACACTGGGAACTCATGGCAAAATCTTTGTGGCCCGGGTGGCAGCACCCCTCCTGGCTTTTATCAGCGTAGTAATTATATTTATGCTGCGGGGGCCGTAACAAACGAAACAAGCAGAGAACTTTGGTATCTCAATCTCGACTCGCTAAATATCTTCTCCTCTTCGCTTCATCCCACGCAAAGCACAGCAAGTGGGAACGGAATGAGCGTTCTGTTTCAGCCGCAAATAGATTCTACGGTTGGCGTGGATACGGCGCATTTTGCTATCCGGTATGATTCGTCTTTGCTTTTGCAATCGCTTCAGCTTCCGGCAGGCTGGAACCTTTTAGATTCGAGTTCGAATGGGAATACGCTGAACGTAACTATTTTCGATACATCGAGCGTCGTTTCCAATCCAAACGTAACGCTCACTTTCGAACCTATTCTAACGCCATCCGGCACGTCCGGCAAAGTCTGGCTCGATTCCGCCAATCTCTTCGGCAAGTGGATGAGTTGCGACATATCCGCTCAATCCTCTTCCGCACCGGATTCCGTTCAACTCGATTTCAGTGGCTGCGGTGATTCCCTCATTCTTGCGGCAATGGAGCACACGCCGCCGTTTAGCATCCAGAGTATCGTTCCCAATCCTGCGGAGAACGAGGTGCGGGTATCGGGTCCCGGGATCGGGGTTCCGGGGATGGATGTCGAGATGTACAATGTGCTCGGCCGGACTCAGGACGTGCGCAGCACGTCCCTACAGGGTGGTCTATCGCTCGATGTTTCGGGAGTTCCACCCGGAATCTATTATCTCCGTTTTTCGTCCAATGGGTATGTGGAAACGCGGAGCATCTCGATTCAGCGGTAAGATATTGTATGCCGGCTTCGCGGCCTTGATCGTCGCGTGTTCGTTCGCTACGTGTGCCTCGCAAACGCGAAAGGATTTTCTTCAGGCGGGCGAAGAACTCGTGTATAAAGCGAAGTTTGCGTTTATCAAACTCGGAACCGTCGTGATGCAAACCGGAAGCATTGCTTCGGACGGCATGGTCAGCGCGCGCATGCACTTTCGGACCGCCGATAATCCGTTCCTGCATGCGGAAACCACCGACATCGATCAGTTTTATACGAACGATCTCACGCTCCATACCTTCGAGGAACATACCCGCGTTGGGGATGAGAAATCCGACAAGTATTCCACCTACGACCGCGCGGCAAAAACGCTGGTCTATTCCGATAACAAGGAGTCGAACGTCGTCAAGCAAGCTGTCGAGCCGTATGAAGATGCGCTCGGAATCGTCTTCAACATGCGGGCCTGGAGCGGCGCGGTGGGGCACCGGTATATTTTTCTCATTCACACAAAAACCGGCGTGCAGCCGGTCACGGTAAGCTTCACGAATCAATTCTCGGACGAGGAAGTTCCCGCATTAGACGACAAGAAAGTTCACACGCGCATCTTGCAAGGCACGATGAATTTGGGCGATTCCGCGCCGCTCGGCGCCGATGGCTCGTTTACCGCGTATGTATCGGACGACGCCGCCGCCGTGCCGGTCCGCATCGATGTGAAGATCGCGATCGGCTCGGTATCGCTTGTGCTCGATAAGATCAAGCGCACCGGCTGGCCGGCGGCGCAATAAAAGGACTCATTCCATTGGATCACATCACCATTATCGGCAAAAGCAGGGCGGGAACGTCCATCGCGAAGGCGTTGCAAATAAGCCCGAATGCGAAACTATCGGCGCATATTTCGGCACGGATAAAGAAATACCCTCTCATTAATTCCGAAATCATCATCATCGCCACAAAAGACGATCAAATCGCTGCCGTTTCGAAAAAGGCGGTTGCTGCTGCATCGAAAAAGCTTCGGCTTATCGTTCATCTTGCCGGTTCGCTTCCGAGCACTATTTTATCCACCCGTCCCGGCGTTGCTCGGCTGACGCTTCACCCCATCCAAACATTCCCCGTACCAAGCGGACATCTTTTGCGCGACATTTACTGGATGGCCTCGTCCGATGACCGCGAAGCCATTCGCTGGTCGAGCAAGTTCGTGAAAGGTTTGGGTGGAAACGGCGTTATCATCCTAAAGAGCGAATCGCTGCCGCTCTATCATGCCATGACCGTTTTTGGCTCGAATTTCATTACGCTGTTATTTTCGGCAATAGAAGAAATGGCATCCACGCTCGGCCAGAACCCAAAGAAAATGAAAGCAGTGATGCGCTCATTAGCTGAACAATCGTTGCAAAATGCGCTGACGAAGCCAGCGAAATCCGTTCTTTCCGGCCCAATCGTGCGTAAGGATTTCGCCACGATTCAAAAGCATCAAAGGGCATTAAAATCGGCGAGTCCTCGAATTCAGGCCATTTACAAGGCATTTCTGGACTACGGCGTAACACTTGGAACTCCGAAACGTTAACAATATGTCGGCTGTTAAGCACGGCCCATTTACAATACTCAACATTAATCGAGGTACGGCAACATCCGTCAGCCTCAAAAGGAGAAAAACATGAAAAAAGGAATCCATCCGAATTACCATACCGTCACCGTCCATTGCGGCGGCTGTGGCAACGAGTTTGAAACGCGCTCGACCGTTCAGGGCGAGTCGCTTCGCGTCGAAATTTGCGCGAACTGCCATCCATTCTTTACCGGCAAGCAAAAGCTTGTCGATACCGCCGGCCGCGTCGAGCGCTTCCAGAAGAAATTCGCAAAGCAAATCGCCGAGCGAAAAGAGAAGCAGGCTGCTGCTGTTTAATTACGAATTTCAAATTACGAATTACGAATTGGGGGACGCGATGAGCGTTCCCTTTTTTTATTCTTCATATTTTTAGGGAGTATTTTTGCCTCCTTTGCTCTTAACTCTTAATTCTTAACTCCTAACTAAAGCGTGGCGCAGTCTTTTTCGAACGTCCTGATTTATGAGGATTCTCCGGCTCGGAGCCGGAAATTTCTTCCGCTGGTGTACACGCGCTGCGTGGCAGAGCTGCGAAGCGGCGCATTCACGGCCATCGAGCGCATTCAGGCGAATTTTGGTGAGACCAGCATCTATCTTCATACGCGCCCGGAACTGAAGAAGGTTATTGCTCGGCGACACTCGCTTCCGGTCAATGAGATTCCCAAAGGCAAAATGCTTCTCGTTAATGCACGCGAGGCATTGAATTTTAGTCGAGGTGACAGTAGAAATGTTTATGATACATTGCCATCCGATTTATCACAACGGCTGATGGCTGGTGAACCCATTGATCTGCCACAACCGGTTAGCAACGTTGCTCCGAGTTCCCTTTGGGAAATCATTCATTCCAACACCGAGCGCATTCGCACCGATGCTGAACTGTGGTCGAGGACGCACTGCACTGTGGAACGTCCCTCGTTCCCGAACTGCGCGATTATCAAGCCCGAAAATCTTTTCGTTCATCCCGAAGCTCGCATTGATAGCGGCGTGGTGCTCGATTGCTCCGAAGGAGCGATCGTTATCGAGGAAGGCGCGCGCATCATGCCACAGGCGACGATCATCGGGCCTGCCTATATCGGCAAGCATTCTATCGTAAAAATCGGAGCGAAAATGTATCCGGGAACTTCAATCGGTCCCGTTTCGAAAGTGGGAGGCGAGATCGAGAATTCCATTATTCAGGGATATTCGAATAAACAGCACGATGGCTATCTTGGTCACAGCTTTATCGGCGAATGGATCAATCTCGGAGCCGGAACGAATACCAGCGATTTGAAAAATGACTATGCTCCTGTCCGTGTGACTATTGAAGAAGAAGAATTCAACACGAATTCTCTTTTTGTCGGCCTACTCATGGGTGATCATTCGAAATCGGCGATTGGGGCTCAGTTCAATACCGGAACGGCGGTGGGAGTCAGCTCGAATATCTTCGGCGTTGGGTTCCCACCGAAATGGATTCCGAATTTCTCGTGGGGTGGTGCAAACGGGCTTGCAGCTTATCGATATGAGAAAGCAATCGAAGTGGCGAAAGCCGTCATGCAGCGCCGTAATACCCAAATGACTCCAGAAGAAGAAGCCTTGTTGATGGAACTTTTCAAAGTGAGAACTCGCATGATGGTGTAGGGACGTGCCGCGCACGTCCATCTGGCCACGCCTCTTTTAAGCGTCTTCCTCCATCACCACATCGAGCCGTTCCAATACTTCCCTGATTTTCTTTTTGCTCTCGGGCTTGACGGGCACGAGCGGTAGCCGATAATACTCTTGAATAAGGCCAAGCATGGCAAGCGCAGCTTTGACCGGTCCCGGATTCGATTCGATAAAATTCACCTTCATCAGATCGAGCAGCTCATAATGAATGGCCCGCGCTTCGGCAAATTTTCCTTCCAAGGCAAAGCGGACCATCCGCGAAAATTCACCGGGCACCACATTCGAGGCTACGCTGATGACGCCTTTTGCGCCGAGTGAAATCAGCGGTACGGTAATATTGTCTTCGCCTGAAAGCAGATTGAATCCGGCCGGCGCGTTGCGAATAATTTCCATGCACTGCGCGAAATCCGCGCTGGCCTCTTTGATGGCAGCGACATTCTCGATTTCCGCGCATCGGAGCGTCGTTTCCGCCGTCATATTGAGGCCCGTGCGGCCGGGAACGTTATACATCACAATGGGCAGGCCAACTTCTGCGACCGCGCTGAAATGCGCGAAGAGTCCGTTCGGAGTCGGCTTGTTGTAATAGGGCGTAACGACGAGCGCGGCATCCGCGCCAAGCTCCTTCGCTTCGCGCGTGTATTCGATCGAGGTGCGCGTATCGTTCGTGCCGGTTCCCGCGACGATGATCGCTCGGTGGTTGACATACTCGACCATCCAACGAAAAATTTCGCGCCGCTCCGATGGCGTGACCGTCGGATTCTCGCCCGTCGAGCCGAGCGGCACGAGCATCTCGACGCCGCCTTCGAGTTGATGATCGACGAGCCGGGCGAACGATTCGAAATCAATCGAGCCGCCGGCATTAAACGGGGTAACAATCGCGGTTCCCGTACCGCGAAGCTTATGGTGCATGTTCATAAGTGCTGAGTGCTGAGTGCTAAGTAGGATGCTAATGGTTATCCCGGCCTTCGATACTACTTCGTAAGCCATTGATGATACGACTTACTTCTTCGGATAATTCGTGGACTGGTTTAAATTCTTCCTGAGTCAAATATCCTACATCGAGAGCGGCATATAAATGCGACCGAACTTCTCCGCATGAGCCTTTTGCAATGGAAAGAAACTGATGAAATTCCGCTTTCCTTCCACGGTCGAATCCCTCGGCAATATTTGCCATCACCGAAATCGAAGCGGCCTGAATTTGTCCTGCAAGCTTGAAATCTTTCGAAAATTTTCCCACGCGGCTGAGACGATATACTTCCGTCTTAAGTATTCTTGCCTTCTGCCATGCAATAAGTTCTTCAAATTTCTCGATCTTTGCCATTGCCCGAATCTTTCCAAACCTTTACTTAGCACTTAGCACTCCAGCACTCAGCACTTCTTCGAACCGATAAAATCCTTTTTTACCAACAATCCATTCCGCCGCATGAACTGCTCCCAGGGCAAAACCTCGGCGGCTTTTTGCGCGATGGATGAGTTCGATGGAATCTTCTTCCGAATCGAAGCCAACCGTGTGCATTCCGGTAATCGCACCTGCGCGAATTGAGCTTATGAGAAGCGTGTCCGGTGTGATCGCTTCGCCGCGCGGCAATTCCGACGCCGCTTTCGTTTTCGATTTTAATCCAGAAAGCACAGCTTCGCTTAAGCGAAGCGCGGTCCCGCTCGGAAAATCTTTCTTAGCACGGTGATGTGCTTCCACAATATAAGCATCGTATCCGGCGGCGTTCATAATCCGCGAGGCTTCGCGTACGATCTGAAGAAAAAGATTAACCCCCACCGAAAAATTCGAGCCGATCACGCAGCCTATGCCGGCTTCACCCACCACCCGGCGGACATTTTCCAACGCGCCATCCCATCCAGTTGTACCGATAACAATGGGAATTTTAGCATCAGCGCAAAGTTTGACATTCGCCTCGACAGCATTCGGCTGGCTGAAATCAATAGCTACATTCGCGCCGGATTCGCGCAGCGCGGCGAGCGTAGCAGGTCGGTTCACATCGAATGTTACTACAATGCTGTGCCCTGACGTCAAAGCAGCGGCTTCGACCTCTCGGCCCATTTTTCCATAACCAAGCAGGGCAATGTTCACTATTATAAAATTACGATAGTGGTGACGAAGGACGGTTATCGTCGTGCCAACCCGATGGTAAAGCCGACATTCATTCCGCTGCTGGAGTGGGAGGTATTCGCATAAGTATTGAATCGGGTAAGCTCGAAGTGATCGGCGAGGAGTTCGCGCGCAAGTTCCTGCGCGAGGCCGGGATCGGGAACGCAGGAGGCCAGCTCCGGTCCGCTATGCGCGGTCGAGAGCGCCGCCGAAAGCGCGGTGGCGTCGGAGTACGATTCGTGGGACAAGTCGGGGTCTTTCATCATGTTCTTAGCTGAGAAGTAATTATGGGGTTTCAACCCTCAGCGTAGCTTGAAAAGTTCGCGGGTTGTAGCCCACTTCTGGTCTATAAGGTCAGAAAGAATAAAATCACCGCCACCAGCATAACGGCGGTCGCGGCCCAGCCGAGCCATCGCCAGTTGCGCGAAATGGTGAACTCACCCATGATGTTTGGGCGCGAGGCCATGATCATAATCACGACCATGATCGGCGCGGAGATAATGCCGTTAATCACCGCCGACCAGAAGAGCGCGCGTATCGGATTCAAGCCGATATAGATGAGCCCCATGCCCAGCAGCGTCGAAAAAATCAGCACGCCGTAAAATCGCCATGCGCGGGAAGGTTTGTCTTCCAAGCTCGAGCGAAACAGGAGTGCTTCGCCAACGGCAAACGCCGCCGAGCCTGCAAGCACCGGCACAGCGAGCAAACCCGTCCCAATGATTCCGAGCGAGAACAAAAGAAAGCATAGCGATCCCGCGAGCGGACGCAGCGCTTCGGCGGCCTGGGAGGCCGTTTCGATTTCGGTTACGCCATGCGCGTGCAGTGTTGCTGCCGTTGCGAGTATGATGAAGAAAGCGATGAGATTCGAAAAGCCCATGCCAAGAAGTGTATCGCGGCGCAGCCATGCAAGCGCTTTCGGCGCCTGTTCCGGGTGACTTAGCAGCGAATGCCGCTTCCAATGCGTCCGGATTTCCTCGACCTCCTGCGAGGATTGCCAAAAAAATAAATACGGACTGATAGTAGTTCCCAACAGCGCGACGAATGTGGACATGTAGGATTTATTCCATGACATCGTTGGGATAAGCGTTGCTTCTAATACCTCGCGCCAATTCACGCGCACGAAGAAGATCACACCGATATACGCGAGCAACACGAACGTCAGCCATTTCAGTACATTTGCATATTTGCGATAGGGAATAAAAACCTGAAGCAGAAGAGAGACGATCGTAAAGCATACCGCAAAAATATGCGCGCTGCCTCCGAAGAGCAAGGTTGCGGCGGACCCCATCGCGCCAATATCCGCGCCCAAATTGAACACGTTCGATATAAGCAGGAGCAGCACTAATGGCAGCGCGACTCTTCGCCCATACCATTTTCGCATATTCGCGGCAACCCCGCGGCCCGTCACGCGGCCAATCTGGGCACACACCATCTGGATCGCCGACATGAGCGGCCAGGTGAAGAGCATCGTCCAGAGAATCGGGTTCCCAATCTGCGCGCCCGCCTGCGAATAGGTAGCGATACCGCTCGGATCGTCGTCCGCCGCGCCCGTGACCATCCCCGGCCCCAGCCATTGCCAGAATTGCCCGCCCTTACGCCGGTGAAACGCCTTGCTCATTTGTCATTCGTCACGGAATCGGCAGTGACATTATAAAGTATATTAGCCCCCTCTGTCCCATTCTCCCTATTACTCGCCGCAGCAAGCTGAAATCCGGGCCGTAGCGACCGCGCAGCCCACGCGCCATCGGCGCGAATGACCATCAGTCCGGCCTGCATGTCATCGGTAAGATGTTTATCGCGCCGGATATGGAGAATGGCTTCCTCACACGCATCCTCCGGCTCGGCGCCTTGCCGAATCATCTCGACAATATGAAACGCAGAGCACGCGCGCATCATGAGTTCGCCATTTCCCGTGGCGACGGCTGCGGCAATCCCTCCCGCGATGTAAAGCCCCGCGCCGATGATCGGTGAATCGCCCACGCGACCTTGCATTTTGAACGCAAGACCGCTCGTCGTGCAAGCGCCGGCGAGATGGCCGGACTCATCCATCGCAAGGATGCCGATGGTATCGTGGGATTCATTGCGCGGCTTGCTCACAATATCGCGGCTGATTTCGGATTCAGCTCCATTCTCACCTACTTTAACGAAAACGTATTCGTGCTCGCCTTCTTCTTCACGGCGGAGCCGAACGTGCATTTTGTCGGGCTGACGCACCCATTCTTGCCATAGCGCTTTCGCTTTTTCGGTGAGCAGATCGGTTTTGGCAAATCCTTCCGCTTCGGCGAATCGCTCGGCGCCTTCACCGGCGAGCATAACGTGCGGCGTTTTTTCCATCACGCGTCGCGCGATGGAAATAACGTGCTCGTAACTGCGCACGAAGGCCACGGCTCCGCAATTGCCGTCGTGATCCATAATGGAGGCGTCGAGCGTCACTTCACCCGTGGCGTCCGGTAGGCCGCCACGGCCCACGGACATGCATGTGAGATCGGCTTCGCAATAGCGCGCGCCAAGCTCGACGGCATCGAGCGCGCTCTTGCCGCTCAGGATGGCATCGTACGTAATTCGGTTTGGTTGGAAGCCATGCTTCCAGGTCGAGAGGGCGATTGGCATGTAAACGAAATGTTTTTGATCGTGCTAAAACGCCCATCTTCCTAAAAAAGAGCGGCTAAAGATTCTTACTACAAGAATACCAAATTGGAATGCGATCAAAAGAACGCCTGTTTACTGTAATGCTTATTCAACTCCCTGATACTACCATCAATGGCTACTTTCTCAGTATATTGGTTCGACGAAAGAATTGAACACTGGCGTGTTGAGTTGTCCCGCTTCAAGAACCGAAAATTGCTTCGTTTCTTAGAGATTGGATGCTTCGAAGGCAGAGCCACCCTTTGGCTGCTCCGAAATATTTTGACCGATCCTTCTTCCACGATCGAGGTGATAGACACATTCGAAGGCTCGATCGAACATGGCGATGAATTCTTTTCTCGCGTGGTGAAAAATATGCGTCAGGTGTTTCTTGAAAATATTTCCGAATTTCAAGACCGCGTTGTCGTCCGCGAGGGGATGTCCCAGGATGTGTTGAAAACGATGCAGGATCGTGTTGCGACGTTCGACTTTATTTATATCGATGGCTCCCATGAGTCGGATGACGTTTATCGCGACGCAATCTTATGCTGGCCGTTGCTGAAAGAGTCTGGAATTCTGGCCTTCGATGATTACAAATGGACTTGGAAAGACGAAAAAACCGGCACCGTTCATTCCCCGAAAGCCGGTATCGATCATTTCCTTGCCGAGCACGACAGTCAGTTCGCGCTCATTCATAAACGCTGGCAACTGCATATCGTGAAGCGTCCGACGGGAGTCTTCGAACGATGGCTTCGCGCGCTACGGTGGAATTGGTTCTTCTCCAAGTTTCCTCTGCGGCGCAGTCAAATTCGTCGCCGATTAGCAGAGATCGGAATCCGGATGAAAGAGCCGACTATTCAATATTGAATTTCCCAGATAAATGAAAGCGCGCAAAGAATTGTTATGAAATCAATTCAATAATTCTCTTAATCTTTTTTTTAAGACAATCATGGCAGATCTAAAAAACAGCAAGACATTTCATAATCTAAAAGAAGGCTTCGCCGGCGAATCGCAGGCGAACCGCCGTTATCTCTATTTCGCGCGGCAGGCCGACATCGAGGGCCAGCCTGACGTGGCTGGAGTGTTCCGCGATACCGCCGAAGGCGAAACCGGACACGCCTTCGGCCACATGGAGTATATCGCAGAAGTTGGCGACCCGGCGACGGGGCTGCCCGTCGGCGATTCGACGAAAAACCTTCAGGCCGCGATCGCCGGCGAGACCTACGAGTACACCGAGATGTATCCCGGCTTTGCGAAAACCGCTCGCCAGGAAGGTTTCGATGAAATCGCCGAGTGGTTCGAGACGCTCGCGCGCGCGGAGAAATCGCACGCGGGAAGGTTCCAAAAGGCAAGCGATAGCATTGTGGCCTGATCGCTTAGTGAGATCGATGGGACCAATAGGTCACATGAGACTTATAAGTCCCATGGGAAGGTTGTTATCATTGCCCGATGGTTTTTGATACTAAGAATCCTCTCTACTGGAACTCCGCCGATCTTCAGGCGGAATTCACGCGCGTGCTGGAAGTGTGCCACGGCTGCCGCTTGTGCGACGGCCTGTGCCCGCCCTTTTCGGATGTGTTCGACCGTATCGATGCGGAGGACGACAAACTCACCGCCGCAGGCCGAACGCACGACAATCCGGTTCACGAACTCACGAAAGCGGATTACGACCACACCGTAGATTATTGCTATCAGTGCAAGCTCTGTTATCCGAAGTGCCCATACACGCCACCGCACGAATACATGCTCGATTTCCCGCGCTTGCTTCTGCGCGCGGATGCGATAAAAACGAAAGAGCACGGCAAAACTCTCCAGCAAAAGCTGCGCGATGAAATCACCGGCGATACCGATCGCGCCGGAAAAATCGGTGCGGCCCTTCCTGGCGTAATGAACTGGGCCGCGAATAATAAGTTCGGACGCAATCTATTAGAATCCGTCGCAGGAATAGATCATCGGAAAAAGCTCCCAACCTATCAAAAGGAGACCTTTCATGCATGGTGGAATAAACGACATTCCTCAGTTGTGCCGCACACCACCCCCCAGCCCCCTCCTCTTGCAGAGGAGGGGGAGTTAAAGGTCGCGCTCTTTTATACGTGCATGATCGATCAGAATAAACCCTGGATCGGTAAGCAATATGTGGAGATTTTAGAGAAATTTGGAATCGAAGTCATCCTCCCGGAGCAGGAATGCTGCGGAATGCCGGAGCTTGGCACGGGTAATATCGAAAAAGTGACGAAGACTGTCGATCGCAACATTGCAAGGCTATTGCCATACGTGGATGCGGGAATGAAAATCATTGCGATGAGTCCGAGTTGCTCGATGATGCTGCGTCAGGATTATGCACATTATACGACCGACAAAGCTGCGGCCGAGCGTGTCATGGCTGCTGTGATGGATCCACTCGAATATCTCCTCCGGCTTCATCGCGAAAAAAAGATTGCGCTCGAATTTCCGGTCAGCATTGGCGAAAAGATAACGTACCATTTGCCTTGCCACTTGCGCGTGCAAAATGTTGGCTACAACTCCCGCGATTTGATGAAGATGATTCCGGGGCTCACGGTCACGATGATCCAGCAGTGCTCCGGCCATGATGGAGCGTGGTCGTCAAAGAAAGAATTTTACGAGATTTCGCTCGATGTTGGAAAAAAACTCTTTAAAGCAATTGACAAAGAAAAGCCCGCGTCCGTCGCGAGCGATTGCTCGCTGGCACATCTGCATATCGAAGAAGGCACGGGCGAACGGGCGCTGCATCCGATCGAGATTATTTATCGGGCGATGGGACTGTCTGAACTATGATTTATGTGATTTTTGTGATGGGGAAATGATTTGATTCAGTTAATAATTAAACCTTACTGATTAAATTTAACCAATGAGTAATTCTCACTTTGTAAATGACAGGTACGTCGATAGCGATCTTACGGGCCGTATTATTGGATGTGCCATGCGGGTACATTCCGCGCTTGGCAATGGATTCCAGGAGGTAGTCTATCAACGGTGTTTAGAAATCGAAATGCGGGACGATGAAATTATTTTTTCGCGTGAGCACGAAATGCCGATTTATTACAAAAGCATACTCGTCGGCACACGGCGCGTGGATTTTTTAGTCGAAGATAGAATTTCCGTGGAATTGAAAGCGATTATCAAGCTGGAAGACGTTCACTTCGCACAAGCAATAAATTACCTGGAAGCTTATAATATTAAAACAGGGCTTCTCATTAATTTCGGAGCGAGAAGCCTCGAATATCACAGGCTCTCGAATTCGAAGTACAAACCTCCCCAAAATCATTGAGCCAATCACAAAAATCACATAAATCATAGTTCAGACAATGATCTCACTTTCCGACATCCTCAACATCGCCGAATACGAAAAGCAGCGCCCCGAATACCGTCGGCGTGTGATCGAGGTGAAGCGGCAGCGGCGCATTTCCGTCGGGCCGGTGATGACGTTTGTGTTCGAAAACCGCGAGACCGTCCTCTTCCAAATTCAGGAAATGGTGCGGACCGAACGGCTTGTACATGATAAAAACATTCAGCACGAGATCGATACCTACAGCCAGCTGCTACCATCGCCGAACGAACTTTCCGCTACGCTACTCATCGACATTACCGAGGCAGAAAAAATTCGCCCCACACTCGATTCGCTGATCGGACTGACAAAAAAATCGGTGTATCTCGTCATTGGCGAAAAAGAAATCGAAGCTACATTCGATGAGGAGCAATCGGAAGAAGGACGAATCTCGGCGGTGCAATACATTCGATGGAAATTAGACGAAGAAGATGTCGAGCGTTTCCGCTTTGGGCAAGCGGAAGTTGGCATACTAATCCGCCATCCAAATTATCATCATTTTACGCGCCTTACGGATGAGCAGCGCGAGGCCATTGCAAAGGATTTGTCATAGAGCGGGCAAATGGCGCGTCCCTATAGCACGCGCAGCTTTCCCGGCGTATCCTTACGCCGCCTGGCGAAGGCCGATTCCCTCGAGTGTCACCTGAGAAAAAGTGCTGAGGCCTCCGAATCGCTCGGCGGCGTCGAGAATTTCCAAACCGGCCAATCGGCCATCCGAATCATAGTCCGCTGCAATGCCCGGTTCAAGTTCATGCGTCGTCACAGTGGTGTCACGAAATATGATGCTCAAGGAATCGGCGCGGGAATCATAACTAATTTTCATAATTAAAAAAATACGCGTAAACGGTAATAATAGTAATAACTTCACCTTCAACAACAAAAATTGGACGAACTTGTTTCATCGAATAGAATCGTTGATTCCACACATTATTGAAGGGAAAATTTTTACGGCATTCCAACCTTCCTTTTGAATTAAAAACCCAATCCGAGGAACGAATGGCTTGTTCCACTTCGATTTTCGTGAACCCGCGACGAAATTCATAGCCCTCCGCATGAAGGGTCCATTGAATAGTTTGCCCATTGTAGCGAAAATCCATCTCTTAGTGGAGTGCAAAGCCGGTAACCGAACGGTCATAGCACCCGCAATTCTTTCGGCGAAGTCGTCAGCACTTCGCAGCCTTCGCGGCGGATGACGACGTCGTCCTCGATGCGCACGCCGCCCAGGCCGTCTAAATAAATTCCCGGCTCGATGGTGACAACCATGTTTGGTTCGAGCTTATAGCGCTCGCCACGCTGCGAAACTTTGGGAAGCTCATGGACTTCGATGCCGAGTCCATGTCCGGTCGAATGGCCAAATTTCGAGCCATAGCCGTGGAGCGTGATGTAATCGCGGCAGACGGTATCCAAATCGCGAGCGCTCATGCCGGCCACTGCTTTGTCGATTCCGCGCTGCTGCGCCGCGCGAACAATCTCGTAAATTTTTTGAAGTTCGGTCGAGACCTTGCCCAGCGCGACCGTGCGGGTCATATCGGAATTAAAGCCTTTATACACGCAGCCAAAATCGAGCGTGATGAGTTCGCCTTTGCGTATTTTTTTACTGCTGGCCGCACCATGTGGAAGTGCGGAACGCTCGCCGCTTGCGACGATGATGGTGAAGGCCTCGCGCTCGCCGCCGCACTTCCGCGTTTGGTAGGCAATCTCGGCGGCAATATCCTGCTCGGTCACGCCCGGCTTGATTTCGGGAATAACTTTATCATAGACCATGTCTCCGATCTGGGCCGCTTTACGGATCGCGTCGATTTCGTCCTCGGACTTGATCATGATGAGCTTCTCGACGATTTCATTCTGCGGATCGAGCTTGACATGCCGGAATTTCGTCCGAAGAAAATCGTACATCGAATAGCTGATGTGATTCTTTTCGAAGCCGAGATGATCGTAGTCGGAAAAAAGCTGCTTTTCGACCAGCGTATCGGGGATGGTGCGGTCGCGGTCGATGATCGAGACCTTCGCGCCGACCACTTCGGTCTTGACCTGCGCCTTGTAGCGAAAGTCGGTGAAAAAGTGCGGTTTGCCCTGCGCGGGAATGATAAGCAACCCGTTCGAGCCGGAGTAATTGACGAGATACTGGATATGAGGCAGGTGCGTAATGAGCAGCGCATCGAGCCCTATGTCCTTAACGGTCTTTTGTAATTTTGCTAAACGAGACATCATAATGTATTGTAAATAATGCGGAGAATGGGGTCCGCTTGGCACCCCGGCGCTCGTAAACGCTACCGGAAGCAGGAAAGCTTCCCGATAATCCCGAGTTCACTGAAAAAGCTCCTTCTTTTCAAGGAGGGGAGTAATTCAGTGAACTCTATTATTGCTGGGAGTCTTTTGAAGAGAAATGCTTCGACTTAGATTAATTTTATGGTACTCTTTGCTCGTCGTGCTCACCATCGGGGCGATTGGGCTGTTTCAGTATTTCAAGATACGCCAATCCCTCTTCGATGCGCTCGATACCTCGCTCATTGACGACGCGCGCATCACCCTGACCCTCATCTCCACGCTCCCGCCTACCTCGAACCCGCATGAGATGGTCCTGCACGGCGAGGTTCACACCGCTAATTCCCTGCGCGATTTGATTGACCGCGCGTTGACCGAAGTTCCCGATACGCTCAAAGGCCCGGCGCTCGCCGACCGTGTCGTCAGCGAAATCATTGACCAGGTGCTGACCGAGCTTTCGTTTCAGGACTCTACCGGCAAGACGGTCGATCCGCTGGACGCGATCGTCGAGCGAACGGTTTCGAGCCGACGGAATAATTTCGTCGAAATTTATGCGGTGACCGAAGACACCGCCGGCCTTCACCACGACGCACAATTTTTCCGAACGCCCAATCTCGGCCACGACACGCTGATGCGGCTCGTGCGAGCAGCGAGAATGCGTGCCGAAACGGACACGACTTCGGCCTATCACACGGTCCGCGTTAAAGACGAACCCGTCCGCGTGGCCCGCGCCCATAACGAGCGATTCGATGTGTATGTCGGATACCCGGTTACGGACATCGAGGAGAGCCTGACGCGCGTACGCTCCTCGTTTTATATCGGCATTCCACTGGCGCTTGCGATTTCGATCTTCGGTGGCCTCTGGCTTGCGCGAAAGGCATTGCGGCCCATGGAGCAAATTGCGGATACCGCCCGCGATATCAGCGCGAAAAATCTTTCCCAGCGCATCGAGCTTCCCGGCAAGACGGATCGCGAACTCGTCACCCTGATCGAAACGCTCAACTCCATGTTCACGCGCCTCGAAAGTTCCTTCCAGCAGGTGAACCAATTCACTTCCGACGCCTCGCACGAACTCAAAACGCCGCTTTCCATTATGAAGGGCGAAATCGAGCAGGCCGCGCGGCATTTGGAAGCGGCGCAATCGCTGGATCCTGAGGAGACGCGCCAAGTCCTGGCAAGCGCGATGGAAGAAGTCGAACGCATGGAGCGCATCGTCGAAGGGTTGCTCCTGCTCTCCCGAGCGGACGACCGCAAGCTCCCGCTGCATGTGGAAACCATCAACATTCACGACTATCTCGAATCGCTCCGCGAAGACGGCGAGATTCTCGCCGAAGCGCGCGGCCTGACGTTTCTCAGCCACTTCGACGAACAGGCCCGATATAAAAAAATCAGCGCCGACCCGACGCGGCTCTATCAGGTCGTGATGAACCTGCTCGATAACGCATTCAAATACACGCCCGCCGGAGGCACGGTCACGCTCTTTCTCAATAGCTCTGACCACGAGGTTCGCTTTGGCGTGGCCGATACCGGCATCGGAATTTCGAAGGAAGACCTCCCGAAAGTCTTCCGACGCTTTTACCGGACCGACGAAGCCCGCGGCATCGCCGACGAGCGCATCCTCATGGGTGATGCGATGGGTGATACGGCCGGACGGCATGGCGATGCCGAACGCTCACTCGGACTCGGACTCGCCATCGTAAAATCCATCGTCGAAGCCCACGACGGCACCATCGCCGTCGAAAGCGAACTTGGTAAAGGCTCCCGGTTCACGATTACGATGACGGCGGTGGATTGATTTTTTAAGTGCCGGAGGCACGGCATAGTGGTAGCCCCGGACGTGAGTCCGGGGTTTGCGGTTTTTTAGATCCAAAAAGTCCCGAAGGGATGACACAACTTCGCCGCACTCACCACAATGTTGCCGTGTTCCCAACCCGTGACCCTTTTCGAAAAAGCATATAATGACGTCGCCGCAATTGTCCGAGAGTTCGAGGAACATCACGGCGAGTTCCTGGCGCATAAATATCAGGAGTCCGAAGTGCCCGCTGAGATCGACCGGCAGGTATATGAGCTTTATGGCTTAACGGCGGATGAAATTAAAATTGTGGAGGGAAACGGATGAGGAATATTGAATTACCGACCGGTCTATCTCAACATGCGATTCGACATTTCTTGTCTGCATGTAATTTTGAAGTTGTCGGCGATGAAGGCACAATCTCAATCGGATCACCCAAAGGGGTATTTTTTGCCGAACCGTTCGCATTGTCAATGCTTGCGGCACTTGGCGATGAGGCTGCATCAAAGAATATAAATGTAACACTTGAAACTCCATCGGTATCAGGTCTTCGCTATGCGAAGCGAATGCACCTTTTCGAATTTCTAAAAGTGAGCTACGATCAGAGCGTCACGGAAAAAGAAGAATCTGGGAAGTTTATTCCAATCGCACGTGTGGCCAATGCTGATGCCCTCAAGGCATTCATAGCTCAATTGATGTCATTATGGCATTTGCCAGAAGAGTCCGCTGCAGCCGTCTCCTATTGCGTCAGCGAACTCGTGCGGAATGTTTTGGAGCACGCTGGCCCAAGTTGTGCGTATGTGTGTGCTCAGTATTACAAGGAGAAGCAACGAGTAGAAATCGGTGTTGCCGATCGCGGCAAAGGAATTCTTAGCTCTCTTCATCGAAATTATCCCGATCTTCGGACCGACCAGGCAGCGATCGTCGAAGCGCTAAAGCCAGGTGTAACAGGTTCGAAATCGTTTGAGAATGCAGGGGCAGGGCTTTTTTTTACGAAATCCCTTGCAAAGCTTTCGAGTTCTTATTTTAGTATCTATTCGGGAAAGGCTTGCTACCGTGTTCGTAAGTCGAATCCCGATGGACAAATAACTCTTTTTGCAGACCCATTGTTAGATAAGCACGATCTCTGGGATAATCTGGAATATTGGCCCGGCACGGTCGTTGCGGTGGATATTAATGTGGGACGGCTTAAACATTTTCGTTCCACACTTGCCGCAATTAAAAAAGCGTATGAAACCGGTAAGCAGCCAAAGCCAAAACAAAAAATCCATTTCACATGACGCTTGAATTGTTTCCATATTTCGGAGCATTCGCTGAAGATAAGGGAGCGGCGAAGGAGCTTCGTGAAACCATCATTCTTCCAGCTCTGGAGAAGGGTGAACATGTCGTGCTCGATTTTTCAAAAATTAGATTTGCCACTCAATCACTCATTCACGCACTCATTTTCGAGCCGTTGTATAAGCTGAAAGAGGAAGCTCTTGATCGGATGGAATTCCGACATTGTGCCGAGCCCGTTAGAACAATAATTGAAATCGTAGTCGGCTACGCATTCAATCCTCCTGTTACTACACACTCTCCAGTTTCTGAACTCAGTTAGAATCAGCCTGCCGCCACGCAGCGCGATTCCGAGAAAGAGCAATTGCAACGTAAATGTGATTACATTGATGGCGAGATCGACCGGTTAGTGTATGGGCTTTACGGGCTGAATGATGAAGAGATAAGGATTGTTGAAGGCAGATAATGGCAGAGCCAACCGAACAAGTACGAGAAGAACGATGGTACGAAAGCCATCGAATCCTCTATGAATTAGCATATCGCGAATATGAGCAAGCGACGTTCGAGCTTCCCGGACGGCTTCGCGATAAGGTCTATGCGCTGCTTCAGCTTTATGTTGTGACGATCGGCGCGCTGTTTCCATTGCTCACGTCGATTCTCGCTGACTCGCGTTCCTGTCATTCCTCACTTCTATCCTACGCTGCGGGAGCTATTGGTACCGTGCTTCTATTACTTGCTCTCTATTATATCCGCAATGGCATTCAGCTTCGCAGCTATGAAATTATGGATTCGACGTCCCTTCGGAAGCTCGCAATGGAAAAATACATGGATCCACTCGACCTCGTTAAAGTGCTTGAGAAACAAGTCTCTTTCATTCGAAAGAAGAATGCGGATTGGGCGGAAGAACTATCGCTGGACATCCGCCGTTCGTATCATTTGTACTTCGTTTCACTCATATTTTTAGCGGCATCTTATCTTAATACCATTTTATAATTCCTTATGGCAAACGAACAACAACATTCTCAAAATGGACATCGCCCGACGACCAACACAGAGTCGCCGAAGCGTCGGGTGCCACAAGAAGATGCAACAGTAGAAGAAATCGCAGAGGCCGCAGCTCATACAAGCCGCGCCGCCGAGAGCTTTCTTCCTTCTCAAGATCGAACCAACGGGCATAGCAAGTCGCATGCTCGTTCATAACAATTATTCTTCTGATTACCGAAGAACCCAATACTCCTCAACCATCTGAGGCTGCTCCTTCAAACACACCGGCACCAGCTTCAGAACCAAGTAGAGTTCCGACAGATCAGGCAACCCCGAGCGAGATTGAGAATGCCGTCGTGCAGACCGGCTTTATTACTGAATCCAGAAAGCCTGGTTCTGGTCGCCCTCGATAACCTCTCGTCGATCAACAGCTCGCGACAAAGCAACAAGCTGCGGCTGCCCGGAGCGATTCGGAGCGGGAACCGCATCCTTCGGCAAGCTCAGGACAGGCAATGCTTGCTTCAAAGCAAATGCGATTATTTGGATGGGGAAATCGAGTCGGGCTGGAAGGACTGACCCTTCGACAAGCTCAGGGCAGGCTCTACGCGGGAAGTTGATTTATGAATAATTATTCATATTAAATCTTCGCATTTCGTTCCCAAACGAAAATCTTTCTTATAGACACTGCCAAAATTCGCTTAAAAACGATAGCTTTCATCCAGAAACTACCTTTCACAACATCGATTTTATCACTTTTTTTGTGGCGTTTTTGAGCTAAATTCGGCAGTTTGCCAGGCCGCGTTTTTGGAGGTATTGCTGGTGGTATTCTTCGGCGCGCCAGAAGGGAGCGGCTGGAACGATTTGGGTTGCAATGGGCCGGCGGTAGCGCCCGGACGCGGCGCGCTCCTGTTTCGATTCCTCCGCCAGACGCTTCTGCTCCTCTGTGTGATAGAAAATTACCGACCTATATTGCGTGCCCACGTCCGGCCCTTGGCGGTTGACTTGCGTGGGGTCGTGGTTCTCCCAAAAGACATCGAGCAATTTCTGATAGGACACTTCGGCGGGATCGAATTCGATCTGCACCACTTCGGCGTGGCCGGTGCGGTCGGTGCAAACGTCCTCGTATGTGGGATTCGCGGTGCGCCCGCCTTCGTATCCCACGGCTGTGGATTTCACGCCCTGCACGTTCCGGAATTCCACCTCGACGCCCCAAAAGCATCCGGCTCCGAAGGTCGCTTTTTGCATAACTTCAAAAATAATTTTAGCTTCCAACGCGTGTGCCCCAATTTGAAATTAACCTCATAAGAATGTCATCCTGAGTGGAGTTCGTCCGACCGGAGGGAGGACGAACGGAACGAAGGATCGCATTGACATAACAGGCGATTCTTCGCTACGTCTTGCTCCGCTTCGCTCCGCAAGACTTCGCTCAGAATGACGTAAAAATTTCCATTCAAATTGAGCTACTACCTGCCAAAACGCCACAGCGTAATGGTTATCCGGTCATCCTTTAAAGTTCCAAAAATAGATTGCATGCCGTTCATCATGTAGTCGATGTACCTCTCAGTGGATACGGATGGCTCGCCGATCGAAGCGGCTATGTTTTTTCTCAGTTTATTAAAATCTTCGACCGTTGCGATCGACCCAATCTTTGGGGGAGAGGGAATCAAAACCGTCGCGCCGAAGGAGGTATCGTCCATGAAAAGAATGGTTACCTTCGATGGGAAGCCCTCGAACAATACGGGCGCGAAAACCATTTGTGTCACATGCGGCAGTGTGGCGGGGCGCCGTCCGAGCGTGGAGTCGAGAAAGCGCTCGTGCCATTCGATCGAGGGATCGGAAAGATCGGCGGCCGATGAATCCACGAGATGTTTGCGGCCCAAAAGCGCAAGGGCGTCACGGATCGAGAGCGCGTGAAGGATGTCCTTCACATGAACGCTCTTCGGAGCGGCGGATACTTCCGAAAATCCCTGTCCCGCAAAAAAATGGAGCGCAAAAAAAAGCGCGATGGGTAAAAGCATGATACCTTAAAACATTTTCGGGCGGGGGCTCGGTTCGGCAATGATTTGAAAAGCGCGAGGGCAATAAAAAAAAGGGCTTGACGTCATGCGTCAAGCCCCTTCCTTTGTTCTTCGCTTGCTTTCCCCGCTACACGCATCCTCGATCCCTCGGGACCGCCGATGCTTGCGCAGTGATGAAACAATTGTTGTAGCTCCCCGGAGTCGGGGCTTACTTATGGATCAGCGAATCGAGCACCGTCGTATCCAGACCGCCGTTATTGCTGTCCGGCGGAGGGGGAGGAGGCGGCGGGGGTGGTGGCGGAGGAGGTGGGGGTGGCGGTTTGATGGTCGAGTCCGGCGGGACATTCAATGTATCGACAGGATGGTGATGACGCGCCGTGTCCACAGGATTGTGATGACGCGCCGTGTCCACTGGATGCCTACCATGCTTGATGGTATCGCCGCCCGTGCCGGTTCCGGTGCCCGGGCCGGTCGGGTTGAAGCAACTGGCCACGCCAAAGGCCAGTAGGCCGATGAACGATAAAACTGCAAGTGTCTTGATTTTTCTCATAAAATAGTTAGTTAATGATGCGAAAGTAAAAAATTCGAGGGGTCTCAAAGCCGATAAACGTCTCCGTCCCTGTGGTGAAACACCTCGATGATGAAGATGTAACAAAGTATTTTTCAAAAATAGCGCTTTCTTTTAGAAAATCATGATATAATGAATTAATCTTGTTACAAACCGTTAAGTGAAGGGTTACATGTCAAGGAAACGAACATCTTTGAACGAATTCGCCATACCGATTCCGGGAATGAGGGCGGGACGTATGCCGTCGGAGCGCATAAGGATCGAAGGGGCACGAACGTCGCCTTCGCCGCGCCACTCCGAAGCTCGTCCGGCGCAGGTTGCGGACGTGTTAGAATCCAATGGCTTTTCCGGCGCCGTTACCACTCCAAACGGAGCGGCAACGATCTCTAAAAAATCGAAAGCAGAGCTGGCCGCGCTCGAAGACAGCGAACTGCTCCTGCGGTTTCAGGCAGGCGAAGAGACCGCATTCTACACCTTATTCGAGCGCAGGCAAAAAGAGATTTATACGCACTGCTTCCGCATGTGCGCCCGCGATGCGGAAAAAGCGAACGACGCCTTTCAGGACACCTTCGTAAAAGTATTTACCCGAAAGGCTCTTTTTACCGACGCGACGAATGGGCGGGCGTGGCTGTACCGGATCGCAACGAATACGTGTTTGAATTATCTACGGTACGACAAGCGGCATCCGCGCGAGGCGCTCGATGAAAATTTGAATTCCCACGATCCGCAGATGCAGCCGGATTTTGCATCGGAGCAGGAATCGCTCCGTGCCTCGCTTGAAACGGCCATCGCAGAACTGCCAATCGAGCTTCGAGAGCCGTTTCTGCTCCGCGAGATCGAAGAATTCAGTTACGAGGACGCCGCGGCGCAGCTTGGGATCACGGTTCCCGCCTGCCGGCAGCGTGTGTATCGAGCAAAACAATTGCTGCGCGAATCGTTGGAACATGTGGTGACAGGTGAAGAGCCGAAACAAACGAAAAGAATGCTAAAGCACTAAGATTTTTTGAAAAGAATGCAAATGCAAAACGAAGAAAAATCGAACTTAGAAGAACGAATCCTCGCGCATTTCGATGGTTCGGCGGATCACGCGTCGTCGAAAGCGCTCCTCGATGAAGTGATGGCAAGCCCGGAAAAACGCGCGCTCTTCCGCGCCCATGAGACGCTCAACAGCGTCATTGCCGCCGCGCGGGTGCCCATGGAAGCGCCGTTGGAAACCAAGCGCCAAATCGCCGACCGCATTCCCGGTCTGCTCGCATTTATCCCCGGCTTGCTGGGTACTACGGAAACGATGCCGATTCTTACCCAAAGCGCAAATCCCTTCATTGAATTCTTTACACGGATGTCGTTTTCAACCGCTGTTTCCATCGGAGGCGCAATTGCCGTGCTGACAACGGCCGGAGTTATAGTGAAGAATAATTTGGATCATAACGCCGCGCAAACCCAGAAGATAGCGCTTGTGCAAAACGCATCGCCGATCCCGAGGGATCGAGGGATGCGTCAAGCGTCCACGAATTCTGCTTCACCGAATTATGCGATGGTTGCGCCGAATACGGTTTCTGAAAATGCATCGTCTGCCATTTCTCATCGCGCTTCGGCAACACTTCGAGCGAACGCGAAGCCGATTCCATCCTCGATCTCTAACGCCCATCAGCCGAGCGCTATTTCTCAGAACAATGCCTCCCAAAATGAGGACAATGCGCCGCTCGTGATGAATGCATTCACAACTCCGAGACACGCGCCCGCCATCGCCTCGAATATTCCTATCATGCAAACGGGTATTCTCACGCCGATGCCGGAAGAAGCCAGCGAGGCAATCACGGTGCGGCCCTATGCTTCGACCGGCACGAGATTCGTTCAACTCAATGGTTATAAAGATAATACCATCAAGGGTAACCAAAGTTCGATCGTTGGTTTAGAATTCGATTTGGGCGATCGGTATGCGTTTCGCGCGCAGGGTGGTTATAGCAGCTTCGCGCAAGTCGTTCCTTCGCCCATTGGAACCTTCAATTCCCTTCTCGGAACCTCGACCGTCTATGGACCGGGGATGGCATTGTTCCCAGAGTATTGGACCACGTTGGGCATCTCTTATTCCTTCGTGCTCACGCCCTCGCTGCCGCTTATTGTAAGCGCGGACGCCGGCGCGGTGTGGTTCACGAATCCCGGCATTATGACCATGGCCGGCATTGGAACGGAAATTCCAGTCGGCAGTCAATTGGCGATCCGGCCATTGTTAACCTTCGATGCGGTGCGGACTTCCACCTCGTTGGCATCACCGCTGCCTAATAATGCTATCTACGAAAGCGTGAATACTCCAACGATGTGGGCCAGTTCCTTCGGATTCCAACTTAATTTCGTCTATCGGCCCTGATGCGTAAGCTGATTTACATATCGCTCCTCGCATTAGCAGGTTGTACGACCTCGCTGAGTCCGGCGCCCACCCCGCCGGCCGTAACCGGATCGGACGTTGCCGGCTATTTTTGGCACGATAGTACCTACCACTATCAATCTTCGGCTGGTAACCAAACGATTTCGGTGCAGGGCGCGGCGATCACCGATAATAACGCTGGCACGAATACGACATTCATGGTAACGATCGCGAGCGGCGCTTATTCCATGAGTGGGTTTTCGCCTTCCGACATCTTTGGCTTTGAACCATCTCTTCTGGTCGTGGCCGATACTAACATGCCTGGCCCACGGATGGAGACCATTCATTCGATCGCTACGGTCAATTCCGGATTCGGAGCGCGGCTCCATGCCGCATCCGATTCCGTGCTCTACGAAGTTAATCTTAGTAACTTCTCGCTTCAGCGGCTCGAATCTTTCCCGCGTGGCTTCCTGCTTGCCGAGGACGCGCAAAATCAGGTACTCTTCGCATACAAGCCCGGCGGCGACAGTATTATGTGGACTTCGGATGACGATTGCTCGCACTGGACCAAGGCCACTACTCCGACAGGAATTACTGCCTTCACTTCCACTGGAGATTTTTCCGGAGACCGGTGCTGGTTCGCGTGCGGACAAACTATTTACCGCATTTCGGGGAACGGCACAAATTACACGCCTGTCACTACGTTATCCGCGAACGTGATCGCCATAGCCTGGGAAAACGATGGCGTGGCCGCCGGCCTGGATAACAATACTATTTACGATGTGCCGAAGAATGGCCTGGCACATTACCGGCAAGCGGTTCCAAGTCCTTTGGCAGGGCTTACGCTCGTCACATCGGGCTTCTTCAATCCCATTCTTGCAGGCACACAGAGTGGGGTTTATTCCATCTCTGCGTTTGATTCCTCCACAAAAATAGATAACGGCAGCGTCTCGACAATCTATTCGACCGGCAGTAGTATCTTTGCCGGATTGCCCAATTCCGTTATTCACTATAATGCCTCGGGAAGCCGCTATGACGCCTATGCCAATCCAACCCTCGGCGTGGTCACGCAATTTGCTCACCCAACTGGTTTTGCCAGCCCATCGCAAGGCATTTATGCATTATCCGGCTCGACGATTTACCGGCTTGACACCATCCAAAGCGGCGGCTCGAAATGGACACCCGCCAATCAGGGTATTTCCGCTCCGCCCGCATTCATGCCCGGTTCGCTTACACTTCTCACGACTGATACCACTTGGATCGCGGGATTTATCGAGCACAACGCGGGTGGCACGCAACGCGGTTATGCCTATTATGCTACAAGTTCTGGCCCGTTCCCGCAATATGCCGTGGGTGGCGTGACATACAACAACGTCCTCCGTGTCGATTACACTTCGAAGGCGAACGGCATGGCCGACACAGCGGGTGTTCCGCAATACAATATCTACTTCGAAAAAGGCATAGGGCCTGCGGTCATCGTCAGGAGTGAGGGCGGTAAAACGACGACGACTCAGTTGGTGAAATAACGAAGTCCCTTCGCTTCGTGTGTGAGCGAAATGTCCGCAGTGGCGGATTCTCCTTTTCTTTCGGTTCACGGCTTTTGGACTTGTTGAGACAAAACGTCCGCGCCACATGTTGTTGTGTTTTCTAATTCCGTTATTTAACTAATGCAGATTGCCGACCGCATCAACCGACTTGGTACTGAAACATCATTCGTTGTCTTAGCGCGCGCCCGCGAGCTCGAAGCGCAGGGCAAGGATATTATCCACCTCGAAATCGGCGAGCCGGATTTCGATACGGCTCCGAATATCATCGCAGCCGCGAAGAAGGCGCTCGACGCCGGCTTCACCCATTACGGCCCGGCGGCAGGATTGCCGCAATTTCGCAAAACGATCGCGGAAGTCGAAGGCGCGCGGCGTGGCCTCGAGTTCAAGCCGGATATGGTCGTCGTCACGCCCGGCGCAAAGCCGATCATGTACTACGCGATCATGGCCATCGTCAATCCCGGCGACGAGGTAATTTATCCCAATCCAGGGTTCCCAATTTACGAGAGCGCCATCGAACTGGCCGGCGGCACGCCCATCCGGCTGCCGCTCACCGAAGCGACCGGCTTTGCTTTTTCCATCGACGATCTTCGTTCCCGCATTACGCCGAAAACGAAAATGCTCGTCCTCAATTCGCCGCAAAATCCGACAGGAGGGATTCTTACGCAAGACGATCTCAAGCAAATCGCCGAGCTTGCCGTCAAGCACGATCTCTGGGTACTGGCCGACGAAATTTATTGCCGCATCGTTTATGACGGATTTAAAAATTATACGATCGCAAGCTATCCCGGTATGATGGAGCGGACGATTATTCTCGACGGCTTCTCCAAAACCTATGCCATGACGGGCTGGCGGTTGGGCTACGGCATTATGCCGAAAGCGCTGGCGGAAGTCGTCGCGAAATTGCAGACAAACGTGGCAAGCTGCACCGCAAGCTTTATTCAGATGGCAGGAATCGAAGCGCTCACCGGCCCGCAGGACTGGGTGGATAATGTAGTCGAAGAATTGCATCGCCGCCGCGATTTGATTGTCGATGGCATGAATTCCATTCCCGGATTTAGCTGCCATAAGCCGCTCGGAGCGTTCTATGTTTTTCCGAATGTAACTGGGACTGGCATTGAGTGCCGGACACTTGCGAACCGCCTACTAAACGAGGCTGGCGTGGCTTGTCTCTCTGGTGCTATGTTCGGCGAATATGGCGAAGGTTACATTCGGTTCTCTTACGCAAATTCAATGGAAAATATCGAGAAGGCTGTAGAGCGGATTCTGAAGTGGATGTCCGTCCAATAGGGATCCATAGGCGAATACTCACTTCAATTCACTCATCTAGTGTGTAGGTATAGTCAACAAAACGACATCTAAAGGAGCGGACAACAACAGACTGAGAAAGTGAGCTTTCCAGATCATAAATGCATCGCCCCCTCAAGCTTTTGTTAGGCAAATTTCGATGCCAGAGCCAAAGAGTGAGGTCGACTTGTTTAATATGTCCATATTCTGAGGGTTTGAATATGATCTCTTCGATGTTGAATTCCATATCCTTCAAAACCTTCGTCACTGCCATCAATGATCCTGGTGTATTAATTATTCGCATCTCAAGTTGAGCATTATAAAACTTCTTGCTTTCCTCTCCTTCTGGCGATTCTACTTGAATGATAATTTTATCTTCAGGTTTAATATTGGTTTCGAGCTCTTTTTTATCCAGTTGAGGAAGAATTTTAGGGATGATTTCAAGCAACCTGTCTCGTAAATCATACCATTCATATTTTTTTTCCACGGAGAGCCTAGACTTCTTGCAGGTAATGTACAGAGTAGCCCCATCAGCCCTGCTTGCAAGGCTGATAAATGTCAGGTCTAGACTGAAATCCCAAAATATCGGCTCACAGAACGCGTAAATCAGACCCTCTGTATCAGGCCCAATATAACGAACTGAGTAGGTGTCAACAATTTGCCTTTGCGATCGATACTTGGGTTTCAGGTCTTTTGTCCAATTCTCCAGGGCGGTAATGATTGCTTCTCGAGCCTCAATACTCCCTGCATCGGCAATAATGTCATTGTATTCGAGAAGTTGATTTAATCCTTTTTTCTTCTTGTCGCTAGTGACAGTATTTTTCAGAAATTCATTCAATTTCTCGGCTGAGTTCACACCCATTGGTGGATGCTGACGCAAAAATAAGCAAGGTAATCCCTTTTCGTGTAAAGCATAATAATACTCAAACTCCGTCGGAGTTTGAAATCGGGTACCATAATGGTATGTTTTGCCGAAGGTGAGATAGTGAACACACACAACTGCGTCCGAACTTTCAATCATTCGCTTGATTGTCTCAACATTTCCGATCTCGTCCTTTGGCTTAAGTTCTCGCTGAGTCTCTACGAATAATGGAATGTGTCCGAGCCTATGGATTGCCTCGATTACAAGCTTGCGCTCTGCCGATAGTTCATCCATGCGGGAACTTACAAAAATTCGGAGCGACTTTTGTTCCTGTTTTTTTTTAGTCATTTTGCGAACTTCCGATGTTAGAAATAAAATGAATGTATTGGAATAACTCTGGAAAGTAAATGGGTAACTCAACCGCCTGTCATTTTGTTCCCCCTTCGATCAGTCGGCGTATGAGTCCAGACTTAGCTATTTTACACGGGCTGCGATTCTTCGCTACGTGTCCCTCCGCTTCGCTTCGGGACACTTCGCTCAGAATGACATGAATAAAAAACTCGCTGCATGGAGTCTGTCACTCCTTTTCATACTTCATACTTCATACTTCATACTTCCGGCCAAAGCCTATTGGCAGCAGCATGTCTCGTACGACATCCGCGCCACGCTGATCGATTCCATTCACACGCTGGATGGTTCGCTCTCTGTTGTTTATACCAATAATTCTCCCGACACGCTGCGGGAAGTATTTTTTCATCTCTATGCCAATGCGTTCCAGCCCGGTAGCATGATGGACGAGCGCGCGCTTACGATCCACACCGCGCCCGTCTATGACCGCATCCACAAACTTCCCGAATCCGAATGGGGAAAATATTGGATTGACAGTGTTAACGTTGCTCCCCCTCCTTTTCAAGGAGGGGGCGGGGGGTGGTCCAACGCTTCCTTCGAAATTACTGGAACGATTATGAGCGTCGCGCTTGCCAAGCCGCTTGCACCCGGAGACTCCGTGCTTATTTTCTTCCCCTTCCGCGAACAAATTCCCAGGCAGATTCGCAGAAGCGGGTGGATGTCCTCAGACGGCGTGGAATATTCGATGTCGCAGTGGTATCCAAAGATATGCGAATACGATTTCGAGGGCTGGCATCATCAGGAATATATCTCCCGCGAGTTTTATGGCGTGTGGGGTGATTTCAATGTCGAGTTGACGCTGCCCTCGCGCTTCACCGTTGGCTCGACGGGGGAATGCTTGAATCCGAATGAAGTTGGACACGGATACGACCAAATTGCTACAGGTAAAAAGGAGGGTATCGCAGAACCAGGCTTCAATGAAGGAATGACGACCTGGAAATTCCACGCCTCGCCCGTTCACGATTTTGCGTGGGTCGCGGACGACGATTACATTCACGAATGGACGACGTGGAACGATTCCGTCACCGTTCACGCCTTTTACAAAACGTGGGTGCAAAAATGGTGGCAAAAATCCGCGCTCGCGTATTCGATTCATGCGCTTTCAACCTATAGCGAGCTTTACGGCCCCTATGCCTATCGCAATTTTTCCTGCACGATGGCCGGCGATGGCGGCATGGAATATCCGCAGCTTATTATGATTACCGGCTACCGCCCATCGCCCCTATCGCTCGCGGGCGTCATCGCGCATGAGGTGGGACATCAGTGGTTTTACGGAATGCTTGGCTCCAACGAGACGCGCGAAGCTTTTATGGACGAAGGCTTTACAAGCTATGTCACCACCATTGCGATGAATCGGCTCTTCGGCGACGCGCAGGAATATCCCGGCGAAAAACATTCCTGGCTCGATTGGTTTACCCCAAAATTCAGCAACAAGCGCGATAATTATCGCGGCTATCAGCAAATTGCTTCCCAAGGCTACGAAGAACCGCTCAATATTCCGCACGATTGGTTCCGAGAAGACGTTACCGCCGGACAAGTCTATGGCAAGACGCAGGCCATTCTGAATATGCTGCAATACGCCCTCGGCGATTCCACGTTTGCGGCTGGAATGAAAGAGTATTACCGCCAGTGGCATTTCAAGCATCCGCATCTCACCGATTTCAAGAACGTGATGGAAAAAACCGCGCATACAGATCTCGATTGGTTCTTCGATGAGTGGTTCAAGACGACACGAACGGTAGATTATGCTGCGGACAGGGTCAGTTCCGATAGAACCCCCGCCTTTCCAAGGCGGGGGCAGGGGGTGGTTGATTCAGGATATGAAACAACCGTTACTCTCCACAATAATCAGCTTGCCGTGATGCCACTTGATCTGCTATTACATTATAGCGATGGCACCAGCGACGCCGCTACCATCCCCCTTGCAGTAAATAAAAATCTCGATTATCACAAAGATGGCGTCAGCCTGTTCTTCCCAAGCTGGGATTGGACGGCGACGAAATACACCGGAACGATTATCACGCCGAAGCCCGTCTCCTCGTTCGAGATCGATACCTCCTGGCGCTTGCAGGATCTGAATTGGCTGAATAATTATAGCACACTTTTACCACCGGGCGAATGGGTTTTGTGGAAACAGCTTAATCTTAATCCACTGATCGATGAATATTACGCCGTAGCAAGGCCGATCCTTTGGCCTGATGATCTCTCCTATATCAACGCGGGTCTCGGATTGAAATACGGAATGAACAATAGTTTTTCAGGAGATTTCAAGCTTATTTATAAATTCGATCCCGGCGCTACGCGAAGTTTCGCTCCCGGCAATCCACCGGCCCCTCCACCGTGGTACGATTATACCGATGGAGCGTTTACGTTGAATACACCCGTTCAGTGGCTGGGACGATTGAGCAGCCTGGATCTCGATGCGGAAAAAATGTACGGGATTTCAACGCTTCGCGCTTCACTCACAAAAACATTTCGACCGGAATTCTGGCGGCTGGGCGGTACGCAGTCGGCTTCGCTGTATGTGGAAGACCAACAGCTTACAGGCGTTGATAATTATCCGATCTGGCATCCGGGATGGGGCAATATTTACACCGATTTTTTTGGCTTTGGACCAAATTATGGAACACACACACGCACGGCCGGTGTGCGTTATACTTTTGCAAGCGAAGGCGGAAGCACGCATTTCGATCTCTTCGGCGTATCAAGTATTCTTGCCTCCGCGCTCCCTTTTTCTCGCGCCGAGGCTGTGTTTATAAATACATTTTCCATTGCACGCGATCTCGACATCCACATTCGAGCCGCCGCAGGAGCGGCCACGTTTAACACGCCATACCAAATGCAATTCCTGCTCGACCGCGCAGATAATTATGAAGAGCAAAATAGTGGTTTTTACCGTGCGGTCTCGAGCATGAATGAACCATTCAGCCAAAATACTTCCATGTTCATCAACGGCGGAGCAGGCGTTCGTGGGTACAATGCGGGCAATGCGGCAGAGAATATTCACGGCGACCAAATGGCTGGTGGGAGTCTCGATCTCAATCTTCCAAATCCTCTTTCAAATGTGTGGGGATTTTCTTCTATCACTCCCGGCGTGTTTGCAGATGCAGGATGGGTCTTAAACTATTCGCTTCGTGCGGACGCCGGAATTAAATTCGATGTGAATATCCTTTCGTGGCTTCCTTCTCAGTTGCGTGGCGTAGCGGAAGAATACGATAAAATCCCGACTATTGCTGTGAATTTCCCACTGTACGAGAACCTTCCGCTCGATGGCAAGCCGAATTTTGCCTTCCGGTGGGCTGTTTCTATCGGTGCAGCATTTTGATCTTCTTTTTAACATGTCATTCCGAGCGGAGCAAAACGGAGCGCCAGCGGAGTTTTGCGTAGCCGAGGAATCTCTGGTCGTTCAAGAGTACGCGAAACTGCATGAGATCCTTCGACTCCGTTTGTTCTCCCTTCGGTCGAACAAACTCCGCTCAGGATGACATTAATTAGTGAATGAGCCTGTTTTAACATTATGCGCTTTTTCTTCTTATTTGCAATCTTGGTCGGGCTGGAAGCACCGGCCTACGCGCCCGCGTTCGCGCAAACGTCCGCTACGGGCATTCCGTATTTTCAGCAGCATGTTCATTACACGCTTGCCGCAACGTTCCATGATGATTACACTAATCCATCCATAGATGGCTCCGGCTCGCTCGAATATACAAATAATTCCCCAGACACGCTGCATGAGCTGTACTTTCATCTCTACTGGAATCTCTTCAAGAGCGGCAGCTATGGCGAAAGCGCGCCGAACCGCGATCATTCGCCGGATTCGAAATATGGGCATGGAGGTATTGACATTAAATCAGTAACCATTGCAACGACCACAAGATTGACGAGCGATGCACCTGGCATTGGACTTGACATCGACGTACACTATGAGGTAGATAATACAATTATGCGTGTCTTTCTTAGACAGCCTTTGCTTCCAGGAGATTCTGTGGATGTTGGTTTTGAATGGCATGGCATCCTGCCCAATTACGGCATTCGTTCCACATGGGGATGGCACGATAACGGCGCGAGAAATTTTGCAACCGCGCAATGGTATCCGCAAGTGTGCGTGTATGATAATCACGGCTGGCATCCCGATCAATATATTGGCATGGGTGAGTTTTATACCGATTATGGTGCGTTCGATGTATCGCTGACGTTGCCGGAACGATTTTCGACGGTTATCTCAACTGGCTGGCAAACAAATCCGCAGGAAACACTGCCGGATTCTGTTCTCTCTCGTCTTGCTTTTGCAAAATCGCATCCCGATTCCATCATTCACATCGCGGATTATTCGGATTTTCACTTTACACCAATCTCGAAAGACGCGCCCACGCGCACTTGGAAATTCCATGCGGATTCCGTCCGCGATTTTGCATGGTGCGCGGATGAAGCGTACATCCGCGACGCCGTCTATGATAACGGCATCATGCACAACGCGCTGTATTGGAATACTTCCCGTGATTTCTGGTCGAAGGAAGCGGCAAAGATCGAACTGCTGACCATCCAAACCAATTCGAAATTTGCCGGACAGTACATATATCCCAATATCTTCATGTGCGAGACGTATGAAGGCGGCATGGAATATCCCGGCATCGTTTTTATCGGCCCGTACTCGAGTGGTGAGCACGAGCATTGGGCGCAAAACACCATGATGCATGAACTCGGGCATCAATGGTATCCCATGATGATGGGCTCGAACGAAACCGATTACGGCTACATGGACGAAGGCTTCAATACGTTCATCACGACCTTCGTCCACGAAAAATATTTTGGCAGATGGAATAATTCCTACGGTCCCGGTCTTGGCTATAACGACGACGAGCGCACATCGAATTATCGCTCTGCGATTTTGCAGCAGCTCTCCGGCAATCAGGAACCGACGAAGCAAAAAGCGGATATGTATTATAGTTACCGCGATTATGCAGACGCAACGTACCCGCATCCCTCGAGCGTCTTTTTTATGCTGCGCTACACCATGGGCGATACCGCGTTCGAAGATTTCATGAAGCTCTATTACGAACGCTGGCGCTTCAAGCATCCCTATCCCGACGATCTCCTGAACGCCGCCGAGGACATCGAACGCGTGGAAGGCGATACCAACCGCGTCCGCGCGCGCGGCGATCTCCGTTGGTTTTTCAACGAATGGTTCGAGCAAACGTGGAAGCTGGATTATGCGATTGGGGTATTTTTTGTCGATGGCAATACGGCAAAAGTTACCATTGATCGAAAGGAACGCGCCGTAATGCCACTCGATCTTGTTTTCACCTTCGATGATGGCACAACCGAGCAAAAGTGGATTCCCGTAGATGATTGGCTGCGCACGGTTGCGGACGAACGGACTTATACTTACACATTCGCCAAACATCCTACTAAAGTTGAGATCAATCCATCGAAAGAATTGCTCGATGTGAACCGCTTGAATAATTCGAGCGGAAGATCCCCAAGACAAATCGATCTAATACCAAAGATTTTGGGAGACGTAAAACCGATCGACAGTCTTGCATTGCGGTCTGCCCCATTCATCGTTCCATCGGGTGATTTTAGGAGTTGGAATCTTGGGTGGACGGTACTCCGAAGTTATCTTGATCGTACGGATCGTTTCGCCGACGGAATACGCTTTGGAGTCGGACCAAACAGTTCAGTAGCGAGTTCACTTCAATATCATACCGTATTGGATTGCCTTTCGCCCTGGACCGATGTAGATGGTCTTGGAGTTCTCTCGACATCGTCACAGTTATCAACACAACTAAACGGGTTCGTTGGCGTCTGCCTTTCTCAAGTCATAGACGAACCCGGAAGCACCACACCCCGCCACATTTTTGATGGTGGATTCGATTTTAGTCAGCAACAAAGCGTACCTCTCAATCGAGGATCTGTTGGCTACACGTTCCACGATGATGCTTCGATCAACGAGTTTGCTTTCGCAGCCCAAGCGGAAAGCGGCTTGGGCGATCCTCGCACCACTTACACCAAGCTTGCCGGGACGATCAATGACCGCTTAGACATCTCCCGCGATTGGAATGTGTTCATACGATTATTCGGCGGAAGCATGCAGCCGATTGGCGGCTCGATACCGACGGAATCGGAATTTCAAATGGCGAGCGCAAGTAGTGTCGATCAGATCAGCGATTTGTATGGATCGAATTTCGGGAGCGGCGTTCGAGATAAAATTCGGAATGCGGCAACTTCGGGCCCGCTCGTCCGAGGATATTTGCTGGATGGAAAAGATGTGGGTCGCGTTGCCGCGAGCGGCACGTTCGAGTTGGGAAATCGCTCGCTGTTCCCATTTTCATTCCTTACGGATATTCCCTATCTTGGCCATGTATTCGATATGTTCGGCCTCACGCTATTTGGCGATGCCGGAGTCGTTACCGATGTATTCACCTCCGATATTCACAATGAACTGAAAAGCGATGCGGGGGTTGGCTTGAGATTTTACGGAGTCGATCGCTATCTCAATCGCGCGTGGGATTTGGATCTCGACCGGACGGAATTGCAGCTCGATTTCCCGATCTATCTCGATAAACCCGGCGCCGGCGAAAGCAATTTAAAATTCCGCTTCATGGCAATGGTGCGGCAGAATTTTTGACCTGGGTTACGCTGATTTATTTCTGATTTTGCTGATTTAAATTTCAGCTAATCAATGCGATCTGAAGTCAGCCCCCCACATTCGCCGTAATCGGAGCGGTGCGCATCACCTCCGCGCCATTCATGCGGATGCCGAGCGTAAGCGTTGCCGGGCCGGGCTGAAGGTCCGGCGGAGCGGTGAATTCGAGTGACATTCCATTCGGCGTGATCCCGCAGGATTCGACAAAACATCTCCAGCTTTTTCCGCCTTGCTCGATGTAAAGAAAATTTCCTTCGGGAAGTTTGTCCCAATCTTTCATAATGCGGTGATTGACCGCAGTCCATTGTTCGGCCGGTGAAAGTTTACTAAGTCCGATATTTCCCTCGAGTTCCGCGCGGACACTTTTTTCATCGACAAAGCCTTCGGGAACGAAACCATCGCCAATCAAGCGGAAATTTGCCAGCGGATGGATCGTGCCGCCATCGACTTTGAAGAGCTTCACTTCCGCTTTCGGCACGATGGAGAGCGGATAGGGAATGCTTGGCTCCGTTCCGTTTACGAGAAAGAGCGTGGCATGTCCGGCCTGAAAAATGGTGGGCGCCATGAACGTCGCAATGCACGAATCACCCACGCTTTGATACGAGCCGAGCGAAGTCCAGACCTGCTTGCCGTTTTGCTCGATACGGAGGATGGGCACATCGGATTTCATCCATGAAATAAGTTTTTCGGCAGTACATTTCGCCCGCGAGACGGCGTGATCGAGATCTGGGTTCTCGAAAATGATAATCCCGAGCTGGCCGGGAACGATCCCCTTCGGCAGGCTATAGACTTTGAGTTTGCGGGCGCTTGCCGTCTGGGAAAGCAGAAACGTGATTAGAAGAAGAATCGACCAAAGAGTCACATAACGTTTCATCATAATTCGTACCTCAAAAAAGCTTCGCGCAGGCGAAGAGAATACTCCTTGAACAACTCCGAGTGCCAGTCCTGTTCGCGCTATTTGCGCGTGAGCAACCATGCCCCGGCCCGCACCCGGTCGAGCATCGTATCGGTGTTCGCCGCAAGGCCCTCCGGCCGATAGACTTTAGCGACTGCAAAACGCGCAAGCGGCAGCGTGGGAATGAACGGCGGCCCATCTTCGTGCTCGATGTTTTCTAAAATCGGTTCGCCTTGAAGGTCGATGAAGCCAGACTGCATGATGAGCAGGTCTCGCGGCCCCACAAAATCGCTCGCCAGATATTCGACGACGGGCAAGCGCGGCAACATCCTCGCGGAATCGGCTGCACGTTTTGCCGATTCCATGAAGCGATGGGGTGAGGTAAAGATATGCACCAGCCCCCACTCCCTCGCCAACCGTCGAATGGAAAGAACTTTATCTCCCTTCCACGTATCCGCATACGGCACGCCTGCAAATTCGAAATAATTTTGATAGGCCGTCGGCCCGTCAAGATTCGGACGGATCGCGCGCGAGTACCGCTGTGTGTATCCAAGATAGTATGCGGCGATCGGTTCCGGGACAAGCCAAAAAGCGTGGCGTGAAGAGTCGGCAGTTTCCTGAGCGAGTACCGTTTGCGCAAGATCGGCGTAATCGACATCGTTACGCAAGTATGCGAAATAATTTGAATAGGATTGAACTGCGCCGAATACGAAAATCCCCGTAACAATAACGATTGCGAGCCGCATCGCAATGCCCCTCCATCTAAATCCCGAATCGATATGTTCCCAAGCAATTCGGAACAACGCGGCAAGAAGCATACACCCGAATGGAACGATTACTAATAGATACCGCTCGAAACTTCTGCCGAGCGCAATCAACAGGACAATTTCCAACAAAAGGAACAGCGTTACATGCAGGAGCGCGTTGGAAGATCGCTTATTCGGAAGCGATGTATCAGCACCCCCACGCTTTCGCCGAAGCACCCATGCCACTATGATTCCCGTGACGAGCGCGATCTCCGTTATTCCAAAAAATACAAGATGTAATTTAAATGCAAAATAGCGGGCCGCTTGCGTCAGGCCGTAACTCCCGGCCTTCCCCATAAACGCGAGCAGCCAGATTGGCTCGTCGTAGGGCCAGAGGAGAAGCGTCAAGAATGCTCCGAGCGCCATCACGAGAAATCCCACAAACGCCGGGAGAAGACGATAACGCCGTGAAATCACTCCGCTCACCAGCCAGAGTGCGCCAGGAACAATCGCGTTGTATTTCATCAGGAAGGCCAATGCCCAGATGCTGCAGAGATACGCCAGGAGCGGCCACCGCGACGAGTTCCCTCGCCACGGTTTTATCGCAAGCCGGTCGAACCCATAGCAGCCTAAGAGCACGAAAAAGACTTGAAACGGATCGGCAAAAAGAACGCGGCTGAACGCGACCGCGAAGGGATGCAGCGCCAGAAGAAACGCGCTTGCGACGGCAATCTTTTCGTCAAACAATTGACGAGCTAACCAATAAATCGCCGCGATGGAAGCCGCGCCGATGAGCGCCGGGGGCAGACGCAGCAGAAAAACATTGGCGAGTCCCGCCATGCCCAGCAGCCGCGCGATCATCCACACGAACGGCGCGTTGGACATTGCCTCCCACATCGGCGTATGGTTCTGAACGATGTCGCGCGCGCCAATGGCAACGGTCGCCTCGTCCAGCAGCACACTATGGGCCGAAAGCCACAGAAGCCGCGCCACGAGACCGATGGCAAGCGCCAGAGCAAGCGGCCAGAATCGTTTTAGTGGGCGAGGCATGAAGTGTGAATATGAAGTATGAAGTATGAAGTATGAAGTATGAAGTATGAAATGAGCTTACGCGCGCAATTGTTTCATCCTTATCAGAACCGATTCTATTTTCATCCGTCAATGGCTGCCCGTGATCTACGCTGCCGTGCTGCTCGTGGCCGCATGGAGCACGCATTTTGCCGTTCTTATCAATGATGTATTCGCCTTACGATGGCAGGCAGAACATCTTTCGATTTCCCATCCGGAAAGTTTTTACAACGGCTTTTTTCCGATTGGCTACCCGCTCCTCCTCCGCGCAGCGTCGTTGACCGGCAACCCGGTCCTTATAATGATACTCATCCAAATTGCGCTTACGCCACTGTACGCTGCACTCGTTTACCGGCTGATCGTTCGTCTTGTGCCTGGACGAGCCGCTCTGATTGCGATGCCGTTTGCGCTCTTTACACCGCCAGTTATCCATGCGATTTTCAGTGCGACTCCCGATTTTCTTGCGGCGCTGTTTGTCCTCGCGGGAATGCTACTGCTTACGCGCGCCGGACGTTGGAACTTCCTGCTTTCGGGCACGTGCGTCGGAGTTGGCTGTATTTTTCGTTCCCATGTGCTCGTGCTTGTGCTGACGCTTGCCCTGGCCATGCTCCTATTTCACAAAGGGATGCGGCTTCGGACGTTTTTTGGCTTTTGTCTGGGAGCGATGCCATTCGTTATAGCACAGGGATTGGTTCAAGTATGGTCGGGGCATGGGTTTTTCGAAAACGCTCAAAGTTTTAATATCTGGCGGGCGATGCACGGCATGGATTGGAGCAATCCCCCCGCGCTTGCCCACGCGAGCGCGGCGGAAGTTATTCTGCAAAATCCCGCACTTTTTTTCTCTTCGGCTGGCAACTGGCTTGTTCACTATTGGTTTTATCTCGCGCCATTTGTTGCCGTAATCGCTCTTGGCCGATGGCCCGTTCGCTGGCGCGCGATCTTGATACATCCGCAACGCGAACTGCTAGCGGCAGCCGCGCTTATGTATCTCGCGATGATGTCGATCGGCGGCAGCATAAGCGCGTTCACCACCGTACTTCCGATGGACGCCGCCTGCTTCGCGTCGGTAATGCAATCCGCGCTTGGCTCGAAGCTCGAACTCCGCCGATGGTTCATTCCTCTGGTTGCTTCGATGTGCTGGATCGCCGGATTGACAGGGCTTCTTTTTTATTCAGCGCAAGAGGCAAAACGAATCGGGGATTACTCACACATCGAACGGGTGCTCGGCGTTCGTTCAAGCATCGGCGGTCCCGAGGGATCGAGGGATGCAGACACGGGTGAACCATCCCTCGAAACAGATCGACGCCCTATCGATCCGCGCCAGATTTATACCGATGACTACGATTTTTATTTCCCAGGACTCCGCTACCAAACGCCACGTACGTTCGGCGGCTGGGGTGAAGTCGGGCTTGCAGATTATCTACGTGATTTTCCACATATCCGCAACTCGTCCGCTAACATGGAGCACGATGACCTCGTCCATAATGGGATAGCATGGGCCGTTTACCGCGTCCCGCCTTACGATCCGCGCGGTTACCAAAGTGTTCGTGGCGACACCACTTTGTTCCGATTAATGTACCGGACGCGTTCCCATGAAATTTATCGTGTCGAAGGCGGGGAACGAAAATAGCCTGATGAATCCGTCCGCGTTCGAATAAGCTCCGTTTTACAATCCTGATAATACGGGCTGTTGGTGTTCAAAACCCACGCCAGTGTATAAGGAAATGCCTCGGTAGTGGCAACTGCTTCGAACGAAGGCTCGCGCGCAAGGCCATACGCATCTTCCACCCACTCTGTCCCGCTATCACGAACGTAAATCGGCAAGAGCATAATATCCGGATGTTCGGAACGAAGGATGGCTGATTTCTCATCCAACGATCGCGCGCGCGCCAGACGTGTATCATTCAATCCAAAAATATCGATATGCCGAATTCCCGAATGATAGACCACATACCCCGCATCGCCATACGCGAGCCGAAGCGAATCGAAATGAGGAAGCAATTTTAGTTCTCGGACGATGGGGTCCATGCTCGCATCCCACACTTCTTCATGGGCAGCTAACGCTTGCCGCGTTCGTGGCGCAGCAAGCAAAAGTGCAATCTGCGCTGTAAGCACAATCGCGGCCGGGATTCCAAATGACGACAGATGTAAGCGCGTGACAACGTCCCTCGTACCTATTGCTCCCGTAATACAGAGCATGGCAAAGACGGGCCAGAGAAACCTGTCGTACAATCCTTCGAGCGGAAGCACGAAAAGATAAAAAATAAGCAGAGCAATGCTCCAGAGCACCGCAATTGCCACAAGTTTATCTCGCCATCCTCGAATCCCGCACGAGAGCAAGACGAGCGCTAATGCGCTTTCGAAAAACAGCCGCACATATTGCAGTCCGGGCAACGGGGAATGGGAACCCGCAAGCACCTTCACATAAAATGAATTTGGCAGCAATCCGCCGAAATACCACCACTTCCAAATCGCATACATCGCCAATGTAAGCATGAATGCAATGGCAGCCTTTGTAGCCGTACCCTTCAGGGTACGGTGTTCTGTGCCAAACCGTGGGCTAAAGCCCACAGCTACGATTATGAGTCCGAGCAGCGCCCCTTCCGGCCGCGTGAGCGCGATAAAGAATACCGCGCCGAATGCAGCGAACAATTGGTTCCGAATCGCAAAAAAGATTGCGAGCACAGTCCACATCACAAATAGGCTCGTCTCCATTCCACTCAGCGCGTTGATCCACGTAAGCGGGGCAAGCAGATAAAACGCCGCCGCGAGCATTCCCACGGCTGAATCGCGCGCCTTCGAAGCAATCCCATAGATGAGAAATCCCGTTACGATCGTCGAAACGAGACCAATCACCTGCGCGGCGGCAAGAAGATTCGGCGTGAGAAACCTCGCCGCCGCGAGCATTAGAATAAAGAGAAAATTCGTATATCCTTCCGTATGCGGCCCGCCGATATTCCAGACTAAGCCATAACCGGAAGCAACGTGCTCGGCATATCGAAAGGAAATAAAAGTATCGTCGAAGGGAAAGCGCAAACGAAATTGCCAAACAAGCGATGCGATGAGTATCCCGGCCAGTCCCACCATCATGGGTGACACCTGCTTCCATCGCGAGGGACTATACGATCCAAATTTGATCATCGAGATAAGCGGAAAAGGAGCAGTGTATCCGCGTATGATCGATCATGCTTCCAGTTTGATTGATCGAAATAATCGCGGCCCATATCGCCGGTTGTGCCAATATACGATGCCACAAGTTGCCCATTTCGCATAATGCCCTGATAAAACGGATCGTCCCGAACGCGATTTTTCGGATAGACCGGGGAATTATAAAGCACGGCAAAATTAACATGCTCCCGATGCAAAAAGGAATCGAGCGGTTCCGCGAATGCTGTGAACGAAATAAAATGATCCGTCATGATTTCTATATTCGTGTCCAGCGAGAGCCTTTCGAGCGCGAACGGCTCGGTCATCACGCGAGGTTTTCCGGCGCCAAGCGACTCCGCGGCTATCTTTGCTTCGATCGTTTGAACGCCTGCCCGATTCGACTGGTCGATGCGGGATGCAGCATCGAGCGCATCTATACTATCGCGAAAACCAAAGATGAAAACAAGAATGGCGAGGCCAGAAAGAACGGTAGTTGCCACGCGGTTCCATTGGCTCAGTATAACGGTTGCTGCGATCGCAAGTCCAAGAAAAAACAGAGGAAGCAGATGCATCGAATAATTGATCTCCGCGCCTTCGAGAAGCAGCCAGCTTAGAAGGACGATAAGAGAAGCCGATGCAAACGTATGCCGCTCGCTCGAAGCTCGCTTCCAAACAAACGGCAGTAACACCGGCAACAGAAATAGCTGCGGCGCTTCCGTAACGAATTGTTTAAAGCGAATAATAATATTCGCAATCTGCACGGAGCGCGAAAACGGTCGCCGAATGGGAATCGAAGAAAGAACATCATGAAATTGCACAGGGCCGATCGATGAGGAAAAAAGCGCTATATTTCCTGTCGTACTATAATAGACGATGACGAGTATGAACATCATAATTACGGCTCCGCCAAACGCGGAAGCCGCGTAATTCCATTTCGTTGCACCCCCCAGTCGCCAAAAAAAATAAAGCGAAACCGGCCCAAGCAGGGTGAGCAAATGAATGGATGAACTTAATGCGAAAAACACAACGATCGCTCCATAGCCGAACCACCATCTCGCGCTTCGCTCTTTTCCCAGATGAAGCATCTTCGTGCATATCGTAACGAAAGCAAGCACCATTAAACCCGCGAGCAAATCGGGCCGCGCGGAATGGCTCGCAAAAAAGAACGAACGTGTGGAAACGAGGAGCAAAATAGCGAGCGTGGAAGCACATCGCGACGCGCCAAGCGTGCGAGCGCTTCCGTAGAGCACTGCAAGCAAGCTAATCGCAAGCACCGCCGTCACCACTCTTCCGATAGCAACGGGACTCGTACCAGCAATCCACGCGGGCAATCCATATAAGAGCGCGGAAAGCCAAGTCATGCTGAGCACGAGTCCTTTTCCATGTTCGAGCGTAGAGCCAATGGCGAGCGGGTAACGAACAATGCCCGTCGTGATTTGCTGTTTTGCTTCGGTCATCAGCCACGTTTCATCGCCAAACCATCGGAACGAATTCAGCTCCGGAAAAATAAAAAGCGAACGAAGCTGCATTGCGAATAACGTAGCGGCCATCGCCAGCAATAGCCATGCGAGCATTCGTTGAAAATCTGGCCGCGTCTTCATTTGGTGTTATTCAAGCGATAAAGGCGCAACGTATCCGGCGCGCCCAAAGCGGTATCGAAATACGAGCGGCCAATATCGGTGAAGTAACCGGAACGTTCCCATATCGGAGTTGCCATACGAGTGAGCGCGGCGCGGATCGGGCCTACTTCGCGCATGTAATCCGGCTTGATCGCACTTGCATAGACCAAAACGTAATTCACGCCCGCGCCCCTCAAAACGGAATCGACGCTCCTGTTTGTTGTCGGATATTCGATAAATTGTGTCGTCATGAGCCACATGTTCGTGTCCCGCAGCACCTCATGGACCGCCGGATTGAACGCGAGCACAAGCGGACGTTTGCCGGAATCCGTCTGCTCGATTTCCCCGAGCGCGGCTCCAACAGCCAGTGCATTCGCCGTCATCAAATGGTATCCTTTGCCATGCACACCCGGCACATCTCGGAAGGCAAAGACGGCAAGCACAATACTCGCAAGCGCTATCGCCCACGTTCGGACCTGCTCCGCTAAGAGACGTTTCATTGCAAGCCCGGCGGCAAGACTGAGAACCGGCAGTATATAAATCAAATAACTTGATGGCGCGGCGCTTTCGAATTCGAACCATGAAACCAGCACGAGCACAATGGTTACCACATTCAGCCTGATGGCGAGCGGTCCACGCTTGCGAACGTATCGAATAATAGCCGGAATGACAATCGCGGCGAACACGACAATATATCCGAGTGCATACGTCCGGAATTCGTTCCAGCGCTGTGCAAGATTTGCCACTTGCACGGAGCGAGAGTAAAAGCGGAGCGCGGGAATATCATGGAGATTGAGCGCAAATGCACTGCTACCGGAAGAACCGAGAATGACCATTCGTCCTGTGATCGTTGAAATCCCTGCGAGTAAAATCAATAATAAAACAAAACCCACAACAAACGCCGCGAGCGAGCGCGGCCAACGAGTTCCCGATCGCGCGATGACCGTCACAAGCGCCGCAAGCGAAAGCGCCAAGGTAACATGAACGGTAATCAGTAGCGTGGCAGCGGTGAGAATGCCTATCACCACCGAGCGGCGGACGCTGGGCGCGCCACCCCGCACGAGCAAATAAACCCCGATAAGAATTGTAAGCGCCGAAAGTATATCATATCGAGCCGAATGGCTTGTCAGTAGAAACGAGCGCGATGTGAGGAGCAAAACAACACTGAAGATCGCAAGCAGCCGATCCAAAGTAAGCTTTCGGACGATCTCGTACAGCGCGACAAGCAGCGTGAACGCGAATATCGCGGTGACGCTGCGGCCCAAAAGAACAATATCCATCCGTGCCGGGCTGACGAGCGCGGCGGGAACTCCATAAAATAGCGCCGGGACCCACATATTGCCAAAAATAATTCCGCTCCCATGCGCGAGGCTCGAAGCAAGCGCATAGGGATGCTGAAAAACGCCGTGCATCATTTGATTGCGGAATTCGAGCATGAGCCAGCTCTCGTCGCCCCACCAGAAATAGGAATCAGGCACGGGAGTCGAATAAAGCGAGAGCAAATCGAGCAGAAATACGGACGCGGCGAGCGCGAGTAATACGGAAAATACTATTTCCTCGCTTCGAGTTAGAAAAGACGAATACTTAGCGAACAATGGACGGCAGTTTATATAAGATCAACGTATCCTGCGCACTATTCTCACTTAACGCATCCGGCGTGAAATAATCCCGGTGAACATCGAAAAGGATTCCGGATTTTCGAAGAACGATGGTCCCAATGCTATCCGCGAGCGGGTGCAGCGCATGATACTCCGCCGAATAAATCGAGCCATCATGCGCGGCATAAAGCAAAATATATTGCACGTTGAGATTTCGCAACACCTTCGCGATGGGTTCGCTCGAAACAGGAAAGCTTACGAGATGGGCCGTCATAAGCCGCACGCTGCTATCGTGTTCGAGCATGGCAATCGCCGGATTTTGCGCGAGGATAAGCGGCGCCTTCGATGTTACAGCGCTCTTGTCGATAATGGCGAGCGCATCCACCAGCGCGGCATGATTTCCTCGCTCGATCGTTTCGGCCACGCGGCTCGCACGAATCGTATCGGTAAATCCGAAGTAACCAAGAACGATTGCAATCCCAGCCATTATCGAAAGTACGGGAACGCTTAATTTCCATCTCTTTGAAATGCCAATTACCATCGCGACGATAAAGAGCGGCAGCACCTGAACATAATAATAAAGCGCGGGGCTTTGAAAGAGCAGCCATGCAACAGCGATGACGATAGCCGCGCCGGAAAGCCACGCCCCTCGATTGGATTTCTGGACAGAAGAACGCGCTGTTAAGCGCAGGACAATCCCGATGAAAACAAGAATCAAGAATGCAGGAGCTTCAGCCCACAATCCGTGAACACGCTCGATCATATTCGCGAACTGCACCGAGCGCGAAAATGGACGAAGGATCGGCAGTTCTGCCGCGACGCTTTGAAATTGATTCGGCGCGGAAGATGGGCTATAAAAAGAAAACGGCGCACCTGCAATAGCATACACGCCGAGCAAAAGTCCAAGTATCGTTGCCGCGCCGGCGGCTACCCAAACGATTGCGGACGGCTTTCGAAAAGTTCCGAATCGCCAAAACATATAGAACGATAGCACGCCAAGCAGCGTGAGAAGATGAATGGAAAGCGTTGCAAACAATACTACGGCAGCACCGTAACAGAAATACCATAGCGACGATGGCTTCCATCGCTCTTGTTTTAGCGCGTCATATCGTGAAGAGAGATACCACGCAAACGCGAGAACAGCAATACTTGCCGCAACATCTAAACGCGCCGCGTGGCTTGCGAAAAAAAAGCTTCGTGTCGTCACGAGTAACAGCAATGCGAAAAGTGCAAGAACGCGCGAAACATCCGATGCACGCATGATCGCATACATCATAAAAAGCAATACCATCGAGAGTGCAAATGTAACGGTCCTGCCGATAACAACAACATTTGCAACATGCGAGAAGACAAGCACGGGCACGCCGTACAGCGCCGCGGCAAGCCAGGAATTTCCGCGCACAAGACCGTTCGTAATCGCGACACTTGAACCGAACGCGGTCGGAATGCGCGCGTAGCCATCCTGCAATTCAGTCCGAAGTTCGAGCATTTGGCCGGTCTCATCGCCCCACCAGCGCGCGCCGTCGGGCTGCGGGAATATATAAAGTAACCGCGCCTGTAGGGCGAGCACAATCACCACAAGCGTCGCGATGAATGCGGCAGCAACGCGTTCCAGCCGAGCGATCGAGAATTCAGTCGCCATTACTTCGCTTGGTAAAGGCGTAACGTATCGAACTCATTCCAATGTGGCTCATCGTAAGTCCTTGCCAGATCGGTGAGCGTGCCCACGCGCTCGCCGATGAACGTATAGAGCGAGTCCGCAATCCGCCGGAAGGGGCTTCGCCAGTGAGCATTAGAATATAATAGCAGATAATGGGCATGCTCTTCTCGTAAAATATCCGGGAGCGGTTTATTCGCTTCGCCAAAGAGTAGCAAGTGGTTCGTCATCAATCGAACGTTCGAATTACCGGCAACCTGATTTTCTGCCGGTTCATCGGCAAGAATAAGCGGTGGATTTGCCTGGGAAGCAATTGGTTCGATGAGCGTGTGAATCGCCGATTTATTTTCCATTACGAGCCGCTTGCCCACGTCCCCGCGCCGTTCCTGCGAGGCAATAGTCACAACTGCAACGATAAGGATGATAAGAACAACACTCCATCCGGCGCTTCTGCTTGGCTTGCGCTGAAATACCGGCGCTATCAATGCCACGCAACATACTGCCGCTACAGGCATAACATGAATATTGTAGAACACGGCCGGACCGCCGAAGAGCATCCATCCAAAAAATAACAGAACAGCATTGATAAAGAAAAACCGCTCTATTCGATGGAAGGAACTTCGTTTCCACATACGTATGCCACTACCGAGCACAAGGATGATAACGATCGGCCACGCTACTTCCCACATTTGCACGGCCCGGTCAAGGGTATTAATTCTCTGCACGCGCCAGGAAAACAGATGCAGCACCGGCAGCGAGTTCGCGACATTGTAATATTGGTTGTACCCTTTTCCGAGCAAGTCGAGCGAACCGGTTGTGAGCCAGTAAATACTTCCCAAAAGAATAACGCCAGATAAAAGACCAGCGATAGCGAACACGCTTGTTTGCCACGCCCTAAAAGCCCCGAGCCGCCACAGCGAATAGATCATCGGCAGCGCGAGGAGAGCCGGCACGTGAACATAAACAGTGAGTGAGAGCGCTGCAAGGAACGGGAGCACGAAAGCCCACCATTCGCGCAATGCGCCAGTTTCAAAGCGTTTAAAAACAATAATGAGAAGAAAAAAATAGAGCAATACCGCTAAGCCGGTTACCATATCGAGCCGCGCGGAGTGACTCGAAAAATAAAACACATTAGAAATAACAAGCGCGAACACTCCAACCAGGGAAGCAACCGGCGATGCATCAAGCCGGCGAGAGCAACGATATACGAAGAAGAGCACAATAAGTGAAAGTAAAAATGTGATAATGCGACCAATCGCAACGGGACTCGTAACGTGCGAAAAAATTGCTGCCGGAATACCATAGACTAACCCCGAAAGCCAGATGCTTCCATTAATCAGTCCATTCGAATGCACAAGTGAAGAACCCAGAGCTTCTGGAAGACGCGCCACGCCGGTACGAACAAGCGCGCGCACAGCGAGCATCGTCCACGTCTCGTCGCCAAACCACATACCCGTGTCCGGCACGGGATAGACAAAAAGAAACCGCGCCTGATCGGCAAGCACGGCCATAATCAGGAGGGCAAGAACGATTTCTGTGGCGGCGTTTATCCGCCTGCCGGATTGGGAAACCATTGTTTCATTCCAACTATCGTTGATAGAGCATCAGTGTGTCAAGCTCGCTCGTCGTATCGTGGAAATAATCGACCGCGCGGTCAAGCAGCGGCCCGCTACGCGAAAAAATAGGTTTCCATCGCTGGAGGGCCGCTTCGTATTCAGGCATCGTGAGTTTATTGTAAACCATCACGTAATTCACTCCCGCGCGAGCCATTAGCGTGTCGGGCGATTCCAGTGCAGGATCACTCACCCGCCGAAGCGGAAAAAAGAGGAATGACTCACTCATGACGCGGAGCGTCGTGTCGCGTAACAGTTCGTGTACCGCAGGAGCTTGCGCGAGAAAGAGTGGATGATCGTTCCCCCACTGCGGATTCGGAGCGCCCAGTTCCCATTCCCGACCCGCTTCCTCGATGGCCGCCTGAATGGTGGCCGTATTCGCTTGATCGATCCGGTCGCCCAAGCGGCCTGCATTGTTAAGCTCCGGCAGCCAGGTGACGAAAATCTCCGCCACCACGGTAAGAGAAACGATGGCGATAAGCGGACGCAGCCAAAGTCCTTTTGCCCACTCGCGTGCATGTGCGGCGAGCGTCAAGGCCGCGAGTGGAAGGTAATAGCTTAAGGAATAAGGCAGAGCGCTTTCAAAAAACGCCGCGCTCACAAGCACCAGCACAAGACACGATGTTAGAAAGCGCGCGCCTGTATGCTTCTGCTTTCGTGCAAGTAACGCAATTTCCGAGAGCGCGATGAGCGGCAGCGCAATCGCAAAGGCTGGCGCCTCATGCCATAAATAATAGAGCTTCGTGGCGAGCTGTTGCCGCTCAGCGGACCACGAGAGAAGCGGTAAGTGGCCGAAATAATCGCTCGCCTGATTAGCGCCGGCCCCGATGCCCATCACGGCTAAGTGATGATTGGCCGCAAGATAGGCTGCGGCAAGCACACCGAATGCAATGACCACGCCGGCAAGAAGCGAAAGAACGTTCCAAATATTTCGAAAAGCGCCAAAATACCATGCCATGAAAATCGTTGAAAGAAACAAGAGTGTCCCGGCGTGAGGGCTAACGGTAAGCCCCACCAAGAGCGAGGCGAAACCAAGCCAAAACGCGAAACCGGGACCGCGCCTACGATTCGAAGAATCGTCATACGCGCGAACTGCAAAGAATGCAATAAAGGCAGCCACGGCGAAACCCGTTATGATGTCGTAACGCACACTATGCGAAGCGAAGGTGAAGGCGTGGGTCGTGGCAAGCAGCGCCATCGAGAGCGTAGTTATCGAGGCCGAAAACCGGAGCCGGTAACCCGCCAAACCGATCCCCAGCAGCGTAAATATTGCGAACACAAACGTAACCGTCCGCCCAATCGAAACCGGATCGACGCGGGAGGGAGCTAAGAGTTGTGGCAGGCCGTACCACAACGCCGTGAACCAACTCGAACCGAGCAAAAGGCCGGGAGCTTTTGTAAGCGTGGATTCCAGCGCAATCGGCACGGTCATGCTGCCATGCGCCAGAAGGCTCTTCCAAGCAAGCAGCATCCAGGTTTCGTCGCCATACCAGCGGTAACTATCCGGGACCGGGAATCGGTAGAGCGTGTGCGCGCTCATGGCAAGGAACACAAGCACGGCCATCGCGAGAACGACCGCCACTAATGCTTCCAGCCGCAGCGGAACAGAAAGCGTAAGAGACTTCTTCTTGCGAAGGGTTGACGCTCCTTCGAAAAAAGGAATGGACTCCTCGAACGGATCCTCAATGATATTCGACTTTTCCACTTTCGGTTATAATCGGGACGTGCCGCATCCAGAGAAGTTTTTCCCACCACGCGCGATGCGTTTGATACCACGCAATCGTCTCTTCCAAGCCATCCTCGAACGAACGGCCCGGCTTAATTCCCAAAACTTCACTCGCTTTTGTGGTTGAAGAAATATGCCGATCGACTTGCCCCGGCCTGTTTCCAATATAGGAAATGAGATCGTCCGGCTTTTTTAAAATTTCGAGCACCAATTTCGCTATGCTTAACACATCGAGCTCGAAACCGGAACCGAGATTGAATACTTCGCCCTGAATTTTTTCAATCGGCGCATGCATCACTTTGTCGATGCGCTCGCATGTATCCTGCACATAAAGCCAATCGCGCAAGGCATGACCTGAGCCGTGAACGGTGAGCGGCTCATCGAGCAGCGCGCTTGTAATGAAACGAGGAATAACTTTTTCCAAATGCTGTTTCGGACCATATTGATTGAATGGCCGCAAAATACACGCCGGAATTTTATAGCTTGCAATATAAGAATAGACAAGCCGATCCGCGCCTGCCTTCGCGCTCGCGTAAGGCGAAAGTGGGTTGAGCGGGTGCTCTTCCGTCATCGGAGACGTAAGCGCCGTGCCATACACTTCGCTCGTCGAGATATGGATGAATCGATCCAAATCCTTCTTTCGCGTACATGCATTCGCAACGGCTTGTGTGCCGAGCACGTCGGTCACATAAAAAATTTTGTTGTCGAAGATCGAGCGGGCTACATGGCTCTCGGCCGCAAAATGGACCACAATATCGGAGCGGCCGACGAGTTGGCTTACCAAATCGTCATTCGTGACATTGCCGTACCAAAATTCGAATCGCTTCGACGATTTAATATCGTCGGGAATGTTATCCGGGGAGCCCGCGTACGTCAGCGCATCGAGCACGATGAGATGGTATTCCGGATACTTGCGGAATACATACTCGAGGAAATTGCTTCCGATAAATCCGGCTCCGCCGGTGATGAGAATGGTTTTGGACATGGAGATTCTAAATTACGAATTTCAAATTACAAAGTGGGGCATATAAGCCGGAATGATGGTGACAAACTCTTGAGTCTTGCATTCGTAATTCGTAATTAATTAGTCCAGTGCAGCGTTGCAGCACTTTCCAAAACATCCCCTCCTAAGTGCAGCCAAGAATTGACAACACGATTGGTGGATGCTTGGGTTTTCGTGAACAATCCCGCAGCACCATGCTCCCATGCGTATTCGAAGGCACCAAGCACGAGCGCACGATACACGCCGCGCCCACGCGATTCTTCGGCTACGGCATTCAGCGAATCCCTCAGCCATGTACCACCGCCCGGCGCAGACATCGGCTCCATGGCGAGATAGCCGCAGGCCACTCCATTCAACTCCGAAACAAGGATGGTCGCCTTACCCTCCGCATGTTTTCGCGCGAGCGTTTGGAACCACTCTTCAAATAATTTACGAGCGCGATCTTCGGCGATTATCGGTTCGAGGAAGAAGCGATCCTGAATCATGGTATGATCTCCGAATGATGATGCGGAAATCCGAGCAAGCGCAGCTTCATCTTCCAAACGCATCGGGCGGATGCTTATTCCATTGCCGAATTGGATAGAATCGCCAACCCGCGTATAACTTCCTTCGCCGAGCATGCGGCCGAATTTCGCGCGTGACGCGCCCAGCGTGAGCAACACATCGACAAGATGAAATCCCGCCGCTTCGAACGCGCGCGTGACGAAAAGGTCCTCGCTGGATATCCGCGCATCGAGCAATCGAAGTTTTTTCGCACGCGCAACATCGAGACAGTTACCCAGGACAGTTTTCAGCGCGTTAATTCGGAATAATTCCACCGCGCCACCAAATGCGTTCGCATACAAAATCCTTCCGGATGGAATGCCAAGCACGCGCGTATCCCACGCTAATTCAGAAAGGAAACAGACGGCAGAAATTCCATTGCCGTTTCGCTCGATAAAAACATACGGATCGAACTTTTCCCACTGGGCGAAATGATAATTGGCGAGCTTACCGGAAAAAATCTTCGACATCGGTAGCCGCGAATCACGCTCTATGGCTTTTAACAATTCATTTCGTTCCGAGTCCGAAAGCGACGATAGCGTTCTTGCCGGTTCCACCGATACTCCATACCCGGAACCCGGAACCCGGTGCCCGGAACCCGTCTCTAAATCGCGCAGCAGATACAGCGGCCTTCCCTGTGCTTCCCGATAGATGCGGCTGATATACTCGCCCATCAGCCCGATGACAATAAGCTGTAGCGCGCCGAAGAAAAAGATCGCGATCATGATCGAGGCATAGCCGGGAACTGCATAGCCGCCCAGCATTTTGCGAATCAGGATATAGACGACAGCAAGCGTTGCCAGCGCAGCAGTGGACATTCCGGCAACGGTCGCAAATTGCAGCGGCGCGGCGCTGAAACTCGTCGCCGTGCTAAGCGCGAGCTTGATGAGACGCCAGAATGAGTATTTCGTCTGCCCGGCAAATCGCTTGCCATGCACGACGGGTACGCTCGTTTGCTTGTAACCAATCCAGCGCACGAGTCCCGGCAGGTAGCGCGCCTTCTCTCGCATTTGGCGAAGATCGTCGGCGACTTCGCGGCGCATAGCGCGAAAAATACTCGAATCGAGATGCACTTCCGAACGCGCCACGCTATTCATCAGCCAGAGAAATAGCTTCGACGAAAGATTTTTATACCACCGGAATTGCCGCGTCTCGCGCTCGCCCCATACGACATCATAGCCTTCATTTAGCTTTGCGAGGAGCTTCGGAATTTCTTCCGGCTGATCCTGCAAATCGGCGTCCATCATCACAATGACATCACCTTTTGCATGATCGAGACCGGCGGTGAGCGCAATATGATGACCGAAATTTCGCGTGAAGCTGAGGACTCTGATATGCTCGGGATCGCCGCCCTGGAGCCGCAAAAGTAGTGGGAGCGATTCATCGCGGGAACCGTCATCGACGAGAATAATCTCGTAGGATTTCCCCATCGCTCGAAGCGCGGCCGTAAGACGGCGCTCGAGTTCCGCGAGCACTTCCTGCTCGTTATAGACGGCGATGACGATCGATAAATCTACAGGACGCATCGGGCAAAAAAGGAAATATCTCTTTTAAAGAAGAATCCGAGTGAAATAAATCCCGACCTCATTTCAACTGTTTCGGCACAAAGATAAATTCCGGCCGCGTCGCTTCGCCGCCAAAGCGGGTAAGCATGACATTCGGCTCGGCGATCATACGTCCCCCGAGCGTGTAGTGCGCGACGGAATCGCATGGAATGAGCGGGCATTCCTCCATAATGACTGCGCTGAACCGGTGCCGCGCGAAGGCGGAATCGAAATCAGACTGGAGACGCGCTCCAGTGGTATCATGCACGCGGAGCACATCGAGCATGGCAAGCAGTTGTGCATGTGAAGCCTTCCCCGCCTGCCGCAGGATGTACCCATGATATGGAATATACACTTCGCCCGGCATTGTGCGTAACTTTGCCACGAATGCGTCGCCGCCGGCCCTCTGATGGGCGCTCGCGATTACCATTTTTTCCGAGAGCGGATTGAAGTACAGCGCGGCAAATTGGAATAAAATCGGAAGAAAAATATATCGCGAAAACTCCGGCTTCCCAACACGGATTTCATAGAGCGCGATAGGCAATAGCGGCACGACAAACGCCGCGAAGGGCATCATCACATTGCGGTCGCCGCCTTCGTTGCCGAGGCTCACGGCTCCGGCGGCAAGCGCGGCGAGGGCCATCATTACGATTAATCCAGTATCACTTTTAAAAAAGGCGCGCAACCACCCCCTGCCCCCTTCCTTGAAAAGGAGGGGGAGTAGTATCAGCGCGAGGGAAGACAGTGCAAACGGTCCGAAGGCGAAATTCGGGAACACATCGAACATGCGAATGACGGAGAAATCCGCTCGCTTCGCGTTCGGGATCGTGAACATATAAAATGTGGACCACCCGTGCGTTGTGGCGTTCAACGCGATAAGCGAAACGATAATAAGGATTACCGCGCCAACCGTAAATATAATTCCAGCTTTTTTGTCACGCAGCCAAAACCATAACGCGAGTGGTGGGAGAAAAAAGATCGCTTGTTGTTTCGTCAGAAATGCAATTGAAAATAAGACCGCGCAGAAGCAGGCTGGAAGCACTGCTCCCCGCGTTTGAATTGCTATGAATGCGACTACTACTATTATCATCGTGAAGAACGCATCGTTCCGCACGATATCGAAATAATAACCCGTCGCGTGGTATGTAGCAAAATACAGCGCGACGGTTAAGAATGCAAATACGCGATTTTTGGTAATGCGCTGAACCATCCAGCCCATAAGGAACGCTATTAGTAGCGTAGAAATGACTGAAATAATCCTTCCAGCAAAAAAGCCAATGCCGACGATCTTCGCCACGCCTGCAATTACATAATAGTAGGCGGGTGGGTAGAGCCAGGGAATGAAATCAATCGAAGGGGCTGCGTAAATCGGCTTGTCGCTTAGTATGCGAACGACATGGTCCAGCATGGCACCCTCCATCCACTCGACCTCATACGGATACGCAAGCCGCATGATGGAAAGCGCCAAGACGAGCGCGAGGAACGCTATTCCGAGCGCAATCGCAAGCCATCGGGTAATGCGTTCGAGTGTCATCGTTTTTTCAAAACACAAAAGAGCGAGGAACCAAACGGCGGATGAAACCAGGATGTCTGGCTCGGCCCAACGAAAAGATCGAGCAACAATTTATTCATAGGCGGCGAGGGGATGCGGTCTTCAAAACGCAGCTTGATCTTGAAGAGACGCGAGAGATTTCGAAGCCCGAGAATGGGAAGGAACGCAAATGCATTCGCATAATCGAAATGCAGCATTTGGAACTCCCTCTCATGCGGCGCAAGTATGGCTCGGAACGAGGGTTTTGAATATCTGCGGAAATGGCCAAGTGAAACATCCCAATCGCTCCAAAGGCTCATAAATGCTGGAACATTAATAATGATAATGCCGCCGGGCTTTGTTATTCGCAGAAGTTCGGAAAACGCCAATTTATCATCTTCCACATGCTCCAGCACGTCGAGCGCAATCGTTACCTGGCTCATTGCGTCTCTTAGTGGAAGATCGAGGATAGATCCTTCGAGCAGTTCTATTTCTTTGCACTCTTTGGCAAGCTTTCGTGCTTCTTCAACGTATTCGATCCCAACCACAGAAATGCCGAATGGCCCATAGCGATCTCTAAGTTCCCGAACTAATTCCCCGGTTCCCGCTCCACAATCGACAATACGGTCACCGCTTGAAAGCTGTGCGGCGCGCTCGATCCAATACTCGACCAGCATGCGCTTGCCCTTGTAAAACCAGTGCTCGCGCTCGACTTTTTCCAGCGCATCGTATTCTTCGAGTTGCATGAATCAACGAGTATCGGATTTCGGCGCACGAATGATTTCGTTAATAACATAATGCGGCCGCTGTTTGACCTCATCGTAGATGCGCCCGAGATATTCACCCAAAATCCCAATCGAGATAAGCTGAATGCCGCCCAAAAGTAAAATAGCAACGGTCGGCGTCGTAAACCCAGCGACTACATTGATATGGAACATGCGCATGACGATTAAAAAGAGCGCATAGAGGAAGGAAAAAGTGCTCACAATGAAACCGAGCGTCCAGATGGCGCGAAGAGGCTTTAAACTAAAGCTGAAGATCGCGTCGAACGCATAGCGCACAAGGCGCGTAAAGCTTTGCTTGGGCTTGCCGGCGGCGCGCTCTTCGCGATCGTAAAGCACATTCGCTTGCGTATATCCTACCCATGTGCGCAACCCCGGCAGAAACCGATTGCGCTCGTGCAACTTCAAGAGATCGTTCACCGCGCGGCGGTCGAGCAAGCCGAATACGCCGCTGCCAGTTTCCATTTTCATATCGCTCAATCGCGCAAGCATTGCGTGAAAAAGCGCGAAGAGCATTCCCTTCACTCCTCGCTCCGCGCGCGAGCGCCGCTTCGCCACAACGACTTTATTTCCCGCCTGCCACGAGCAGACGAGTTCGGGAATTAATTCCGGAGGGTCTTGCAAGTCGCCGTCCATGATAATGACGGCGCCCCCGGTGGCATATTCCAATCCTGCCTGGATGGCGGATTGATGCCCAAAGTTTCGCGAGAGATCGATAATGGTCATGCGCGATTCTCGCGCGGCGAAATTCGAGAGGGTTTCCAGCGAACGGTCGCGCGAGCCATCGTTGACAAGCACCCATTCGCTCCCGAGAGAAAATTCCCGTTCGAGCCGGTCGAGGACGCGCGTCATCCGTTCGAGCAGCTCCGGTAATAGAGCCTCTTCGTTGTAAATCGGCATCACGATGGAAATTGACGTGGCTGGCATGTATCTAACAGGACTTAGCGAAGTCTATATAAAGTAAAAGCGCCGAACTTCGTTTCAGGAAAATAATTGGAATCGAGCCAGCTCCCAAGTTCCATAAAATCATTCCGAAGAATTTCGTGCCCCAAACGGCCGCCATAATACTGCCGGAACGCCTCTGGCGCGTCGCACACGATAAAATAAACGGGTTTCGCATGGCGCATGTCGTCCATATATTCCGCGCGCCATGTCAGTTGAAATGACTGCAAGCTATCGTTTTCTCCTCTCATTGTGATCGCATGAAGCGTCTGAAACCGGCTCGTGGTAAGCAGTCCCGCGCGGTACTCAGGATAGCTATATGGCCCGAACATTTGAACGGTATCGTTCGGATGCGTGTGCGCGATCAGATAATCGCCCACTTCCGTTTGGACGCGTACTCCGAATTCCTGGGACGGCTCGTAGCGATCGTAGGATTCTCCTATGGAATGAATTCGACCATTCACAATATCGGTAAGGACGTGATAAATGGTATTTCCCCGTAACGTTTGAAATATGAAGAATAGAACAACAAGTGAAGCAAGATCAAGGCGCATCCCGCCCCATTTTAAATGCAGCAAGTCAGCGATTCGCAACCATCCAACCGCCGAAAGAAGCAAAAACAACGTCATCGCCGGATGATAATGGTAAACGCTGTGCCGATAAAGTATTAGCAGCGAAAAAATGCTCGCCGCAAAAAGCGCGGCACAGAGATAAAACACCGATCTATCTTTTTTCCACGCGTACACTATAGCAAACGCAACGGCAAGAAGTGAAATAGCATAAAACCGCACGGGTTCCCAAAAATTGAACGACGCCCCAGCGCCACCATACACTTTGAGATTGAAAAGAATCGTTGCATCCCAAAAATCTTTTACGCCACCGAGCGCAGCATACAATAGGACAAACGCGACAAAAGTAACTAAAACGCCAGCGCAAAATTTCAACCACTTTCTGCGCGAGCTTTTGCCAGACAAAGCAGCCCCAGAAAAATACCAAAAGAAAAATATGATCCCATACGGCGCATACGTTGGCCGGAAAAGGAATGTCATCGAACACAAGAATCCCACGAGAAGCGGCTTCTTTCTGTCCAGCGCGAGATAAAACGCCGCGACCAGTATGATCGAAACGTAGGTATCCCGCTCGCCAGCCATCCAAAGTCCTTGCTGCACGTAATAGAGCGCGGCAAGCACTGCTGCAAGCATCCCTGCGCGAATATCGTAAAGCCGCTCGCCTATCCGGATCAAAAAAAAGCTCCCAACCAGTTGAAGAAGAATATCGAAGACGTGAAACGCAACCTGCGAATGGCCACTCACAAGAATCTGCGCCGCATGAATGAGGATAATTCCCGGAAAATTTTGGTCCCACGATCCGATGTAAGGCAAATGCCCTTTCAACGCAAGATCCGCCATATAGGCATAAAGCGCGTTATCGTTATTGAAGGGATAGGTCAGCGTGCAGGAAAAAATAATCGCGCAAATAAGGATTGCCACGACAATCCCCTTTCGGGAACGCCCATCCGTCCCAGCCGCCCCATTCGTCCAACTATGCAGCATTCGTCTCTGGCTTTTTAATCATCAAGGAAAGCACAATAGCAACAATCAACACGCTAATCACCACCCCAAGCGCAAGCGTATTGCTGATAACGACGTTTGGCCAGAAAGAGGGAACGATCATTTTTACGCCGATGAACCAAAGGATCAGCCCGATCCCTTGCTTCACAAAGCGAAACGCATCATGCGCTTTCACAAGAAGAAAATAAAGTGAGCGAAGACCGAGCACCGCCAAAATATTCGAAGCATAAATGATGAAGGGATTGCGCGTTACGGAAAAAATCGCCGGAATGCTATCGACAGCGAAAAGAACGTCCATGATTTCAATCACTACCACCACAAGTAATAGCGGCGTCGCAACCCTGCGTCCCATTTCGACGGTGAAGAAGCGGCTTCCGTTAAAGCTCTTCGAAACCGGGATGAGCCGCGAAGCGAGTTTCACGATACGGCTTTTGGAGGGATCGAATGAGTGCTCGCCCGCAAAGGCCATGACAAAGCCGGTGTAGATTACAATCGCGCCGAAGAAATACATGATCCACTCAAAGCGCTTCACGAGCGCCATACCGGAAAAGATGAGAATTCCACGCAGCACAATAACCCCGAGTAATCCAAAATTCAAGGCCCGGCGCTGCGCTTCTCGCTTGATCCCGAAGTACGAGAAGATCATAAAAAACACAAACAGGTTGTCGATCGAGAGCGCCTTTTCGAGCGCGTAGCCGGTGAGGAACGCCTGCGCCGGACCGCTGCCGAAATAATAATCGATCCCCAGCGCAACAAGCAGCGAAAGTCCAATCCAGGTAATGCTCCAGGCGAGCGCACGTTGAAAAGTCATAGAAGAACCTAGATTACGCGGAATAAGAAATTTTGTCATTCTGAGCGGAGCAAATCGTAGCGAAGCGCGCATGATCGGTCACGCGCGGGAGATTTGCGGAGTCGAAGAATCTCCTGTACTACACGAGATCCTTCGACTCCGTNNCAAACTACACGAGATCCTTCGACTCCGTTCGGTTCCGCTTCGCTGCACCGAACTCCGCTCAGGATGACATTCTGGACTTACTGAGAGTTTCCTTATACACAATGCTATCGGCTATTCCTCAGCAAAAATTCCCGCTCGTCTTTCGAAAGACTCTGCATTCCACTGCTTGCGATTTTATCCAGAATGGCATCGATCCGTTCTTCGATGGCCTTATTTGCCCCCCCTCCTTTAGAAGGAAGTGGCCGGGGGGTGGTCTTGCGTTTTAGCACATCTTCCGACCGGTTAAGAAACGCGCGGCCAAAACGATACTGCCGATACATGATATGAAAACAAATAATCGCTCCCATCGCGCCGAAGACCGGGCCGAAGAGATTCGCTGCGCTCGCATCGAGCCTCATGCCCGTCATGGGGATGATGGAAAGAATAAAAACCGCCAGCGCAATCACCCACGCCTTCACCCAAAAGAGTCCGAGCACCGAAATCTCCCGCTTCGGCCATAGATAGGCAAAGCCGCCGAGCAAAAACATCGTGATGATGGACGGCCCGGCAAGCGCACCATCGGGACTGAGAAGAGAAAAAATCAACCCGCCGGCAACGATGGTAACTACAAGCGAAATCGTAAGCCGCTTCGTATGAACGATTGTTTCCAGCTCGCCGCCAAACATCGCAATAATGATTCCTGTCCAGAGCAAGTTGAAAATCGCCGAGAGCAGCCCTCGCATCGAGGCGAGCACGAAAAAGGGATACGTCACCAGCCGCCACGCTTGCAAACCCCGCGTGAGAAGCTGTGGGTAAAGCGGCACCGCCGAAATCATAATTCCCGGAATGGCGAGCGAAAGCAGCGCCGAACCCACGAGCGCGATAATAATTCCTTTGCACAGCGGCGGAAGATTTCGAAACATCCTCATGCAGAACAACCAAAGGCCGGCGTTTGCGCCGGCCTTTTTTATCAAGATTGTTGGAATGAATCATTATCCTACGCGCAGCCAAATGCCATACCGGACATTGATCGTAAACGTATCCGTCTTTCCGTTGCCGCTCGTGCGGGTGATCGTGAGCGTCGCGGTGCCATCGCCATTGAAGACGAAATTAACCTGCCGCGAAAACGTGCTGTCCCGGAAACCAACGGCATTGAAATCGCTCGAGCCATTGCCGAGGAGATACGTCACGCTGTCGGCCACAATAGGATCATAGACTTTGACAAGAACGTCGTTCGTCCAGTTCATCGTGAACGAGTGCGTGTATGACTTGCCGCTCAGGAGCCTCGTCGTTTCGCCGGCGCGAGTAAGCGTGCCGTTCAGCGTAGCGGAATCGGGTTCCGAGATGAGGTTCGAGATCGTCCACGTCCCACTCGAGGAATCGTCTAAGCCCACGCGCGGCGTTCCTACCGTATGCTGCCCATGCGACGTAATCACGATCTTATCCGTCTGTCCCTTGACGAACGTAGGCATCGCATTGCCGCTCGCATCGTAGAAGGTCCAGGTATGCGTCCATGTGCCGGAGTAATCGTAATTGTTTTTGCTCTTCGTGCGCGTCACGGTTGCGGAGTGAATGGTATCGTTGGCGGTAACTTTAACGATCGCGTCAGCAATAACCCCGCCTTTGGCGAGTGTCATCGCGTCCGAGAAAACCATTCCGGAACCGCCGGTGCTTGTGCCAACGGAGGCAGCAAGAATGTCCGATGCATCGCTGGAGTTACTCGCCTGCGCCGCGTCCGAAAGGCCCGCTTCCGTATTAGAGGATGGCGAAGTCGATTGCTGGGCACAGCTCGAAAGCATTGCGGCGGATGCACTGAGCGTCAGCGCGCCGATGATTCCGAAAAGGCTGCCACGGAAAGCGCCGCTTTTCCAATAGGCGTGTAAGATGTTCAGTTGTTGGAGGTAGTTCATAATCTGTTTTTGATTTAGTTATTGACGGTTTGAATTCCTTAAAACTGAAGGATAGAGCATTCGGACCTCCAAAAAGTTTAAGCGAGGGCGTATGACAAATTCTTAAGCGGCGTTAATCTCATCCTATGTACTATGTAAAAATGGTGTTTCCGAGCCGATTTCTACAGTTTGTCTTATTGAAAACTACTTTTCTTCACATATACGATTAATATTCATAATCTTTTTCATGAACTTATGCATCTTCTTTCATATAGAAACCCATGATTCCCGATCCTGAGAATCCTGTAAATCGTGGTCCATCTTTCATCTTTTATATTTCATCTTTCATCTTTCATCTTTGCCCGATAGGGTGCCCATCACCGCACCACCTAATATACGGCAATTTTCCCGAGACGCCATGAAATTCGAAATTTTATTTCGCGTAGGTCGGCGCTTCCAGCCCGACAGTCCCTGAAGGAATGACACAACCCGGAAGCGATTAAACAATTTCGTGCGTTCTACTTTCAATGCCTTTATCATGGAATGAAATTCGCGACCGCGCCGTACAATTCTCACGCGAGTGGGAGGATGCGTCATCCGAAGACGCGGACGCGAAATCTTTTCTCGATGCTTTCTTCAAAGTTTTCGGAATTACTCGTTACCGCATCGCTTCATTCGAATATAAAGTTAGGAAGTTTGATGGTAAGACCGGCTTTGTTGATCTATTGTGGAAAGGCAAACTACTTGTCGAGCATAAATCGAGGGGAAGAGACCTTAATGAAGCTTATAAGCAAGCAAAGGATTATATTCTCACTTTACCCGATAAAGAGGTTCCGCAATATGTGTTGGTTTGTGATTTCGAAAATTTTAGACTTTACGATCATCAGACAGATGCTATTGTTGAGTTCAAACTCGAAGATTTTCCCACCAATATTAAGCATTTCGGATTTATCGCGGGATACGAAACGCATACCTACAAAGAGCAGGACCCCGTCAACATTCAGGCTGCGGAGCGCATGGGGAAGCTTCACGACGAACTCCGCGATAGCAATTACATCGGACATGAGCTCGAAGTATTTCTTGTACGCCTTCTCTTTTGCCTCTTTTCAGATGACACCGGCATCTTCATGCCGACCGGAATTTTCGAAGAATACATTCGAACCAGAACGAGCGAAGATGGCTCCGATCTAGCATCGAAACTCCAAGAACTTTTCGACGTTCTAAACACAAAAGAGGGCGAGCGGCTGAAGAATATCGACGAAGACCTCGCGAGATTTCCTTATGTGAATGGAACATTATTCAGCGAACGGCTTCGCACTGCGGTTTTCACGAGCAAAATGCGAGAGCAATTACTCGATTGCTGCGAGCTCAACTGGAGCACGATCAGTCCCGCTATTTTTGGCGCTTTATTTCAGTCCATTATGGACAAAAATGCCAGACGCAATTTGGGTGCGCACTATACGAGCGAAAAGAATATTCTGAAGCTCATAAAACCGCTTTTCTTGGATACGCTATGGGATGAGTTTAATAAGATCAAACGTAATCCTCAAAAACTGGCCGAGTTTCAGAAGAAGCTTCGTTCTATCACATTCCTCGATCCAGCATGTGGATGCGGAAACTTCCTTGTAATTGCCTATCGAGAGTTACGACTGCTCGAGTTCGAGGTTTTGCGGTTACTTCATAAGGAAGAGCAGCTTCTCCTCGATCTCAGTGAACTTCTTCTCATCAATGTGGATCAATTTTTTGGCATCGAAATCGAAGAATTCCCTGCTCAAATTGCACAAGTTGCGCTCTGGCTTGTCGATCACCAAATGAACACGATGGTTGGTGCAAGGTTCGGACAACACTTTGCCCGAATTCCACTTATGACCTCACCTACGATCCTTAATGACAATGCTATACCAATCGATTGGGAAACGGTGGTACCGAAGAAGAATCTCTCTTATGTTCTTGGAAACCCTCCATTTGTCGGATCGAAATTTTTGAACGCTCGTCAGAAAAGCGATACACTTATAGCCTTTGAAGGAATGAATGGCGGAGGCACACTCGATTATGTTTGCGCGTGGTACGTTAAGGCAGCGAAATATATCAAGGGTACAAAGATCGTAGCGTCTTTCGTCTCAACTAATTCAGTTTCGCAAGGTGAGCAAGCAGGAATTCTTTGGAGTGAACTTCTCAAACTTGGAATGAAGATTCACTTCGCACATCGCACATTCCAATGGTGGAATGAGGCCAAAGGAATGGCGGCTGTCCATTGCGTGATCGAGGGATTTGCAAATTTCGACGTATCGCATAAGGTGATTTTTGATTATAGCGATATTCGTGGCGAGGCGCATGCGACTGAAGCGAAAAATATCAATCCATACCTTGCGGATGCACCTGATGCCTTGTTACTACGGAGATCTTCGCCAATCTGTGATGTCCCGGCTATGAAGTTCGGAAATCAACCCATCGATGGAGGGCATTTTATTTTAGATGAAGAAGAAAGGCGAGAACTCATAAGACTTGAACCAAAAGCGAAGCCGTATATCAGACCGTTTCTTGGCTCCGAAGAATATATTAATGGCATAAAGCGCTATTGTCTTTGGCTTAAAAATATCTCTCCTTATGATTTAAGCAGCCTTCCATTGGTTAAGGAACGGGTTGGCTTGGTTAGAAAATTTAGATTGGAAAGTAAACGTCCTGCTACCCGCGATTTGGCAGCTACACCGTCTCAATTTGCTTTTGTTTCGCACAACGAGCGTCCGTATGTGATCGTACCAAGCGTATCCTCTGAGCGTAGGCCATACATTCCGATGGGGTTTTTGAAACCCCAAACTATCGCCAGCAACCTATGCATGATAATACCAGGCGCAAGCCTGTATCACTTCGGTATCCTCAATTCGTTAATGCACATGGGATGGGTTAGGTATACGTGTGGAAGGCTGAAAAGTGATTATCGTTATTCGGCCGGGATTGTCTATAATAACTTCCCGTGGCCCGAATCGCCGACGGCGAAGCAGAAAGAAGCTATTGAGCAAGCCGCGCAATCGGTTTTGGACGTGCGTGAGAAATACCCCGAATCCTCTCTCGCCGATCTCTACGATCCGCTGACGATGCCCGCCGATCTCCTGAAAGCGCACCAAAAGCTCGATAAAGCCGTCGATGCCGCCTACGGCAAGCGCCAATTCGCCACTGAAGCGGAGCGGGTTGCGTATCTCTTCGAGTTGTATCAGACATTGACAACACCCTTATTACCTGTCGAGAAAAAATCTCGAAAAAAACGTGTGCAATCCCTCCGGGACACATAATCCTTCCGTCCCAACCTTTTCAGTGGGCGCGTAACACAATAAAAAAACGAGTGACGGGCCAAGCCCGCCACTCGTTTTTCCAAACTTGCCGGTGCGCCGCGGTGGGCGCACACCACGCGGATTACTTTGCTGCGGTGCTCGGCGTAAGCTCGGCGGCTACGGCGGCGGCGGCGGATTGCGGAATGGGCGCATAGTACAGCGCCTTGCAATCGTCTTGTCCCTTCGTTGTCACCCACGAGATAAATTTCTTGACCATCTCGCCTTTTGGGGAATCTTTCCATGTGATGATCCAGCTAAAGCCGGTGATCGGGTAGCCTTGCGGGGCGGAAGAATTGGTGATCATTGAGGTCATGTTGTCCGGCATCGGGAACGCCGTGGCAGCAGCAGCAGCGCCATCGACGCTCGGCGCGATGAAATTCCCGGCGGAGTTTTGCACGCTCGCGTAGGCAATCTTATTTTGCTCGGCGTAGGCAAGCTCGATATAGCCGATGGAGTTATCGTGCTGTTTCAGCACTTCGGCCACGCCCGCGTTGCCTTTACCGCCAATGCCGCCTTCGGGCCAGTTGACCGTCTTGCCCTGCCCGACTTTCGCCTTCCAGTCCGGGCTGACTTTGGAGAGATAATCGGTGAAAATGGCTGTCGTGCCCGAGCCGTCCGAGCGGTGCGCGGTGAAGATTTTCACATGCGGCAGCTTCATGTCCGCGTTCTGGCTCTTGATGGCTTTGTCGTCCCACCAGGTAATCTTTCCGAGAAAAATTCCGGCGATGGCGTCCGGTGTAAGCTTCAGTCCGCTTGACAAGCCTGCGACATTATATGCCACGCAGACCGCGCCGATCACGGCCGGCACATGAATGACGGGCGCCTTCGCGCGCGCGAGTTCATCCGGGTTCATCGGCGCGTCCGAGCCGGCGAAATCGACCGTGTGGTCGATCAAATTATTAATTCCCGCGCCGGAGCCAACGGACTGGTAGTTAACCGAAATGCTATCGGCCTTCTGGTATTCCGAAGCCCAGTGGGTCATAATCGGGTTGATGAAAGTGGATCCCGCGCCGGTGAGCGTATTGGCGTTAGCCGCCGCCGTTGAGTCCGCCGCGCTGCCGGATTTTCCGCCGCCGCAGCTTGCGAGCATCGCCGACGATGCGAGCGAAAATGCCGCAAGCAATGCAATGCTTAAAAGTGAGAAATGTTTTTTCATAATGATGATCTAAAAAATAAGTCGTGATTAAAAAAATTAATGTTTTCCCTAAGGATGAAAATGAGGGATGCGGATTTTTTTCATCCTTCATCCCTCATTCTTCATCCTTTCCCTAAGAGGTATGCTTAGAACTTGTAGGAGAAAGTGAGGCGTGGAACCATGATCGATTCATACGATGCATTTGCCGAGCTCTTATCTTTGAACATATCCATCCAGAGATTCGGCATGACATGGACATTCTGCGCTGCCGCATCCGGGGTCCAGTCGATGGCAACGATAAGGAAGTTTTCCTTGCGGCCCAGCGCATTGTCTGTGGATTCCTTGCTATCTGGATCGAAAATGTCGTACCGCGCGAAGAAATTGAGTTGCTTTTCAATAATCTGGCCGCGCACAAAGATGGAGAGGCCAGTCTGCTCGGCGTCGCCTCCGGAAGTGGTGCCGCTCTGACCTTTGAGGGTATGCATCGCGTAAACAACTCCCCCCGTAATCACAGAAGAGGTATAAATCGCGGCAGCCTTCACGAGTGAATTTGATTGTGCTACATTCTTAATCGTGTCCTTATTAATCGTTGTGGTCGCGTTAGCTTTATCCATATAATCGCCGGATACATCGATAACGATATGCTTGTCCATGAACTTCGCATATACTTCCCCCGTGTAGGCTTTATACTTATCGACTTCGTCCTTTGCTCCGCTACCGTTCGAGATCAAGGCGGAATAACCGAAGTTCTTGTCCTCATCGAAATTGCCGGCGAGTTGAATACCGAGATCGTTCGAACCTGCCTCGCTCATGCCACGCTGATCGACAATGGTTTTTTCAAGATTTCGGTATCCCATTAGGCCTTCATCCACCGAGAACACATTCGTGGCCTGCTGACCAAAAATGACGTTAGCCATCGGAAGCGCATTGACAAACGTAACACTTGCCTCTTTGACATACATGCCGCGCTTGGCGTCTGCTAAGACATCGCCGCCACCGGTTGGCGATGCTGATCCTGCGGCTCCGCTTTCATGTTCGAGGAGGAACTTGCTGATGATGTTCGGAGTGAACCAGTAGTTAGCTCCCAATTGCACGCGGCGAAGATCGAAAGCTTGATAGTAACGGGTGTTTGCGGTGGAAGAGATATTCGTATTCGGCTCGTAGTACGTGCCACCCTTTTTTCCTGCGAACGTATCGGCTGACATCACATAATAATAATCAGCGAAGAGCTGCCCGTTGAGGGTCCAGTGCGGCTTGAATGTGGTGTCCATGCCTTGCGCATGCGACGATGCGGCGAAGCCAGCCATGAGTAGTAGTGAAAAAGCGGAAAGGAGAATGAGTTTTTTCATTGTAAAAATAAGTAAAAAATGATCGAAGTTACGGCTTTTGATTAAGAAATCGAGTTAGATTGAGATCACGAAATCGCAGCCCATGCGTAATCTCTTACGCGGCGCAAAAATACGCATTCTGGTATTACCGGAATGTTACCAAAGGGTTAAGCGAGAGATAAACTACTCGTTTTCGGGCAATTATTCCATCACCTGCCCACGCAAGGCGTAGCGCGCGGCAAGCGAGAGGACGAGAATAATCGCCAGCAAAATAATCGCTCCGGCAAGCGCGAGATGGTGGAGACTTTCATACGGCGAAGTCGCGTAGTTGAAGATATTGAGCGGCAGCGCGTCGATGGGACGGTCGAGCCGCGCGTTGAAATCGAGATTGCCGAACGCAGTGAAAAGCAGCGGCGCCGTCTCGCCGGCAATGCGCGCGAGCGCAAGTAAAATTCCTGTTACGACACCGCCACGCGCGGCGGGCAGAATCACGCTCCAGGTTGTTCGCCATCTTCGCGCACCGAGCGCGAGCGAGGCATCGCGCAAGGCAATGGGCACGAGGCGAAGGATTTCTTCCGTCGTCCGCATGACGGTCGGGATCATCAAAAATCCCAGCGCCACACCGCCTGCAAATGCCGAAAACGCATGGCCCGGATACATCTCCGCCACCGGCAGCACGACGATGAGATACGCAAAAATTCCCATGACGATACTCGGAATGGAGTTCATCACGTCGGTAAAAAACCGGAGCGTGCGGGAAAATGTGGTGTTCGTTTCAAGCTGATAGACTCCGCCTAAAATGCCGATCGGCAGCCCGATCACCGAGGCGATGCTCATCAGAATGAGCGTCCCGACAATCCCATTGCGCAATCCGCCTCCCGGCAGGCCTTCCGGCACGGGTCCATCGGTAAACGTGGCAAGGCCGATCGAGCCAATCCCTTCGATCACAAGATACACGAGCACACTAAGAAGCGCAAAGCAAGCGATCACAGCCGCAACAGCAGCAACCCCGCCCATGAATGCGCTGAGATAGCGGCGATAGCGGGATCGTCCCGTTGGCTTTCCGAGTGTTGAAATTTCGCTCATTTATGCTTGCGGTTCGAAACCGCGTTAATATCCTCGGCGGTATAGTAGATAAGCAGTTTTGCGCCGGCATTCACGATGAGCGTAATGATGAAAAGGCACAGGCCAATTTCGATGAGCGCAGAACGGTAGAGTCCCGATGCTTCGGCCAATTCATTCGCAATGACACTTGCAAGCGTGTAGCCGGAATTAAAGAGATTGAGCTTGAAGATGGGGGCGTTGCCAATGACCATCGTAACGGCCATCGTCTCGCCAAGCGCGCGGCCAAAACCCAGCATCACCGCACCGATGACGCCCGCGCGAGCATAGGGCAGCACCACCCCTTTGATCGTCTCCCATTTGGTTGCGCCCAGTGCGTAGGAAGCTTCGCGCACGGCCCTCGGGATCGCGCGCAGAATATCCCGCGAGACCGCCGTGATATAAGGCAAAACCATGATCGCCAAAATCACGGAGGCCGAAAGCATATCGTAGCCGTTGGCAGTATCGCCAAAAATCGGCAGCGCGGAAAGCGGCCCCTTGCTAATCGGCCCTTCGAAATTCTTGACAAGCCAGGGTTGCAAAATAAAAAGTCCCCACAATCCATAGACCACGCTTGGAATGGCGGCGAGCAATTCGACCATAAAGGACATGGGTCGTTCGAGCCAGCGAGGCGCCATTTCCGATAGAAAAATCGCAGTGAAAATGCTGATCGGCAGTGCCAGCACCAACGCCCAAAACGAGGAGTACAGCGTTCCCAGAATAAACGGCAGCGCGCCGAAATGATTCGCGTTCGGATCCCAGCTGCTATCGGTGAAAAAGTGGAAACCGAACGCGGAGATCGACTGCCGTGAACCCATCGTCAACTCATAAATCGTTCCGGCGATAATCAGCAGCACGCTGATCGCCGCGGCCGTGAGCACCCACCGGTATACCGTGTCGGCAAAATTCTTTTTGCTCGACCACGGCTTGGCCGTCTCGAACGATGGTATGACCTCGATGATTGCGGTTTCGACAGACATTAGTAGTGAACCGGTAAAGCTAAAGTTCGGGGAGTCGGTTCTAAGAACAGGTTAAGAAATTGTTAAATTCGAAACGGAGATGAGTAACGACTACCTCTTAGTCGCTACTCATCTGCTCCTTACTCGTCGTCACCGGTTACTGGATCGCATCAATCATCGTCATCTCCCGATGGATGACCGCATCCGGTACTGCGGCATACCATAGCGGCGCCGTATCCTTCTGGCCTTTGGTTAGGACATATTTAAGGAATTTCTTCAATTCCGCGGGTTTCTGGCTTTTCTGATACACGATGAGCCAGCTAAACCCGGAGATCGGGTAACCCTTTGGGGCATTCGTAATCATGGTGCACATGTCCGCAGGCATGTCGGTCGCGTTGGCAGCTTCCATAGCGGTTTCGGCGCTGGGATAGGTATATTTCCCGTTGCCGTTATCGATTGCGGCATAGGAAAGCTTATTTTCCTGCGCGTAAGCGAATTCTACATAGCCAATGGAATTAGCTTTTTCCTTCAATACGCCGGCCACGCCCGCGCTGCCTTTGCCGCCGATGCCACCCGGCCAGTTGACCGTTTTGCCGGCGCCGATCTGCGATTTCCAATCCGCGCTTACCTTGGCAAGATAATCGGTAAAGATCGCCGTCGTGCCCGAGCCATCGGAACGATGAACGATCGTGATCATTTCGTGCGGAAGGCTCTTGCCCGGATTTCGCGCGACGATGCGGGGATCGTCCCAATACTTGATCTTGCCTAAGAAAATGTCCGCAAGCTCCGAGCCGCCGAAACCAAGTCCGGTCCCGATGCCATTGACATTGTAGGCCACGGCAACCGCGCCGATGACCGCCGGAAGATGGATGACCGCGCCTTTGGCTCGGCCACGCTCGTCCGCATTCATCGGCGCGTCGGAGCCGGCGAAGTCGATCGTGCCGTCGATCAGGTTATTGATTCCAGCGCCAGAACCGACGGACTGGTAATTAACGCTCGTGCCGCTTTCATTTTTGTAATCGTATGCCCATTTGGTCATAATGGGGTTGATGAAGGTCGAGCCTGCTCCGGTCAGATCTTGCGCGTGAACGCTGGAAGCAATGGATGCGAACGCCGACGCCGCGATGGCGAGCGCTGTAAGAGTGCGATGAAATGTGTGTGTCATTGGAATTATTTTTGTTTTGTTAGGAATGGGGTAAGAAGTTTTTCATATCACATAAAGACAAATGTGACGGCCTCTAAAGGTAAAAGCAAGCATCGTGGTTTCTGTTTTTCCATTATCACTTCATTAAGTGATTGATTCGAAATTGTTGCTTGCTGCGGTGGATATATTTCAAAGAAATATTCTCGGAAATCTCATCCCTCAATTCGCTGTTGAGGGTTTTGTCATCAGACTCCCGCTCCATGTCAAAACGAACAGCAGTGAAATCCGCCACAGCAACCGCAACCAGGAATGGCAGCCGTGTCATGTCCATGATTTCCAATGCAGCATCGGGAAATGGCTCGAATCAAGCGCATTCTAAGGATTTCTGGCTGCGCGTAGCACGAACAGTGCTCACCTCGCGCGCGCTCGACCGCATCGAAGAGCAGGAAATGGCGCCGAAGGGACTTGTCACTTATCAATTTTCCGCGCGTGGCCACGATTTGGCGCAAGCAATCTTAAGCGAATGCGTCACACACCCTCACGACGGCGCAACATGCTATTACCGCTCGCGTCCCTTCGTGCTTGGGCAAGGATTGACGGCTGAAGAAGCCTTTCGCGGCTCGCTCGCGCGCGCGGGCGGGATGACAGATGGGCGTGATATTGGCGTCGTGCATCTTCTCCCACGCCGCGAGCGTGGGACGGTGCTTCCCGCTTCGGGCGATGTCGGCGCGCAATATTCTCCCGGCGCGGGATGGGCGCAATCGCTTACTTATTATGCAGATGTATTAAAGGATGAAAGCTATCGCGGCGCGATCGCGGTCGCGCTTGGCGGCGATGCCTCGACAGCGACCAATGGCTTCTGGGCCGCATTAAATATCGCGACGACGCTCGAACTCCCGATGCTTTTCTTCATCGAAGATAACGGCTATGGCATTTCCGTAACGAGCGATTTTCAAACGCCGGGAAGGAATATCGCAAAAAATCTCGCCGCGTTCCAAAACCTCCAGCTCTTCGAATGCAAGGGTTACGAGCCGGAAGACGCGGAAAAAAATATTCGCGCAGCGGTGGATTATGTTCGGCAGTGGCAAGGCCCGGCGCTCATTCGCGTCGAAGTTCCCAGGCTTTCGGGGCATTCCTTTACCGATACGCAGAGCTATAAATCTCCGGAACTGCGCGCGCTGGAAGAATCGCACGATCCGCTGCCGAAATTAGAAACATACATAAGCTCCCCCTCCTCTGACAAGAGGAGGGGGCTGGGGGGTGGTGCGGCGGATTGGCACACCCTCGTCGAAGAAGTAGAACGCGATGTCCGCGCCGCCTCCGATCGCGCGCTGGCTGCACCCGCGCCGGATACAGCAATAGTATTCCAGCATGTTTTTGCTCAAAGGACGGAAACGACGGAAGGAACCAAAGAGAATGGCCCACGGATGAATTTGCAGGACGCGGTGCGGAAAGTGTTGGAGACCGAACTTGCCGCAAATCCCAAGCTGCTGATTTTTGGGGAGGACGTGGGCGCGAAAGGCGGCGTGCATGGTGCGACGGTCGATCTGCAAGTGAAATTTGGGAAAGACCGCGTGTTCGATACCTCGCTTTCGGAAGAAGGGATTATCGGCCGCGCGGTTGGGATGGCGATGGCGGGCCTTAAGCCCGTGCCGGAAATTCAGTTCCGAAAATACGCCGATCCCGCAACCGAGCAAATCAACGATTGCGGAACGATTCGTTGGCGCACACTCTCGAAATTTTCCGCGCCTGTTGTTGTACGCATTCCGGTTGGCTTTGGAAAAAAGACGGGCGATCCGTGGCATTCCGTTTCCGGCGAAGCCATGTTCGCGCATACGATTGGCTGGCGCATCGCCTATCCTTCGAATACCGAGGACGCCGTCGGCCTTTTACGCTCCGCGCTGCGCGGCGAGGACCCAACCTTTTTCTTCGAACATCGCGCGTTGCTCGATACTCCGCAAGCCCGCGCGAATTATCCGGGCGATGAGTTTATGCTTCCGTTTGGCAAAGCGCGCATCCATAAAGAAGGAAATGCCGCAACCATTGTCACTTGGGGGGCAATGGTCGATCGTGCGACCCATGCGGCAGATGGGATGGATGTGGAAATTATCGATTTGCGAACAATCGTTCCGTGGGATCGAGAAGCGGTACTCGACTCCGTGAAAAAGACCAATCGCATACTTGTGCTTCACGAAGACGGCTGGACGTGCGGCTTGGGCGGAGAAATCGCGGCAACGATTTCTCAGGAAGCATTCCAATTTCTCGATGCGCCTGTCGAACGCCTCGCAGTGCCGGATTGTCCGATACCCTATAACACGACGCTGATGGATGTCGTGGTTCCCACGGTAACGGCCATTCGGGAAACGCTCGTTCGTCTCCTTGAATTTTGATGCCGCCGAGAGTGAAAGTTCCGCTGACTCTCGCATGGCGTGAATGGTCTCGTCTTCAGTGCGCGGTCATCCTGCTACTGCTCGTCGCCGGGTTATTCGAGCTTATCGCAGGTTCCGCACTTCCCTTCGCGGGTTACGATACTTACAATCATCTCTACTGGATCGGCCAATGGCATAAGCTGTGGTCGATGGGAATCTTCTATCCCCGTTGGCTTCCGGATTCCTACGCGGGCTTTGGCGCGCCAACGTTTTACTTCTACCCACCTTTTACCTACGTTCTTACGAGCGCGCTCTCTGCCGCGATGCCCGGCATGACGCCGGAAGCGATTGGAAAAATCCTCGCGCTTCTCACGCTTGTGCTTTCTGGATTTACCATGTGGCTCTATTTGCGATGGAAATTTCCGGATCGCTGGACGAACATTTTCGCAGCGCTGCTGTATATGTTCGCGCCGTACCGTTTTTTCGATTATTCCACGCGCGGCGCGCTTTCGGAGCATGTGTCGCTTGTTTTTGTCCCGCTGCTTTTTTGGGGCTTAGATCGTATCGCCGAACGGCGCGATGAGAGGGAACTTCAGCGCGGCTTCGCACTGCTTCTTTTCGGCATCGCCCTCATGCTCATCACAAACCTTCCCACGGCTGTCGTTGCGCTTATCGGAATTGCAATCTATGCGCTGGCGCAGAAAGGACAAGCAAGAACTCGCGCATTAGCATGGAGCGCCTCCGCAGTTGTCTTAGCAGGCATTCTTTGTGCCTTCTATCTATTGCCGGCTTATGCGCTTCGCGGCGATGCGCGAATCGGAAGATTGTGGACGCCGGTTCCCATCGCCTGGAGTTCGCCTCTAACCGCAATTTTCACCGGCGAAAATATCACCATCAATAGCTATTCACTGCTGATGTACCTGGGCGCGTTGGTTCTTTTTGCGGCGCTCCTTCGAAATCAGAAATCAAATCGGCAATGGCTGGGAATACTCGTTGCCGTAATTGTTTTGCAGCTTCCCATTCTGTCTTATTATCTTTTTTGGTTTGTTCCTCCGTTCACCATCGCGCAGCTCCCGTACCGGCTCTCGATTCTTGTTCTGATCGTAGCGGCGATTATTTGGCAGAACGAGCTGCGCGGTAAAACCGGCGTCGCTGCTTCCTTCATCGTTGCCACGTGGTCGCTCGCTGTGATTGGACTGGTCGCATTTCAATTTACAAAGTTCCACGTTCACCCGGACGACCGGCTGCCGGTCGGGGACGCGCCCGAATACGCATCCCGCTGGGAACACCCTCCGCCATTTCAGAAGCACGGTCAGCAAGCATATCTCGATTTCGCCGCCGCACTCGCGGCGCCCTTTGCTAATGATTCACAATCTATCCTATTGCCCGGTGGTAAACAACCAACGCGCGCAAAACGGGAAATTTACTCCGACACGATTGACTATACGAGTGAAATTTCTGGCCAAGCACTGCTCCACTACTCCTATTGGCCCGCTTGGCGCGCAAGCATCGATGGGATATCGGCACAAACCGCACCGGACAGCCTCGGAAGACTAACAATTGTAGTTCCAGAAGGCCGGCATCGCGTAATCGTGTGGCTTGAAACTTCGACTGCGGCGAACACTGGAATCTGGGTAAGTTTCTTTACCTTCTTACTATTGACGATTAGTTGGATATTTACTCGGCGAAGTAATCAGTCTGCTACGATGCGGAGATTGCTTCGTCGAACGAATCTCCCTCCGGTCGATTCGTTCTCCTCGCAATGACGATAACGATGAATAACGCAAAGATTCCTGGATGTCAAAATCCCAAAAATCGTCCGTGTAATCCGCTATAATCCGCGTAATCCCGGTTCTTTCAATAGCTCCCATGCGATGACAATCTTCTGAATATGCTCCGTCCCTTCGTAAATTTGTAATCCTTTAATGTCGCGGTAATATCGTTCCACAGGATATTCGTTCGAGTAACCTCGTCCGCCATGCAACAGCACCGCTTCGGATGCCGCTTTACATGCGGCGTTCGCTGCGAAATATTTTGCGATGCTCGTTTCGAGTTTCGTGGGCAAACCCTGATCTTTCATCCACGCGGCGCGATAAACGAGCAAACGCGAAGCATCGAGCGTCGCTTTCATCTCCGCAATCGCCGATTGAATCATCTCGAAATCGCCGATACGTTTGCCGAATTGCTTCCGCTCTTTCGCAAATGCAACACACGCATCCAAACACGCCTGATGCACTCCGAGCGCACCGGCGGCAACGCCAAGCCGCCCATGCTCCAGCGCGGACATGGCTACTTTAAATCCCATCCCTTCGCCGCCAAGCACAGGTAAATCGCTAAGCGGAGTATCGCGAAATACAATTCTCGCATGGTCGCTCGCGCGATGGCCTAAGGGCTCGCCGGGCATCCGTGTTCTTTCGATATCCGGATTATTGAGGCGCACCAAGAATGCGGTGACTTGCTCGTGAGGTTTCTTCTCATGGAGCGTATCGAGCTTGGCAAACACAATTCCAATGCGCGCGATAGTGCCGTTGGTAATCCAAATTTTCTCTCCGGTCAACGAATAGAAATTTTGATTTTCAATTTGAACGCTCGATTTTTTCGCGATGGTTTGAATGCTTGCGACGTCGCTGCCAGCTTCGGGTTCCGTAAGCGCGTAGCAGCCAATCACTTCACCACTCGCCATGGCCGGCAAGTACCGCGACTTTTGCTCCTCGGTGCCCCACTGATTGATGCACTGCATGACAAGCGAGGAATGGACGGTCATAAATCCGCGCACGCTGGAACATGCGCGGCCCAATTCTTCATAGACGAGCGCAAGCGAAACGTGGTCCATCTCGCTTCCGCCAAGCGATTTCGGAAGGGTTCCACCGAGGAGACCGAGTTCCGCCATTTCGCCGATAAGCGAAAGTGGCATTTCGCCGGATTCATCCATCTCTCGTGCAATCGGGGCCACGCGCTGCTGCGCAAACTCTTGCGCAATGGCTTGCCAATGTATCTGCCTGTCGGTTAATCTGAAATCCATGCTATTCATGCCCAAAACCCAGGGTTCCGTTTCACTCCACCCTGGGCTAATAACCAGTCAATAGCCCAGGGTGGAGTGAAACGGAACCCTGGGAGGGGGATTGATAGAATCACATTACTCATTGACGACCGCAATCCCTTCGATTTCGATGAGCGCGCTATCCTCGAAAAGCGCGGAAACTTCGACGAGTGACATCGCCGGGAAATACTTCCCAAAATAATTTCGATAGACTGCGCCGATTTCCTTCAAATGCTCCCGGTATAGCCGTTTATCTTTTACGAAGATGAGGAGCTTTGCAATGTCCGTCATTTCCGCACGCGCGGCGCGGAGGGTTTCCTGCACATTCGAGAGCGCCTGATCGAATTGCTTCACGATGTCGCTATCGCCAACGAGCGTGCCCTGCCGGTCGAACGCGACCTGCCCGGCGAGATAAATCGTCCGCTTGCCATCGGCTTCAACTCCATGCGAATAACCCGATGGCACGACGAGTGATTTTGGATTGATAATTCGGTTCACGATCCAGCGTAAGCGTTCTGCGCGACTTGTGCCGAGACCGTCGATTGCTTCGAGAGCACCATCGTGCCGGCAACGAAATCGTGCAACGCCTGTTTCTTCGATGTGAATGCGGCCATGATATAGCCAATCATCAGCGTCATCGTCGAAAGTATTTTTGCGAAATATCGTCCCGTCGCACGGCCAAACGAAATACGGCGGCCATCGAGCTCGGTCACGCGAAGTCCGAGCGCCATCTTGCCGAGCGTAGCCTGGTTCTTCGAGCTTTCCATCAGCGCAAAATAAAGCCAGGCTCCTACAAAATAAATCGCCCACGTACTCATCATTGCTCCGGCAAAAGCCGCTTGAGCGCCGGGATCATAGTAGTTTCCCCCATGCATTGGCGACGATGCGGACCACATCCCAATTCCAAAGATGAACATGAGCATCCCGAAAACCGCGCCGAGAATCAGCCCATCTAATACGGACGCGATAAACCGCCGCCAAAACCCCGCGTAACGAACGGCCATATTCTCCACCGGGGTTGTAGAAGCGGCTCCGACAGGACTCATTGTGTATTCCATAAAATTGTCTGAACTATGATTTATGTGATTCGTGTGATTAAAGCATGATTGGGTTCATCAAAATAATTAGAACATTTCATTCGAACTTTGATTCTTTTTATTTGTCATTCCCGCGAAAAGCGCATGATCGGTCATGCGCTTTTCGCGGGAATGACAGAAAATCAATCATAAAAAATCACCTTAATCACATAAATCATAGTTCAGATTACCGTCCCTCGAACTTCGCCTCACGCTTTGCGGCGAAGGCTTCGTGGAACTCCCGGTGATCGCGGGTTTGCATCATGAGCGCCTGCGCGGTGGCTTCTTGCTCGATGGCCGATGCGAGATCCATATTCCATTCGTTGTTCAAAAGCCGCTTCGTCAGGCCCAGCGCAAGCGAGGCGCTCTTTGCAAGCCGCTCCGCCAGCGCGAGCGATTCTTTTTCTAAATCTGCCAGCGCAACAACTTTATTCGCCAATCCAATTTTTTCTGCTTGTTCCGCGCCGATGGTATCGCCCAACATCAACATTTCCGTCGCGCGCGCGAGGCCAACGACTTTCGGCAGCAAAAATACCGCGCCCATATCCGCTGCCGTAAGGCCGACTTTTTGGAAGAGAAACGCTATCTTCGCTTCTTTCGCAAAAATCCGAAAATCGCTGGCAAGCGCGATGACTGCTCCCGCACCGGCAGCAATCCCATTCACGGCAGCAACGATCGGCTTTTCAATCGTGCGCATATTTGTAATGAGTTCACCCGACATGCGCGTGAATTCGAGCAATCCTTTTACGTCGCGCTTGAGCAACTCGCCAATTATTTCATGCACGTCGCCGCCAGAGCAGAAGCCACGGCCATTGCCTTCGATTACAATAACTTTCACCGCATCGTCCGAGCGCATACGGTAAAATAGATCGGCGAGGTCGCGATAGACCTTAAACGTGAGCGAGTTCAGCGTCTCGGGCCGCGCGAATTTCACGCGGGCGATGCCATTAGTCACGGAGTAGAAGAAAGAATCCATTGCAGTAATGAGTAACGAGTAATCAGAGCTAAGAAATTCAGTTTATTCCTGGCATAATAAAAATAGTGCTGTAGTGCATAACGAATAATAGAAAGTTATTTACCGGATACGAACTCGCTCCCTACTCCAAACCGTTCTACACTACCCACGATGCACTCTCAACTACCCGAACGTATCTCCCGCCTCGACTCACTCGCGCACAACCTTTGGTGGAGCTGGTCGCCTGAGGCGCGGGCCGCCTTTCGCACGATTTCGCTGCGCCTCTGGCGCTCGACGGACCACAATCCCGTCCGCATGCTCAACCAGGTCACGCCCGACCGGCTCGACCGCCTCGCCGCCGATCCCGATTTCCTCAAAAAGTACGATGCTCTCACCCAGCTATTCGATGACTACATGGGCTCGGGTAAAGGGCAAACGGTAAAGGGTAACGGGCAACGGGTATATGATGATCCTTCAAATCTACCCTCTGCCCCTTACCCTTTACCCTTTACCCCATCCATCGCCTATTTCTCCGCCGAATATGGCCTACATGGCAGCTTGCCGATTTATTCCGGCGGGCTGGGAATTCTTTCCGGCGATCAGGCGAAAACCGCAAGCGATATGGGCTTCGATTTCACTGCCATTGGTTTTATGTACCCAAAAGGATACTTCGAGCAGGAGATTTCTCCCGATGGCGATCAAATCGCGGATTACGAGGAGATCGACATTCCGAATGTCCCTATTGACCGAGTGCTCCTTTCCAATGGCGAACCGCTTATCGTATCGCTCGCGATGCAGCGTCCCGACGATTTGCTGCACCTGCAGGTCTGGCTCGTGCGCTGCGGCCGCGTGAAGATTTATCTGATGGATTCCAACATTGACGCCAACGATCCAGCCAACCGCGACATCACCACGCGCCTTTATGGCGGCGACCGCGAGTACCGTTTACGACAGGAGATTGCGCTCGGAATCGGTGGCGTAGCCGTTCTGCGGGCGCTCGCCATTCAGCCTGATGTCTTTCATGCCAACGAGGGACATGTCGCGTTCATGTTTGTGGAACGATTACGCGAAGCAATCAAAGCAGGTCTGACTCTCAATGAAGCGCTGGACGCCGTTCGCCGATGCTCCGTTTTTACTACACATACGCCGGTTCCTGCGGGCCACGATGCTTTTTCGGACGATCTCATCGAGCGATACTTTTGGCACTACTGGCCCGATCTGGGCATGACCAAAGAACAGTTTTTCGCGCTCGGCGAACATGAGGGAATGTTCAACATGACCGCGCTTTCGATGAATCTTTCGGCACACCGCAATGCCGTCAGCAAAAAACACCGTGAAGTAACGGCCGCCATGTGGCCGGAATACGTCTCCAATAGTGGCGAACAGAGAGTGGCGAACGGAGAACAGAAACCGGAGAACGGAGAGCAAAACACTGATGCTGCCAATGAAACCGTTCTTTCTTCTCCACTCGCCACTCTCCGTTCGCCACTCGGCACTCTCACGAGTGTTACCAACGGCATTCACATCCGCACCTGGCTTGCGCCGGAAATGGAAGCGTTGTTCGCGAGCGAACTCGGAGCCGATTGGATCAAGCACCTCGACGACGAATCCTATTGGGAAAAATTCCGCGAGATTCCGGACGAAGCCCTCTGGCAAACAAGGCACCGCCTCAAGGCAAGTCTGTTTAGCTTCATCACGGACCGGATGCGAAGAAAGTGGTTGGCCGGCGATCATAATTTTTCACAAGCAGGCGAAAGCATTATTGCCGAAGGCGTGCTGCTCGATCCAAGCATTTTCACTATCGGCTTCGCGCGAAGGTTCGCTACCTACAAACGCGCCACGCTTATCTTCAACGATTTAGATCGCATCAAGCGCATCGTCAACGATCCGTTGCGTCCCGTCCAAATTGTTTTCAGCGGCAAAGCACATCCAGCGGACGCGGGTGGTCAGGAGCTTATCAAAGAGATTTGGCACCACGCGCTCGACCCGGCATTCGGCGGGCGCATCGCATTTATCGAAAATTACGGGATGCACTCGGCAAAATATCTCGTGCGCGGCTGCGATCTCTGGATGAACAATCCCAAAGCCCCGCTCGAAGCCTCCGGCACCAGCGGCATGAAAGCCGCCATCAATGGCCTGCCCAATTTCTCTGTCCTCGATGGGTGGTGGATGGAGGGACTTGTAGCGCCGGCGTCCTCGCCGGTCCCCGCACCGCATAGAGAAGATACCGGCGGGACGCCGGCGCTACAAGCCGTGAGAAATGGGTGGGGGATTGAAGGCGCGACCGATGGTTCGCAGGACGATCAGGATCGCGCCGATGCCAACCGCATGTACGACCTGCTCGAACACGAGATCGTCCCGCTCTTTTATAATAAAGCCTCCGACGGCATCCCGCACGAATGGCTGCGCGTGGTGAAAGAATCCATTGCGACCATCCTCCCGCGATTCTCCAGCGAGCGCATGATGCGCGAGTATGCGGAAAAAATGTATGGGCCGGCCGCATCCACGTAGGCCGGTGTCGCGTAGGTCGGGGCTTCCAGCCCGACCTCCCCTGCCCAAAATCACTCAGAAAAGGCATTTTTTGAATAATCGTAAAGATTGGGTAAAATAAACATCGAATTGCTGTAACCTTTTGGCTTTTCGCTGGTCTTCTTTACAGAGCGGAGCATCGAATCTTGCAAAGAGCGCTAACTATTCATCCCAATTCCATGTATCCATGAAAAATCATCTAATCCTTTTCGCGGGCATTTTCTTCACGGCATTAGCGATCATCTCCGGTTGCACCAAGACTATGGAAGTTACCATGGTGAGCACAGGCCAGATCGTCGGCACCGTGAACCTGCATGAAATGGATTGTGCCCCTTCCGCATCCTCGGCGGGAGTAACCGTTGCCATCTTAGGAACGAAGTTCACCGCCATCTCGGATAGCGCGGGCACGTTTACGTTCGATGGCGTTCCCGCCGGTTACTATTCGTTCCAATTTTCAAAACCCGGTTTTACAACGTATGTTCAGAGCTCCGTCCCATTCATTGGCAGCGGGACATTAGAAGAGTACGTTAATGCACAACTTGTTAGAATCGATAACTGGAAAACAACACTCTCCATACCAACCGTCTCTAAGATTCCAGAATCAAATTCATTGGATTCTCTCTTTCAATTCAATTTCCCTTCCGGCATTAAGGTTCTCGACTCGTCGGGACAAATTGTCGGTGCTCTTCAACCAGATGGACCGATTGTTCTCTATTTCAGCAAAAGTCCCACGATCAATTACATGGATACCGGTACCTACTTCACAAATTCCTATGGAAGTCCTTATATTTTATACCCTACAACCTACCTGGGTCCCACCGCAAACCCATATCCCCGCGATGGAGACACCGTCTATGTTGTCGGGTACCCTTTGTCAGACTGCTATGCCGATCAATATCAATACACCTATTACGTTGGCGACACGCTAAAAACCGGGTACGCCGGTAACCTTCCTCCCTCGAATACGCTGAAGGTCGTGCTGCCGTAAACCGGTATCTCTTCGGCGAAATACAGCAGCCCAAAGTGCCGTGGTTTGCCCGCGGCATTATCATTGTTCCAGCATCATTGGTAAAGCTGCAATCGTTCTAATTCCTGCCTCGGAACGCCAGGTTTTTTGCCCCCATTGTCCGTTCGGTTATCCTGCTTCAAAATCCCCGAAAATTAGGTGCCTAAAGCAGCACTTTAACAAATAAATTTATTCCCTTTATTGCCATGTAGTTATAAACAAATTTTGGTGATATTTTTATATTTTTTGAGATTTTTGAGGTCAAATTAAGTGTTCTATAATATGAACGGGGGAATATAAATGAATAAAAAAAGTAAACGATCGCAAAAAAAGCGATGGAAAGACCTAAAAATAATGGCCGATTCCATCATGCGCTCTATGACGAGCGCGCCTTCTTTCGATCTTCGAAGAGAATACCCGCCCCGCTTCGACCGCCGGCGCTCATGCTCCGGCCACAAGCCGCTCGAAGCATAGCCTTTTTTCAGCATAGCTTTTTCCTGATTTTTTTCCAAATCATTAATCTAATCGAAACTATGTCAAACCAACCTACCTACTCCGCACCACGTATGACCCGAAATCCATCACGCATCACCGAAGACGCTCCTCGCGCGTACGATCTCGATGAGTATCTCGACCACCTCTGCCAGATCGACGACGAGGAATACGCGGAAGGCTACGGCCTGCCGATCCACTCCCTTACGGAAGACGATCTCCGCTTCCTTCGGGATTTTATTTTAAGTTCCGCGATGTACGTCGAGCAACTGGAATCGTTCCTCTGCGATCCGTCCGACGATTTCTGGGAAGCCCGCGAGCAAGCCTACCGTATCATCACCGCCCTGCTCATTCGGCATTACGAGTATGAGATGGATGGGTGAAAAGTCGGCCGGAAGTGCATCGTTGCAAAAAATCACCGTCGGATGGGACGCATACGACCCATCCGACGGATGTGTCTCATCTCCTTTCATTGAATTGAGTTAGCTTCTTTGGGGCGCTAAAGAAGAAACCGTTAACTTTCCCCATGTCCCCCCTACAATTCGCAAAAACAAAATTAAAAATAAACTGCTGGCCCAAGATGCAGGAGATCTTCGCCGCCGTCGAATCCGGCGAGCGGAAAATTCTCGTTCGGTCCTGCAATGGCGCGGGCAAAACCACTGCGCTGGCCGCAATCTGTAATTGGTATTTTACAACTTATAAAGATTCCATCGTGCTCACCACGGCTTCCAGTTGGACGCAGGTAAAACGGAACCTTTGGGGCGAGATCCGGCGTCAGGCGCGCACCGCAACACTCTATGCCAAAGCGACCGAGCGCACCGCAACGGCGATCAAAATGTCCGATAAACATTTTATGCTCGGCATTTCGCCGAGAGCGCCGGAAAATGCGATGGGTTTTCACGCGCCGCATATTCTTGTTGCCGTCGATGAAGCCACCGGCATTAACGATGAGATCATGACCGCGCTTACTGGGAACCTCAGCAGCGCCGGCTCGCAAATCATTATGATCTGCAATCCCATCGACCGCGAGTCCTATCCCTATCACGCCGAGCAATCCGGCGAGTGGAAGGTCATCCACATCTCTGCGTTCGATCATCCGAACGTCATCAAAGGCAAGGAAATCATTCCCGGCGCGGTAACGCGCGAGTGGATCGAAGACCGGGTTCGTTCGTGGTCGTTCGAAGTAAGCGTTCCGCATGGCGACACGCTCATTGCCAAGTCCGAAGACGCGTTCCGCTTAGATTGGAACGGCATCTTTTATCGCAAAACACCGCTCGTGCAAGCCCGCATTTTTGGCGAGTGGGCGCAATTGGAATCCGTCGGGTTTATTCCACTGGAACTTATACAGCGTAATGTCTGGAAAATGCTACCGGAACCTTCATCGCCGGTAACGCAGCGCGCGCTCGGCGTAGATATTTCTCGCGGCCTGGGCCGTGATGCTACGGTCTATACCTGGTTTGACGTGCATAATAGCACCAATGGTTCGCCGGATGGGCCGGATGTTCAGACTAAGTTCCTCATGACGCTCAACGACGATCTGATGACGACCGCAGACAAAATAAAAGCGGAGTACGAGAAATGCGAAGCCGAAGGCGTTGAACTCATTATTGCCATAGACGATACCGGCTTGGGCGGCGGTGTTAGCGACCGGCTGAAACGAATGGACGTTCCCCACTTTGCGGTGAACTTTTCGCAGGGACCGATGAAATTATTTCCCGGTAAAACGTTAGCGAACGCCCGCGCCGAAATGTATTTTGTGCTCCACTCCGAACTGCTGGAAGGCAAAGTGCTTCTGCGCGATTTTAAACGGTTCCACGAGGAACTCTCCGCAATACGTTTGGAACTAAGCGCTCTTTCCGGCGCCTATAAGATGGAGGACAAAGTTGCCTTGAAAGAACGCCTCGGCCGCTCGCCGGATTACGCCGATGCCACCGCGCTCGCGCGGTATGCGCTGCAACTTCACAAATATGCGAAGAATAAGAAGTTCCTGTAACCCGACCTTGTCAACCTGTCATCCTGAGCGAAGTTCGTTCTGAGGCACGAAGAACGAACGAAGTCGAAGGATCTCGGGAGACTTCACGCGATCCTTCGACTCCGTTATTTCCTCCTTCGTCGGAAATAACTCCGCTCAGGATGACAGAAGTAATATTCTTTTATCTGATCTTCGTTACCGGCGGCAGGAAATCGGGATCCTTCCCAATGCGCGGCACCAGCGTATTGACAATATCAGGATAATGCGGCGAGGTGGTATCAGCGAGAACGTTGAGATCATAGACCGTCTGCGGAATGACGGTGATGCATCGATAGCCCGCTTGTAGCGCGCCGCTTTGAAGCGCGCCATAGGACGAGCCGATCAGCCCATGCCCGCCTTCGAACGGTTTGCCGTGTGCATCGAACGGGATGAGCATAAGCTCTGGCCGCGATCGTAGAATAATCGAAATTACTTCGGCCGACGAATGTGCGCGCGCGATTTCGCTCGTGTTCAGCCCAACGACATCAATATTTCGAAGTCCGGAATAGTATGGAAGGATTCCCGCATCCGGCGCGGCAAACGTGATGTGTTCGCGATCGGGTATGGAACGAAAAACCGATGCGATGCGGCGGTAACGATCGTTGTATTCGGTATCCGCCGTCAGGCAGCCCATGCCTCCGCGGAAATAAAGCGACCAAATGCAATTGAGAATGACAAGTAAACCAGCAAGGGCCAAAAGAATGATGGGTCTGCCTATTTTCCAATTCGCAATTCCAATCGAAGCAAGCAAAATCAGCATCGCTTCGATGGAATTGGTGAACCGCCCGTATTGCGGCTGAAGGAGCTGTGAGAAAAGGTAAAACGCGCTGAGAAGCACGCACCACGACGCGGCAATCTGGACGGTAACATTTCTTCTTCCCTTCCATACCGCAAGGAGCGCGAAAGGAAGGAAGTACCACACGCCTTCGTAGAAGATGCGAATCGTTCCGCGTCCGGGAAGGAATGTCGCGCGATTCGCTTGTGAAACTTTGATATAGAACGAATTGGGAAGCAAATCGCCGAAATACCAAAGTTTCCACGCTGCATAAACCAATAGTGGAAGAGCGAAGCAGTAGAATGCAGACTTCATAAGAGACCCAATGGACGAAAAGAATTTGGTTCCTTTCGTCTCTTGAGTCACTTGAACGAAGAGGAAAATAAATCCTATGACCGCGCCTTCGGGTCTCGTAAGCGCGGCGAGCGTGGAAAGCACAAACGCAAGCGTGATTCGATTAGAGACGAATGCCAAAAACCCCAATAGCAGCCACATGGTAAACAAGCTTGTCTCCATGCCGCTGAAGGCATTGATCCACGTAAGCGGATTCAGCAGAAAAAGCGCGGCGGCAAACCAGGCGGCCATTCGGGAATTATCTGTGCCATTCATGGAGCTCATTCGACCCATTGGTCCGATGTGCTCTGTGAACCCCGGTCGCACAATCCCGCTAATAGCTATTGCCGAGATAACCACCGCAACCACCCCAATCGCCTGCGAAACCCAAATTAAATCCCATCCCATGGCGCTGAAAGGCACAAGCAGCAGCAGGAAAAGAAAATTCGTGTAGCCTTCCGTGTGCGGCCCTCCGGAGTTCCAAACAATCCCGAAGCCGTGCGCGAGATTCGCCACGTAGCGAAACGTGATGTACGTATCGTCGAACGGGAACTGCATTCGGATGGGCAGCCAGCACGCGGAGATTGCAAGTGCAGCGAGAGCGATGAGGATGTCGTTGCGGTACTTCCGGGCGAGCATCTTAACTTAACTAAATATTTGCACCAATGAATCTACTATATCAATGAATCTCAAACTTGGAAAATTTTCCATACAACTAAAGCGCCGGGCTGGAAGCACCGACCCACGCGAGACAGCCGCGCGCGGCGCGGCGGAGCAAGTCGCTTCGAGCGCCGGCGGCTTGCTGCCCTGGCCGCCGGGCGGGGTGCCGATGGCCTATCCATCGGGAAATTTCGGACGGGAAAACGTCATCGAAAACTTGCGGTACGTCCGCGAGACCGTCGCGGCCTGCATGCATGCGCGCAGCGAAGCCATCGGGCGCGGCACGTTTCATGCATTCACAAGGGCCGTAGGGGCGCATGGCAATGCGCCCGGACCATCCCAGGAATGGGCGCATGGCCATGCGCCCCTACCCACCGATCATCCGCTCGAACGGCTGCTGCGACATCCCAATCCTATCTTCGATATGAGCGATCTGCTCGAACTTTCGAGCCAGTGGCTCGATGCGACAGGGAACTCTATTTGGCTGAAGGTGCGGGACGGCAACGGCATGGTCGTCGAACTGTGGCCGGCCAGCGTACTTTCGTTCCTCATCGAGCGCGGCGCGGATGGGCTGCCGGAATCCTACCGATTCCTTCCCTCGAACGCGCTCATTCCCGCGAGCGACGTCATTCACATTCGCAGGCCGGACATTCGCATGTCGCCGTTTTTTGGCCACGGACTGATCTCCGATATTTTGGATACCGCGAAGGCCGAAACGGCCGTGCGGCTGTTTCAATCTCGCTTTTTCGAGAACGACGCCACGCCGCGAGCGGTCCTGCGCTGGCCGGCGGGCGCGCTCATGACGCAAGACGAGATGGATCGCTTGCGTCTTGCGTGGGAATCGAAATATGCATCTCCCACCAATGCCGGACGCATCGGAATCCTTCCCGATGGAGGCGAAGTCCAGCTTCTTAGCTCCGGCGGAAAAGAACTCGATTTCACCAAATCGAAAGACGAATTGAAGAATGCGATTCGCGAGGCGTTTCGAGTTCCCAGCGTCGTCTTTGGCGATACCGAAAAAGTAAATCTCGCCAATGCCGAAACGAGCTACATGGTCTTTCTGCGCGATGTCGTCGAGCATTCGCTCGCGAAACATGCGCAGGCGTTCACGCGCGCATTGGCATCGGAATTCGAAAGCCCGGAGCGCTCGCCCGAAACAGGACGCTTCGTGCCGCGCGGGGAACTTGTCGTCGAGCATGAATCCCTTATTCCCGAATCCGAGGACATCTTCATGGCGCGCGTCACTGCACTGAAACAAGCGATGACGATCGATGAACAACGCGCGCTCATCGGCCTTGCGCCTTTGCCGGATGGCCGGGGCGGGGCATTCATTCTCGGGAATCTTATCACAACAGTCTAATGATGCAACCAAACATACTACATAAACAACTAATAGACAACATGCCTGTAGCGCAGGCCTCCGGCCTGTCCCCCAATGCTGTCTATAAACAAGGAGCGGGGGCCGGCGGGACACCGGCGCTACAATCCCGTCAACGTTGGCTCAAACTTGCCACCGGCGATGTCGATCGCGCCGGAGATATGCTCGTCCTGGCCGGCATGGATGCGGAAAACTTCCTCAAGAATCCGCAATTTCTCTGGCAACACGGCGCAAGCGGCTCGATCGTCAGCACCATTGGGCGTATCATCGAGCTAAAGCAGATGAAGGGCGCGCTCTATGCGCTCGCCGAATACGCAGCGCCGGAGATTTCCCCGCTCGCCGAGCAAGTCTTCCAGATGGATTTGGCGGGAATGCTTCCCGCGAATTCCATCGGCTTTCGTCCCATCGTGTGCGATGCCAACGAGTTCGGCGGCTACACCTTCACCCAATGGGAACTTATCGAATGCTCCAAAGTCGAGCTGCCGATGAACCCGGATGCGATAGATGGTGGAAAATCATACTCGCTCGATCAAGCTACGGATTGGCTTCTTACGAAATCTCCTATATCAAACCATCTCAATTATCTGTCATCCTGAGCGGAGCGAGACGCAGCGATAGCGGAGTCTCGCGCAGTCGAAGGATCGCGTGCAATTAACCTCTAAGCCCAATCCCACCCGATCCTTCGACTCCGTTCGTTTCTCCTTCGTCGAAACGAACTCCGCTCAGGATGACAAGTAAAAAAACATATTATATTCAACATGACCATTAACGAAACCGAAAATACCCTCACCGCCTCGCGCGATGAATTCAACACCATCATCGATAAAGCGCTCGACCGCAAAATAAAATCCTTGCCGGATCGTAGGGACGTGCTGCGCACGTCCGGCTCTCTAAACACCGACGAATCTATCGTTCACCGGGGAGGACGTGCGCAGCACGCCCCTACGGCGGATAAAGATAAAATACTAAAAACGTTCCGCTTTTTCAACGCGGTCGCAACCAACGATCATCAGTCGCTCCGCTCGATCATGCAGACCTACGAACCGGAATACATTCGCACGCTCTCGCCGCAAGTCGAGGGAACGAATTCCGCCGGCGGCTATCTCGTACCGCAGGAATTTTATGCCGACGTGCTCTTCCTGCTCAATCAATACGGCTTTGCGCGAAAATATTGCGCGCAAATCCAGATGTCCTCGAACGTGCTCAACGTCTCGACGCTCACGGGCACGCCGTCGGTCTCCTGGGTGAGCGAAAACGCAACGATTCCCGCAAGCAAGGGAACTTTCGGACGGCTCGTACTCACCGCGCAAAAACTCGCTGCGATCTATCCGATCTCGAACGAGCTGCTTGCCGACGCGAACGTCGATGTGTATAATACGATCCTGCGAATTTTTGTCGAGGTCTTCGGCCAGCAGGAAGACACGCAGGTCTTTAACGGGACCGGCTCGCCGTTCACCGGCATTCTCAACACGAGCGGCGTCGTTTCCACCTACTTAGGCGGCGCGTCGAACTCCGGCAAGACGCACTATCCCGACATCACGCTCGACGATCTCATCAATCTCGTGCAGTCCGTCGGCCCGGCGCAGCAGCGCGGCGCGTGCTTGTTCGTCGAGCAAAACACGTTGACCGATCTTTTGAAAAAGAAAGATTCCCAAAGCCGTTATCTCTGGGACCTTGCGACTTCCAACGATCCCAACATCAACGGCGCGAACGGATTCAACGCGACAAACCTGCAGTTCCACGGCTATCCGGTTGTCTCGCTTCCGAACGGAGTCCTGATCAATGGCTATGACAGTTCGACTCATCCGAGCATGCCGTTCGTGCTCTTTGGGAACCTTCAAACTTCGGGCTGCTGGCTTGGCACGCGCGGCGGAATGGAACTCCGCATCTCCTACGATGCAACTGCGGACACGGTCAATGCCTTCACCAACGATCTCCAACTGCTCCGCATGACCGAGCGCATTGCCTTCGGCGTCGGCCAGCCGGGGTATCTGGCGGTATTGTCAACAAGTGCTTCCTAAACTGAAAGCTAGTTCATTGGACACATAAGACCCATGTGACACTTGTGTTCCATCGGTCCCATTGGACCCATTTGTCCTATTTGACTTCATCTGAATACAATCCTTCGCCCGGTTTCACTTTTGGGAACCGGGCGGGGAATATTTCTCAAGACTATGCCCACTTTTACTTCCCCCGTTGCGCTTGCGGATTTTCAGACGTATCTCAAGGATGCGTCCACCGATACGACCGTAACGGGATTTTTCCAAAGCTGCCTCAATGCGGCGACCGAAGCGGTCTATACCTGGCTCGACCGCGATTACACTGCATCGGCTACGAAGACGGACGTCTTCTGGGGCGACGACACGCAATTCTATGCGCCGCGCCATCAAGCGGGCTCGTTTCTTTCGTGGACCTACACCGATCTTTCGGGAACGGTTACCACGCCGGGCACGAGCGGCCTGCTCATTCGCGCCAATGGATATCTCATCCAAACGCTGAACAGCCGGTTCCAATCCGGGGCCGAGCACACGCTGACCTACAAGCAACCGTCCACGCTCACCTGCCCGGAAACCGTGATGCAAGTCATCACGGAAATTGCGGCGCTTCTGTTCGAGGCGAGCAATCAGGGCGAAGGCTCGCTCGGTGTGCTCATCGCCTCCGCGCACGATGGCGTCGCTTCCGATAGGGAACGGTTCCTCGATCTCACGCCGCTGCATCAGGAAATGCTGCGGCCGTATAAACGCTATCCAGTATAAGAACCGGGATTCCGCAGATTAAAGCGGATTACGCGGACGATTTTAGGATTTGCTTGCGCAAATGCCTTCCTGCAAAGCAAAAAAAGCAGATGATGATCCTTTCGCACGGAAGTGAGTTCCCAATCCGCTAAATCGTCCGCGTAATCCCCCTTAATCCGTGTAATCCAGGTTCAGATTATTATTATGACACGAGAACTTTTATTCAACAATAGTTTCGAGCCGCAGCTGGCGGCATTTACGACGTGGAAATCGCTGGTGGCCGTGCAGGGCGCCATGCCAAGCACCTTTGCTCCGAGCGATCATCCCGGCTTCGAAATCATTCCCGGCGAAGCGAAATACACAGCCTTCGACAGCTTCGGCCATCCGACAAACGGCGTGCAGGCCTTTACTGTGCGCATGCATTTCGCTCATGCCCAGCTTTCGATCGCCGCGATGCGCGCCACGCGCGCGGCGGACGTTTCGCTCGTCGAGGAATTTTTTTCGGGCGGATATGTGCCGCCAGCCGTCTTGCCCGGCGACACAGCCCGCATCGATGGCGCGCAACTCCTAAAGATCGATCCGCCCCTACTCAGCAAAACCGCCACGCGATCGAGTATCGCGGCGCAGGCGGAATATTCCTTCACACTCTTTTAGAGTACCGAGTAACGAGTACTGAGTAACGAGTAGGGAATGATCTTCTCCGCCATACTCGGTACTCGTTACTCAGTACTCGGTACTAAAAATGACCAATCTCTATTTACAATATCGCGCGCTGGACACCGATCCATGGATCAGCGTGCCCGACTTGACGAGCGTCTTTCCCAGTCTGCCCGTGGGCGCATTGCCCATTCAATCCGTCACGCTTGCAAGCGAACCCGAGTCCGTTACGCCCGGCTACTCATGCGATCAAAGCTGGCTTCCGGTTCCCGGCGGCCCGTCCGACGATAGCTATCTTATTTTACACGCGGCGTGCCCGCCTATTCCGCTTGGCGTAGAAGCGAGCATTCTGACCTTCCTCATCCATTATAAATCCGCCGCGTACCAACAGGCGAAGTACGCGAACTACGGTCAGGGCGGCTTCATCACCGCATCGCTTTCGATGATCGAAGCAAAGGAGCGGCATGGCTCGCTGCATCTTTCGTTCCGTCTCGCCGCCGCGATGGCGGACGCACTCACGAACGTATAAAGTAAGAGGTAAGAAGTAAGAGGTAAGAAATAATCGGTAAGACCTTCCATCTCTTACTTCTTACCTCTTACTTCTTACCTCTTACTTCTTACTTACTATCCTTTACCCATTAAATATGATTTTACCAACCCTGCTTTTATTACTCCATCTCAACTCTCCCGCGCTGGTTGAGCAAGCAACCGATCGCATGATTGCGTCCGATTCGCTTGCTGCAAGCCAGACGCTGCTCATTCCGTTTCGCGGCGAGATCGAACGCGCGGCAATCCAACATGCGCTGCCGCCGGCGCTCATCGCGGCGGTGATTCAGGAAGAATCGCGCTTCGACGAATGGGCCACGCGCGCCGAGCCGCGATACTTTCGGAACCGGAAAGTTCGCCATGCGGCCATTCGCTATGCGCGGGCGCATCGCGCAGGCCCGACGGCCTTCACCGAGCTTGCGGGTCGCGCGCAATCCTACGGACTCATGCAAATCATGGGCGAAACCGCGCGCGAGCAGGGCTTCGACCGCCCGTTTCTTGCGGAACTTTATCTTCCGAGGAATGCCGTCGCGCACGGAGCGATGCTGCTGAAACGCCTCATCGCGCGCTACCGGAACGATACGCTCTCGGCCATCAGCGCCTACAATCAAGGCTCCGCCAGAAAAAAACGCGGGGTGTTTGCGAACGCGCGATATGTCTATCGCGTCGTTGTGGCGTGGAAGGCATACGATGCACTTTTTAGCAATGGAGGCGCTATACAATGACGATCAAATGGCAAGACGCCGCGCTGCTTCTTCTTGCGGCATTCCTGCTTGGGCTGCTGCTTGCAACTGGTGGCCATTCCGTTAGAAACCAAGCGGTACACGAAAAAGAAGTTGTTCGAGATCGATTAGATACGTCCCATACTGTCGTATCAGTCCCATTTGCCGCCATTCAAGCAAACAGCAGGCCCAATCGCACAAAAACAATTGTCCTCCACGACACCGTCTATCGCGAAGCCTGCCTCGATACGTTGATCGCCAGTGACACTGCGGCCCTTGCGCCGGACACGCTATCGGTCTGTTATGCGCGGGACGCCTTTTCGCTGGCGCTCGGCCTTGCGGCGCGAAGAAAGAACATTGCGGTTCCCTATGTCGCGCACGATACGTTTTATTGGCGCGATAACGAGGAACAGTTCCGAGAAAACAAACAACCGTGGTACGATGCTCTCATCGGCATCGTGATCGCGCTCGCGGCGGGAATTATCGTGGGAAAACTGTAGGTAACTCCCCCTCCTCTGCAAGAGGAGGGGACTGGGGGGTGGTGCCTCAAGGAACCAAACTCTTATTGTTAATCAAACGCTCTTCCGTTCTCGCCCTTTCCAATAACTCCGAATCTTTTCGAGCATCAACTATGGATCTCCGAGGGCTTGTTCATTGCCAAATCGGAGCACGTGCACTCCATGAGATGTGAGATAATGATCTCGAATTTCATCGTGCTCTTTTACTTCCGGCTCATTGTGAATATCTCCGTCGAGTTCTACGGCCAGTTTCTCTTCGGGACAATAGAAATCAACGATATAGGGACCAATGCCATGCTGACGCCGAAACTTCCGGCCATCGAGCTGCCCACCTCGCAATTGGTACCACAGTAAATGCTCGGCATCCGTCGGACGATTCCGAAGCTCTCGGCGGCGAGCTTTCTGATCGGTGCGGTTGAAATTACGCATGACGGTAATTTATGAGTGTGTGGGTAGCAACCTCACCACCCCCCAGCCCCCTCCTCTTGCAGAGGAGGGGGAGTTTTATTTGCTGCCCCTCCTCTTGCAGAGGAGGGGGAGTTTTTTTATTCTTTCTCCAGCACAAACTTCCGTATCACCGTAACCCCGCCCACGCTGATGCGCGTGAAGTATGCGCCTTCGGGGATCTGGTCGGTCGGGATAGCAATCGCGTGATCCCCGGTTTCCATCGCGCCCGTCGAAAGCACGACGACGGAATGGCCAAGCGCATCGAGCACGTCCGCCGTTACGTTCCCCGCAACGTTCGTCGTGAAGTGCAATGTGGCCGCGCTGCCATCCTTATGCGCAGGATTCGGGATCACCTGAATGCCGGTGACCGGCACGAGGTTACCCTGAAGCGCGAGCAGCGTAAAGTTCGTCGGACACGTGGTATCGATGCAGATGTTCGCAGAATCGCTCGTCGAAACCAACGGCTTTAGCGTGCAGGTATCGAACGCCACATCGTTGAAGTGTGGATCCGTGAGCTTTGCCGTGGTCGTGAGCGAATTGCTGATCGCGCCATATTGCATGATCTGCAGAAGCACGCTGTTCGCGGGAGTAAAGCCACTCGATCCGGGCGTGTATTTCATTGTGACGTGGAAACCATCCGACTCCTCAACAGGCGTACCCACGAGGCTCCAACCGGTTCCAGGTGGGGTACCCGGTGGAGTAACGAAATTTGGCTTCCAAAGGAGATCCCTGTTGTAGTTTACGATGTACGTCAATTGCGTTGCGCCAAGAGCGTCCTGAATGGTGTCGCGGAGAATGACATCAAGCTCCTTCACATCGGTATCGTTTGGATGAATACAAGTATTCGTCGGACTGATGACGCCGATGCGCGCCGAATCTTTCGTCGCAGTAACAATGCCCTTCAGCCCAACCGTCTTCGTGAAGCGTGTTCCGTGGATGGAAACGGTTACGGTCAGCGTAGCGGCATCGTTCCCAACGATGTTCGGGTCGAAGGTTACGGTGCCGTTATACGGCAACGCCACTCCGCTTGATCTGGGTGCCGTAAATTGCGGCGACCCGGTAAGCGTAACGCTGTCTACTGTCCCGCCACCGGCACTCGAAGATACGGTAAAGGGAATATTTGCCGGCGTGCAATTCGGCGTCGAGACCACGCTATCCGGCATGGAAAATACAAGGCTGTCAACCTGTGAGGCGCAGCTCGTATCCGTGAAATCGTAGTGAACGCTATCGGTAGTGCCATCGGAATTCGTGAGCACGATCCAGCCGGAATCGGTTCCCACGGTCGTCGGCATAAAGGTCACGTTGAACGCTTGCGATTTACCGGTATCGATGGTTACAGGGAATGGTGTGCCCACAGGCTGAACGGTCACTGGAAGGTTCCCACTCGTTGCACCCGTGATGGTATAAGTATAACATTTACCTTTGTTCGTGAACGTGAACGTTTCGCCGATCACGGTCGAATCGCAGATCGTTACATTGGCGAGTTGTGTAACTGTGTATCCCGGCACCGGCGGATTGACATACGCATTGAGCACAAGGGTATCGTAGGTAGCAGTACTTAGCGTGCCCGTCAGGTCTGTAATCCAGAAGACGACCGTGTCCGAAAGCGCTCCGATATCGGTGGCCGACTGCGGAGTGAGGCACACGATAACCGGCGCACTATCGCCCTGCGTGAGCGGCGTGCCCACGGCGGGAGCCGCGATCGTGAACGAGCCGTCTGCGGTCTGCGTAATCGAATCGATCTTGATCGAACCGCACGAGGCATTATGAAGCGTCGTGGTATCGCAGGTGTGCCCGCAAAATTTAATGGTGGCGAGCGCGAGCACCGCAAACGATGGCGAGGCGGCAGGCTGATTCGTACTGGTTGCGCCAAGCTGGGTACTGTCCGACCCGAAGGTTCCCAGCGAAACAACCACATTGTAGTGACTTTCCGAGCCGCCTTGTCCGTTAAGGCAGCGCGGGCGGTAGCCAATCTGGAAGGTCACGATCTGGCCGGGACTGAGATAGTATGGTAAAGCCAGACCGGGCGGCACGATGAAGAAATCTATGTTGGCCGTATCCACCGCTTTGCCCGCCGAATCGAAGGCGAGTCCGGTGATGGTATCGGGCTGGCAGCCTGCCGTGATAGTGATTGTCCTCGTTTGGGTCGAATCGCAGCAACTCACAGAGGAAAAACTGATATTATTCGGCTTCATGGTTGGGGGCGTAGCCGATTCCGCGCTTATCATGATAAGCGTATCGACTAACGAATCGCTCGCGTAGGCACTGCAATCGACGTCTTCCGCGCAATAGATCGAGGCAAACTGAGCAGAGATGGTATAATCGAATCTTATCTTTGCCTTACTCGTGCCTTTCTCGCAATGGAGGCCGATCGTGATCGGAACATTCCCCCCAGGCGGCACATGGATTGGGTAAGAAAGAGGATGGCTCCCCGGTTCAACCGTGAAATTCGCGTACGAAGGATCTCCTCCATCATTAATACTTTCAATAATCGGCTTCTTCAGCAACGTGATCGTGTCACATGTTTGATTGAAGAAATAGATGAGCGTGTCCAGGGAGACGTTGGCGGTACAGCAATTCGGTCTGTTGATCTTGAACCCTCGGAAGGATGGCTTTACACTGGTCGTCGTATTGCCCACGACGTTAACGAGGTTTGTCGAGCCCGTTATCAGGCCGTCAGACGTCTGCCAATTAAGGGAAAAGGAAGCCGTGCATGTCCCGATCGTAAGTCCCGGCGTGTAATCAATTTGTAAGCACCAAATATCGCCCGGCAACAACGTGATGGAACCCTGGTCTGTTAGCTGGCAGTATCCCGAGATCTGGAGTTGGCATTTGCAAAGCGCATCTTCGTTGAGTTGGTTAGTCGTGAATATAATCGTGTCACAACTGGTATTGACAATTTGGATACACGTATCGATGTTTGGCCCGCAGCCGGGCGAAGAGAGCGTGATCGTCTTCGGGACAGTGAATGTCGGCTTCGGCGTAATTCCATTGGCCGTCATATGGATGGTGTCATCCACCGTGGTTCCGTTATCGCTAAAGATGAGGTGAAAATCGGCGGTATCCGGACTATCGGCGATTGGTTGAAAATGAATTTGAACGGCGCCCGCGCTTCCAATTCCGCCGGCGCATAGGGGCTGCGAGGGAGGAACGGGGGGCACAATACTCATGGGAGCGCTATCGGTGGGATTGAAACGGTGAATGCTATCGCCAGTAAGCATTGGATTGTTCGCGCAATTGCAGCCAAACATATAGACCGTGGTGTCCGAGGTGGTATGGCATGCGGCATCTTTGAACGAAATCGTATCGGGCCATACGTGGATATCGGCCGAATGCGGACGCGGTGCCGAATAGAGCGAATCGGTTTTGAAGCTCCAAACAGTCGTGGGAGAGACATAAAAGCGAGTATCGACTGGCGGGTTCGGATTGGGGCCCATCATCAGCGACCATACCCCGCCTTCGTTCACCGAGTACCACATTCCATTGATCCCCGCAGCGGAGGCGGCAAAGAGCGCGCATCCATCGCCCATCATGGCTTGGTTCAGCGTATCCATCACAGGAAGATAGTTTGGGAGCGGCCCGAACGAAACGGCGTTATTATCCGAGCGCAGGATTTGATTAATAGCTCCCTGGCAATAATTGGTGGTCGCTGCAAAAAACGTCTCGGTCGTTGGGATGCCGGCCGGCTGCCAGGATTCCACGTTCATGCCGGTCCGCTGCCACGTAAGCCCGCCATCGGTCGTGTAGCGCCAATAATACTTCACTTGCGGGAAGAGAGCGCAGGTCGATCCTTGCGTGGCGACAACCCCTCGGAGGCCATTGGTGAATGCAAAACCCGTGTAGCTATCGAACCCGCTATCGAGGACACTCCACGTCGCGCCATTATCGGTAGAAACCACGATGGCCCGCCCCGAATCCGCAGTCGCGACAAAAAGCCGGCCATTGCTCCGATTGTAATAAATTCCACGGCCGCTGTCGGGCGTTCCGGGCTGGTCGTCGAAGACCCAGGTCTGGCCTCCGTTCGAGGTGATGAGAATGCCGGAATCGGCAACGGTGCTGCCGTAATTACTATCGATCACGGCAAAACCATGCATCGCGTCCGCGAAGGTAATATCGGTGACCCATCCGGAGTGGAAGGGGAACGGAGTATTGTTCAGATTCGTGATCGTCGCGCGCGTCCAGGTGGCTCCGGTATTATTCGTGTACCAAATGCCGGTGTCGTCGCCGACGAAGCCCTCGTTTCCGGCGCCAGGGATGGCGTCTAAGAATTTGACGATGTGGATTTGACCATAAAATTGCCGCGTATTGGCCGTCCATTGCGCGGAAGCGGTTCCGGCGAACATGGAACAAGCGAAAACGAAGCTAAGGAAGCAGGAAAGCCGTAAAAGATTTTTCATAGTGGACCCCATACTAATAAGCTGAGACGGAAAAATAAAGTAAATCGCACATCGAGGCAGCTCGGAATGCGCCTAAGAAAGCAACATCAAAGGAGATGAGATAAATTTCACCCTAACAAAGGATTACAAAAATACGAATTTTTCAGGGAAGTCGCCCGCATTTGGGATTTTGGGCCGGCATTGGGGCCTTAGGAAATGAACTTTTGGCTGCTCCTTACCAATTATGATGCATCATGCCTCGTCAATCCTATTCGAAAGCCGCAATTCCACCATTGTACCGCGAGGACGCAGCCACCGAGGACGCTGGACCGCTGACGGTCAGCGCGCTCACGAAAGCCATCCGCGAGTCGATCGAATTTGGTTTCCCGAATGTAACGGTCGAGGGCGAGGTCTCGAATTTCATAGATCATCGCTCCGGCCATCGGTATTGGACGCTGAAAGATGCCGGCGCGCAAATTTCAGCTGTCTTTTGGAAAACCCGTCCGCTTCATTTCGATTTGCGCGACGGAATGAAAGTCGTCTGCCGCGGGCGGCTGACGGTCTATCCGCCGCGCGGGAACTATCAGCTCGATGTCTTTCAGGTGCGGCCGAGTGGCGTGGGCGATCTGCAACAGGCGTATGAGGAACGATACCAGCGCCTTCTGGCCGAGGGTCTTTTCGACGAAAGCCGCAAGCGGCCCATCCCGCGGTTCCCACAAACGATCGGAATCGTTACCAGCGAAAATGGCGCGGCGTTGCATGATATGCTGGCCACCCTTCGCCGCCGGTATCCCATCGTAAAAGTAGTGCTTCGGGCAACAGCGGTGCAAGGAGTTGGGGCAGAGTTGGAGATTGCCAGGGCCATCCAACAGTTCAATATGACCTATGGGACGGATCGGACGGATGTGCTGATCGTGGGAAGAGGAGGCGGATCTTTGGAAGACCTCTGGTGCTTTAACGAGGAGGCGGTCGCGCGGGCGATTTATGCTTCGAGGATTCCGGTCATCAGCGCCGTGGGGCATGAGGTGGATTTTACGATTGCCGATTTCGTGGCCGATCTTCGCGCGCCCACGCCAACCGCCGCAGCGGAGCTCGCCACGCCGGATCGAGAGGAACTTATTTCCGCGCTGAACGGCAGTCGTATGGGACTTACACGTCTTATGCGACAAATAATAAAGCAATTGCGCCACCATGTGAATATTGCTTCCGATAAACGCTCGTTGGCGATAGCACTTTCCAATGCCGTTCGCAGCCTGCGCGGACGATTGAACTCGGAAATTTTAGACGCAACCCGCTCCGCCGTGCATTCGCTCGAACGAAGGCGCTTAACGCTCGAACGCGACACTGCAAAGCTCGCCGCGATGAACCCCGACCGCGTGCTGGATCGGGGTTATACTGCGCTTGAATCTTTAGATGGGGAGATAATTCCGCGATTGCAGAATCTTCTATCGGGCGGTGAGAAGAATGGGATTCTGATTTTTGCTGATGGGAGGATAACGGTGCGCTTCGATTAAATAAGTTTAGTTTGGTGGGCATCATTGATAGCCTTCCGGAAATCCTTTGTCAACTTCCTTTCCTGGCAACCGAAGCGATACTTCTACGTGTTATAATTGCAGAATAGCCTGAATATGCCTCAAAACAAAGAAAAAATCGAGACGTCGGACTTCGCTCCGCTACTTGGCGCCTATTTATCGTTCTCGGAGTTCTCGGATGCACACCAATCGTCCACGGCGCATAACCACAGGATGTTAATGGACGAAGTATTTCGGGAACGCTTGAAAAAGATAGCCAAACTTCTTAAAAGTGAAGAAAGTGAGGAATTCGAATTATCGAAATTGCATTTCGCTAATCTCATCGACGAATACATCAATGTGAAGATAAGCGCCGATCTTAGTGGCATGTTTTCGCGACTTTTTTAATTGATCAATCCTATAATGTCTGACGACCAAATACAAAAACGCGGAACCTCCGATTCGTCCCCGGATAACGATGCAAACAGTGCGTCTCAAAAATCCGATACTGAATTCGCCGATATTTTAGAAAATCTTCCAGAAGAGGAAAAACCCAAATTTTTGCAATTTATCAAACACTCGATGTCGGCAATGATGATGTCGATTTCACGGAGTTCGAATCCTGTCGCGGAAAAAATCACATCCGATCATATTACCGCTCTCATTAACAATTCTGATAAGCAGGACAATAGAGATAGAGATGAGCGAAAAAGTGAACGACGTTATAATTTGACAACCCTCATCGTTGTGTTGGGTTTTGCCGGCGGGCTAATTTATCTCTTCAAGGATCAGAAAGATGCTCTCATTATTATACTGACCGGAATTTTTTCGTTTTTAGGCGGCATGGGTGTGGGAAGAAGCCTAAAAAAATAGCTTCTTTGAAGAATACCCTTATTCAAAGAAATGCCTCGCAAGCAAGAACCAACCCCATCCTTCGAATCCGAATTCGAGCGCCTCGCCACGATCGTCGATCGGCTCGAAGCCGGCAACGTCCCGCTCGCCGAAATGCTCACGCTCTACGAAGAAGCCATGACGCTTTCGGCAAAACTCAAAACAGTACTCACCGAAGCGGAGCTCCGCGTCGAAAAATTAGCGGCGGTGCATGAGGAAAGCACCGTGGAAGAAGAAAGCGACGAAGTGAACGATTTGGCCGAGTCCGAGGATCTATTCTAATCCATCCGAAACAAGTTTTGCAAAATATGAGTATCATAATACTCATATTTTGCGAAGCTATCCTAAGTCATTGATTTACAAAGACTTCACTTCCGACAACATTTCGTCTTTCGTAAGATAAATGCCTCAATCCGTGAATTCCTACCCCCTCCTCGACACCATCGACACCCCCGCCGATCTTCGCACGCATCCCGTGAGCGATCTCGAAGCCATTTGCGCGGACGTGCGCGAGTATCTCATCGATAGCATCGCCCAAACCGGCGGGCATTTTGGCGCGGGATTGGGCGTCGTCGAGTTGACGGTCGCGCTGCATTACGCGCTTAATACGCCGACGGATAAGCTCGTCTGGGATGTCGGGCATCAGGCGTATCCGCACAAAATTTTAACGGGAAGGAAAGATCGCCTCGCAACCATTCGCCAAAAGGACGGCCTCGCGCCATTTTTGAAGCGCGAAGAGAGCGAGTACGATGTGTTCGGCGCCGGACATGCTTCGACCTCTATCAGCGCGGCGCTCGGCATTGTGGCCGCGCGCGATTACAATGGCGAGAACTATAAAGTCGCCGCCGTGATCGGAGATGGTTCCATGACGGGAGGCATCGCATACGAAGCGCTGAACAATTGCGGGATGCTGAAGAAGGACATTCTCGTCATCCTGAACGACAACCGCATGTCCATCGCGCCGAATGTGTGGGCGCTACACGAATATTTCAATACGCTCATCACGAACCGGGCGGTTCGCAAAATCAAGGATCAGGTTTGGGACAAGCTCGGCGGCCACGATCTGCTGCGCTCGGCGGGCGCGAAGCTCGTCGATGGCATGAAGGCCGTCATGACGCCGGGCATGATGTTCGAATCTTTGGGATTCAAATATTTCGGCCCGATCCACGGGCACGATGTGGTGAAGCTTGTCGAGATGCTCGAATTTTTGAAGTCTCAAAGCGGGCCGCTGCTGCTGCACGTCATCACCGAAAAAGGGCACGGCTACGCGCCGGCGGAGTCCCATGTACAGAAATATCACGCCGCCTCCGGCGCGTTCGATAAGATCACCGGCGCGGCCATTGCAAAGCCTGTTACCGCGCCGCAGCCTCCGGAATATACAAAAGTATTCGGCAAAGCGATGGTCGAAATTTGCAAGATGAATCCGAAGGTCGTTGGCATTACCGCCGCCATGCCGGACGGAACCGGACTCAACATCCTGCAAAAAGAAGTTCCAGATAAATTTTTCGACGTCGGTATTGCGGAGCAGCACGCCGTCACCTTCGCCGCCGGCCTGGCGACGGAGGGAATGATTCCTGTCTGCGCGATTTACTCCACGTTCCTTCAGCGCGCGTTCGATCAGATTATCCACGATGTCGCGCTGCAAAAACTTCCCGTCGTGTTTGCGCTGGACCGCGCCGGACTTGTCGGCGCCGATGGCCCCACGCATCACGGCGCATTCGATCTTTCCTACCTCCGGCTCATCCCGAACATGACCATCATGGTTCCCAAGGACGAGCAGGAACTTAGAGACATGCTGTTCACGGCAACAACACCCCCCTCACCCGGCCTCTCCCCCAAGGGGGAGAGGAGTAGGGAAGAAAAATTCCTCTCCCCCCTGGGGGAGAGGTTAGGTGAGGGGGACGTGAAAGGCCCCATTGCCATTCGCTACCCGCGCGGCACGGGCATCGGCGTGCCCTTAGCGGACGAAGGCTTCCGCCCGCTGCCCATCGGGCAGGGCGAAATGATGCGCGATGGCAGTGACGCCGTGATTATCGGCGTGGGACCTATTTTATACGAAGCGATCAAAGCCGCGGAAGATTTGGAGCGGGAAGGAATGTCCGTGGCCGTAGCAAACGCGCGCTTCGTCAAACCGCTGGACGCCGCATTGCTCGACGCGCTCGCCGTGCGATTCAAGCATATCATTACGATTGAAGAAAATGTCGTTGCCGGTGGGTTTGGCAGTGCGGTAGCGGAATTCCTCGCGGAACGAAAAAACCTTCATCCCTCATCCTTCATCCCTCATCCTTTCCTCATCGGTCTTCCCGACCGCTTCATCGAGCACGGCGCGCCGGCAGGACTACTCGCCGATTGCGGCCTCACCCGCGAAGGCATCCGCGACCGAGTCCGGGATTGCGTCCTCGCCGGACGAATGGCTGAACAGACCGCCGCATAGCAAACCCAGTCCGCCTGCGCTGACCCCGTAAGTCCCATCTGTCCTAATAGTCCCACCCGGCTCCTCGGGGCGGATTTATGCATTTTGCGCCAAAAATTTATTGCCCAAATCAGCCTGATTTCGGGCTTTTTTTATTTTTCATCATTTTTTTTTGTAACCCGAGCGACCTTGTGCGCTTTACTATTAGGAGTTGCCCGCAAGCATCTCCCAAATACGCTTATTCCCATTCAAAAAATGAAAAAACTTCTTCTGCTTTCCGCGATTCTTACCGTCACCTTCGGCTCGGCCCGCGCCCAGCTAACGAGCACCGTTACTTCCCAAAAACACGACCCCGCGTTTTCGATGGGACGGGATTTTTGGTTTGCATTCCCCTCGAACGACTGGGGAACGAACGAGGGCGGGAAATACATGCGCATTTATATTACTTCCACAAAAAATACGACCGCCTACGTAACGTCGGAGGGCCAGACGACCGCCGTGCCGGTCGGAGCCTATAAGGTCGGGAGCTTCAGAGTCCCCGAATTTTGGGAAATGGAATCGAGCGGCATCGTCGAGAATAAGGGCATTCATGTCTATGATACTAATGCCGATCTCTCGGTCTATTTCATATCCGATGATGCGTACACCTCCGATGGATCCTACGTCATTCCGACCATCGGCTGGGGCACCGATTATGTCGTGGCCGCGTATGGATCGCTCATCGAAGGCTCTGGGCAGCAATACGATGAACCCTCCGAGTGTGTCATCGTTGCAAACGAGGACCATACCGTGGTCGAGCTTACTCCTTCGTGCGATTGCCGTAAATGCCCGAGCGGAAACGACATGGGCGATGCCAATTCGACTATCGTAGTCTTTCCGGCTGGACATAAGTTCAGTGACACGCTCAATCGCGGGCAATCCCTGCAGCTCATGCCCGTGAAGGCAACAGGCCTGAACGGCTTCGATCTTACCGGAACGATTATTCACTCGAACAATCCCATCGGCATGATCGGCGGCTCGATGCAGCCGGATATTCCGAACGGCGTTCCCTATGCCGATTTCGCGTGCGAAATGATTCCTCCAGTCCGCACATGGGGCGAAACCTACTATGCGACGAGCTTCTATCAGCCGGCCAACAGCACCGATGATAGTGCCCTTTATTTATTCATTGCGTCCAAGGCGGGGCAGATCATTCATCGCCAGACGTGTACCGATACCCCAATTGTCGAATGCACAATTCCCAATCAATATGGCATCTTTTGGGATGAACTTCCGCTCAGGCAAAAGTTCTGGAGCAGCGCGCCGTTTCTCGTTGTCTCCTATATCAATAGTGCGAACTACCCGACTGGCAACACCAACGGCAAGGGCGATCCCGCGGAGACGAATATTAATCCGCGGGAAGGATTTACAAAAACAGTCATATTTCAAACGCCCCAAGCCATCGGTAATATCATACCTTATTATAATTACGCCAATATTACCGTCAATGTGAAGGACGCGCAGAAGACGCTCTTCGATGGAAAAGGCGTCAGTGGTATTCCCGCGCAGTGTCTCGATAGCAACTGGGAAATATTTACGGTGCCTAATATCGCGTCGGGCGCGCATACCGTAACTGGCGACGATTCCGGCGTCGGTGTCTATATCTATGGCTATGGTTATGACGAGAGTTATGCGTGGTCAAGCCCCGGCCTCGTCTCGACCTTTCAATCGCCGGATTCCACGCCGCCGGTTGCAACAGTTTTCGCAAACTGCGCGAGTGGCAGCGTCGTCATTTCGGATACCGGAACCCTTGCCTCGAAGCTTGACGAGGTCCGGTTGGACACCGCCTTCAACATGACCTACAAACCCGACACCTCATGGAGCGATGGGAGCGAGAGGGCTTCGACCTCCTATAATTTCTTTGTCGGCGATCCGACGAAACCGGCGTACCTGCAAGTCTCCGCATTCGATTATGCGGGCAATCGCACGACGATCACGACCGCTTATTCACCGTTCGGCGTTGTGATCCAGCCGCCGCTGCAAAATCTCGAACTTTGGGTTTCCGGAAATCCGCCAAACATCGCATACGATACTATCGTCAACTCCGGACAAGAGCCACTCATTCTTACCGGGCTTCATCTGCTTTATGGCAATCGCGGATTTTCGATTTTCGATAGCATAGGCGGCCCGCTCGATCTCTCCCCACTCCCGCCGGGCGGCCGAAGGCTGATTCAAATTCAGTTCGAAGGACTGAAAGCGCCGACAGCGGTCGATAGTATTATCGTTGGTGGTGATTGCCAATCGGTTGGAAGCGGTGCAGTCATCGGGAGGCTCGGCCCGGATTTTATCGCGTTCGGCGGCAGCTTCGATACCTGCCTTGTCGGCACGTACAAAACGCTTGAACTTGTGGGGGTCCGCGACACCTCTTCTATCTATTACGTCACGATCGACAGCATCTGGTCGGACAATCCTGTTTTTTTCTACAATAGTTCACTTCCGGTCGTGTCCCCACTCCAAACGCAGCTTTTCCCAGTGACATTCGCTCCTACCGCGCCGATACCGTACAACGGAAATCTTTTTATTCGCGTCACTGGCGAGGAGGTGGTCTCCGTCCCGCTTTCCGGTATCGGATACACGGCAAGCGCGGATGTCTTTGTGGCCACAAATCCGACATCCCAAGCTTCTGTCATTGCGATGGACGATGGCCGTTCGCTCGAAATAATCCTTCCCGGCGAAATGGCGGTTCCGGCCAACTTCGAATTGGTGAATGTGCTGGGCCAGAACGTGCTGCGCGCTGCACTCACAGGCGAGAACCCAACAATAGATGCCAGCGGGCTTCCGCGCGGGGTGTATTTCTATCGGCTCACGGTGGGTAGCGGAAGCCAGAGCGGGAAGGTTATGCTGGGAGAATAACGATGGTAGATATTTTAGCATACACGATGACCGCTCAACTGTCATTCCCGCGAACGCGGGAATCCAAGCCCCGCAGTGGCACTCCATACATGGATTCCCGCGTTCGCGGGAATGACAAACCAAAAATTTGGAACTACATAAAAAAACGATCATGAAAAAAACATGCATCTTCCTGGCTTCGGCGCTGCTGCTCGCGGCGGCGTTTCTCAACATGCCCGCCCGCGCGCAGCTAACGAGCACGATTACTTCACGATTGCACGACCCTGGATTTTCGATGGGCCGGGATTTTTGGTTTGCGCTTCCCTCGAACGAGTGGGGCGTTGTTCAGGCCGACAATACCTACATCAACATTTACATCACTTCACCAAAAAATACCACCGCATGGATAGAGGCGGGCGGCAAACGGGACTCGGTGGGGATCAATGCCTATCACGTGGCGACCTTCAACGTGCCCGAATCGTTGGAGATGGAAACGAGCGGCATCCCCGAAAACAAGGGCATTCATGTCTATTCGAAAGACGCCGATCTATCGGTCTATTTCGTCTCTCATCAGCCGTATAGCTCGGATGGGTCTTATGTTATTCCCACAATCGGCTGGGGCACGGATTATGTCGTGGCGGCTTACGGATCGTTCTTCCCGGACTCCGGCAGCGTTCCCGATCTCCCCTCCGAATGCACCATTGTGTCGGATAAGGACAGCACCATTGTGAGCATTACCCCCTCGTGCAATTGCCGCGCGACGCTGGGTTACTATGCGAAGGGGACGAACTACAACTTCCGTCTCGATCGCGGTCAGTCCTTGCAACTGATGGCCGTGAAAGCGACGGACTCAGTCCACTTCGATGTGACCGGCACGATCATCCATGCGAATTATCCCGTGGGCGTGATCGGCGGCTCGATGCAACCGGATATTCCAAGCGGCTTTCCTTATGGAGATTTCGTTTGCGAAATGATCCCTCCCGTGCGGACGTGGGGCGAGACCTACTACGCGACAAGCTTCGCTGCGCCGCCCAACAAGCCCACTCATGATTTTGCCCGTTATTTATTCATTTCGTCCCAGCCGAATCAGATCATCAACCGTCACGATTGCGCGACGGGCAATCATACCGTGGATACGATCCCGAAACAATATGGTATCTATTGGGATGAGCTGGCACAAGGGCAAAAGTTCTGGAGCAGCGCGCCGTTCCTCGTCGTATCCTATATCAATAGCGCGAGCTACCCCGATAGCGTAAACGGCATAGGCGACCCGGCGGAGGTCGTGATCCCCTCCCGCGAGCAATTTACCGACACCACCCTATTTCAGACGCCGCAAAGCGTCGCCAATATCATATCCTATACTAATTACTGCAATATTATCGTCAATGTAAAGGACGCGGGTCGCGTACTCTTCGATAATAAAAAGATCAGTGGCATTCCCTCTCAGTGTATCGACGGGATCTGGGAGATTTTTACCATTACAGGTATCTCGCCGGGAGCGCACACCATCTATGGCAGCGATTCCGGTGTCGGGCTGTATCTCTACGGCTATGGCTTCGATGAGTCCTACGCATGGTCGAGCCCGGATTTTGTGGGGACGTTTCAATCGCCGGATACGATCGCTCCGAAGGCCGATACCTTTGGGAACTGTTATACCGCGTTCGTCCGTGTGACCGATTCCGGGCTTTTGCCTGATCGTGTGGATACGCAAAGCGGGCTTGCCGAAATCCGGCTCGACTCGGCGTTTAATATGCTCTTCCATCTCGATTCGAATTGGCTCGACGGGACGGGCGCCGATACCGCCGGCTACGGCATGTCCGTCGTCGAACCGACCCAGCCGGCGATACTCAAAGTTTCGGTGTTCGATTTTGCCGGCAACCGCACGACCATCACGACGACCTACGCACAGCATTTCGCCACGATCGAGCCGCCCGTGCGAAATCTCGGGATTTACCTCCCCGGCAGCCCACCGAATATCGCTTACGATACCCTCATCAATGAAGGAGCGGCACCGTTTATTATTGATGAACTCCATTTGAAATATGGCAATGTTGGATTTTCGCTATACGACGCTGCCGGCGGACCGCTCGATATGTCACCGCTCGCGCCGGGTGCGCGAAGGCTCATCCAGATTCAATTCACCGACCCCAATAGCCAGCGTCAGACAGACAGCATTATTTTCGGCAGTGGCTGCCAATTGCAGTCCGTCGCGGTCATCGGCGGCGGCGGCGCGCCGGACTTTACCGTATCGAGCCAAACCTGGCCTAACGAAGTCCTTACTGTCCCGCCGACGTGCTATACGAAGACCGTCAACATCCAGAATTTTTCGAGCACGGCGATAGAAATTGACTCCGCGTGGTGGGCGGATACGGTCCATTTCAAGGCCGTCAGTGCGTTCCCGGTCCAGGTTCCGGCTTCGCCGGCAAGCGTTCCGTTCCTCATCTACTATTGCCCGGATTCCAATTCGGCAATTACGCCCAACCGCACTATAGGGAGTTGGATGAGCAAGCAAGTGGACTCGGCGGACGGCACGCCCAGCCCGCGCTTCGACAGCCTGATCGGTTGGGCGCTTCCGCCACTCAGCGTTCAGGATGCAAATAGTCCGGCAATCCAGGCTTCTGTCATTGCAATGGACGATGGCCGTTCGCTTGAAATAATCCTTCCCACTGGAATGACCGCGCCCGCTAATTTCGAATTAGTCAATGTGCTGGGCCAGAGCGTGCTGCGCGCTGCGTTCGGCGCGGGAACTCAAACTGTCGATGCGAGCGGGCTTCCGCGCGGGGTGTATT
>PLYO01000001.1 GCA_003151825.1 Ignavibacteriota bacterium
CGGGCGTGGGCGGCATCCTGCGCGATATTTTTACAATGGGCGCGCGGCCCATCGCGGCGATGAACTCGCTGCGGTTTGGGGAGTTATCGGAAGGGGCCAACCACCCCCCGGCCCCCGCCTTGGAAAGGCGGGGGAGTGGGGAAGGAGTTGATGTCGAGCGCACGAAATTCTTAGTGCGCGGGGTGGTACGGGGGATTAGCGATTACGGGAACTCGTTTGGGGTTCCGACGGTAGGCGGCGAAGTATATTTCGACAAATGCTATCAAGGCAATCCGTTGGTGAATGCGATGGCGGTCGGGATCGTCGAGCATGGCAAAACCGTCAGCGCCACGGCTGCGGGAGTGGGGAATGTCGTGATGATTGTTGGTTCCCTGACGGGTCGCGACGGCATTCACGGCGCGAGTTTGCTGGCCAGCGCGGTCTTCAGCGAAGCGGCGGAATCGCTCCGGCCCACAGTGCAAGTCGGCGATCCATTCGCGGAAAAATTATTGATGGAAGCGACGCTCGAAGCCATTGCGGCGGGCGTTGTCGTTGGAATGCAGGATATGGGCGCGGCGGGAATCAGCTGCTGCACCGCCGAGATGGCGGCGAAAGCGGGAACCGGAATGAAGATCAATCTCGACCGAGTGCCATTGCGCGAGACGAGCATGTCGGCGTTCGAAATCATGCTGTCGGAATCGCAGGAACGAATGCTGGTGGTCGTGAAACCGTCCGACGTTGCAGCAATTCAGGCGATCTTCACCAAATGGGATTTGCAAGCGGAGATCATCGGCGAAGTAACCGATACCGGCCGCGTCGTAATAGATTACCACGGCGAGCGTGTGGTTGATATTCCCGCGAAGGCATTGGCTTTAGGCGGCGATATGACGCCGGTGTATCATCGCGAGTCGCGCGAACCGAAATATATGCGAGAAGTCCGTAACTCCGATTGGTCCGCTCTGCCCGACATAGAAGACGCCGGCGCGATGCTTCGAACACTCCTGGGAACTCCGACGATTGCGTCGAAACGCTGGGTATATGAGCAATACGATTCGATGGTGCAAACGAATTCACTTTATATGACAGGCAGCGATGCGGCAATCGTGCGAATAAAGGGAACGAACAAAGGTCTTGCGATGACGACGGATTGCAATGCGCGATATGTGTATCTCAATCCTTATGGCGGTGGAACGATTGCAGTCGCGGAAGCGGCGCGGAACATTGCTTGCACCGGCGCCACGCCAATCGGAGTGACGAATTGTCTGAACTTTGGGAACCCCTACGACCCGGAAGTATTTTGGCAATTCAAAGAAGCGGTTCGCGGCATGGGCGATGCATGTAAAGCATTCGAGACGCCCGTGACGGGCGGGAACGTAAGTTTTTACAATGAAAGCCCTGAAGGCGCTATCTATCCTACGCCCACCATTGGCATGATTGGTCTGATCGAGGATATTTCCAAAGTCGTTTCTTCTGAGTTTAAGTACGAAGGAGATGCCATTCTACTGCTTGCCCCATCGGACGCATGGGACCCATCGGACGGATTGGGGGGCAGCGAATATCTCTATCAACGGACAGGGAAAGTGATGGGAACTTCTCCAGCGTGCAATTTGGAAAAACAAGCCGCGCTTATTCGCGCGTTGGTGGAACTTGCCGATAAGCGGCTTCTTCATTCCGCGCACGATGTCAGCGAGGGCGGAATCGCGGCGGGGCTTGCGGAATGCTGTTTCGGTCAAAGTACAGGCCGTCCGTTGGGAGCAAATGTTACGATAAAACGAGGAGACCTGAGAATGGATCAGGTGTTATTCGGCGAGTTCCAGGCCATTGTGATTCTCTCCTGCGATCCCAAAAATCTCGAAGAAGTTCTTGCGATTTCGAAAAAACATATTTTCGATTCTGCCGAACATGTGGGAACCGTCGGTGGGAACCGTCTCACCATTGGCGATGACATCGACGAGCCGGTCGAAGAGCTGTTCTCGATTTATTCAGAAGCATTGCCCGTGGCGCTGGGCGATGTTATAGCGGAGGAATAATGGGAATTGGTATCATCCACTTACTCTCCGAATTAAGGGTAGTCCATTTCCTAAGGAGAATTTTGGAACTGCGATTACCTCTCATGGCGTTCTCAGCCCGCTTGCAAAACAGCTTTTCCTGAGTAGCTCAGTTGGTTAGAGCATCTGACTGTTAATCAGAGGGTCGTAGGTTCAAGTCCTACCTCAGGAGCGGTTACAAATTACTGAACATGAGTGACAACGCCGGATCCGTCCTAAAAACCAAGCTTGTCTTCATCACCGGTGCGTCGAGCGGCATTGGACGCGCTTCGGCGACTGCATTCGCTGTCGAAGGCGCTCGGCTCTTGCTATGCGCTCGCCGCATCGAGCGGCTGCGCGAGCTGGAAGCTGAAATCAAGAAATCCAAACCCTCCACGGAAGTCCACTCCATCCAACTCGATGTCCGAGACAAAACCGAAGTAGAAAAAACCATCGAAAATCTTTCCGAAGATTGGAAAAAAATTGACATCCTTGTTAATAACGCGGGACTTTCTCGCGGACTCGACAAGCTCCAGGATGGGCTGATCGAGGATTGGGAAGAAATGATCGATACGAATGTAAAAGGTTTGCTTTACATGACGCGAAAAATTGTTCCGGGAATGATCGAGCGGGGCAGCGGACATATTATCAACATCGGCTCGATTGCCGGACATGAGGTATATCCGCGTGGGAATGTTTATTGCGCTTCGAAGTTTGCGGTCGATGCGATCACGCAGGGCTTGCGGCTCGATCTTGCCGATACGCCTTTACGGGTAACGGGAATCGATCCCGGTCTGGTCGAGACAGAATTTTCCGAAGTGCGTTTCCATGGCGATACGGAGCGGGCGAAAATGGTGTATAAAGGTATCGAGCCGCTCAAGCCAGAGGATATTGCTGAGACGATTGTGTGGTGTGCGAGCCGTCCGCCGCATGTGCAGATCGCCGATGTGATTATTTTTCCCACTCATCAAGCTTCGGCTGCGGTTGTGCATCGTACCTAAACATCGACCGTTATTCCAAGCTGCAAAGACAAAGCTTCCGGCAGGAACTTTGAAAGTTCCTGTCCGCCTTTTTCATTGATCCAATTTCCACCATCCCAATTAAACCGATGCCCCGCATAGTTGGCGGAAATCCATAATTGCTCCATTGGCGATTGTGGGGTAATGATAATCTTTTCGCCGCTATCGAATTCGATGGTGAGCACATCGCCGGAGCGGGAGAAATCGAATGAAATGCCGGAATCGATCAGTGCATCGAGTTTTGCTTCAAGATCGCGGATGGTGGTGTCGTAATTGCGAGAGAAATCAGTCATGCTTATATTTGCTCATCTAATTTTTGAATCCGTTCCCGGAAATATTCATATCGATCAGGATTAAGCCGCGAAAGCTGGATATAAACCTTCCGTGCTTCATCGAATTTACCCTGACGAATCATTAGTTCCGCCAGCGTTTCGCTGACTAATCCGATTTCATCTACCGATTCGCTCGGCTCTTCTTTGGAGAGCTTATTTCTATCTATGGTCGGACGAGGCATCGTCGGCGCAGCAATCTCCGATTCATCTTCTGCAACAGATTTAAGAATGGGTGTTGCCGGACGCATGGTACGGGAGAGTCCCAGCATTTCCGAAGCGAGCATCAGCAGAATTTCCGCGCGAGGGGAATTTGGTGAAAGCCGCAGAGCATCCTCGAACTCACGCACAGCATCGGCCCACTGGCCGAGCACGTAACAGCACTCGCCGCGCACGATATGCAGCGTAGCGAACGGGATTTGAATCGCAGCCATCCGCCGAAGCGCATCCCGTGGCCGCCCGGCAAGCATAAGCTTGCGGGCAGCATGGATTTCAGCGATCGGGTGGGGGGCGGTGGTTGGCATTGACACAAAAATACGAAAGAATAGAGGTTTTCCCCGCAAGCATGAGAATTAAATAACAGGCCGAGCAGATTATTTTAGTCCTGTCATAGAGTACACTACAACAGGCCACAATCAATTATCAAAGAACTCTGGCAATCGATGTCCCCCAGGCTAAGGGTACTCCCGCTCAGGACTTTTCGACTGCCCCCAGTGCGCCATTTGATTTCATTGTGCAGGGATAACTCATGCCTGTACCGGCAGCGGAATTTATACACTCTCAACGCTCGCAGGCAGTAACTACGCATAAAGAATAAAAATGTTTCACTTTCTTAAAGAAATTTTGCTTTTTATTTAAAATAATAGTATTCTATCAGAAATACCATGCTATAATAGCCGTTTTTGAGAAGAATTTATGACCGGTCTCGGTAAAACCATTGGGGTGCTGACGCTTCGTCCGGGAGACGTTCGTCCCATCGCCGCCGAGATTTTGCACGCTCGAAGCCTCGGTCAAATGGCGGAGGCGTGAAAATAAACGTTACCGCCCGGCAAGCATAAGCGTGCGGGCAGCATGGATTTCAGCGATCGGGCGGGGAGCGTTGGTTGGCATTAAGGTTTCGCATCAAACCCACCGCTGTAATCCTGTTCGGAATAAATCCCGATTATCTTACCTTTCGGAGAGACGCATGTGATAAAATGAAATCGGCTGATTTGGATTAGGTAGCTATTATTCCCAGCAGGATTTGGTAACCTATTCGGAGGGATAGTGATCATACCAATATCGGCGAGTGATGTATCGAGATAGTAAAATGATCCTGACGGTGGTTTTGTCACCCAGCCATCTGCTATGATGCTCAAACTGATGCTGTCACCTGGCACTGGATTCTGATAAGTAATACTCAACCCCTGGGAAACGACGACAGTATCGGGAGCATTTAAAGGACCGATTACAGGCGCAATTTCGACTTTGTCGTTCCATGTCTCTCCATCATATCCAGTATAACTAAATGTTGCGCTATCGACGGAGCCATAAGCATTGCTGTCTTGAGTTTCATAAATTTGAGCGTTATAGATCGAAGTCTCAGACGGTATCCATTGAAGTAAATTGCCGTTCAATTCCGAACCGTTAACTTGAACCGGATTATTATTGACATCGAAGGCCATTCTATCATCGCAAGAGTATTGCGGTGCTACATTCTCGTTTCGTATGATAATCACACCCGCATCAAAGTGTTGGTGACCCTCCCAGGAATGATACCCACCAACAGCGCGCGCAACGGGATCATCGGCAAGGGGATTCGGCTCTGTAACCTGACATCCTGCCATTCCTGCCACGAAAACCACCATAATCCATAAAATAGGCCGTTTCATTACTGTAAATATACAACATTTTCGAGCGATTCGAGAAAAATCGTAGCTTCGACACTGCCATTCATTCTCTAACTTTTTATGCCAGAACCCTTAGCAAAAGCCTACACTCCCCCAGCGCCGTGGGAAAAACGGTGGGACTAAACCGCCGCCGCGCTTGTTTGATGAATATGGCACTCAAAATAGTATCTCGAAAAAGCATGGCAGTAGCCCCAAAACCTGCGAAGGATACTGGGACAGGAAATGCACGAAAAGAGCCTGCTCCCGGTTCTGCCGGGGAGCTTTTTGCATGGATTGCCGATCTTGGTGCGATGATTCCGCCGGAGGAACTCCGTAAGTTCCCGACGGACGGCTCCAAAAATCTCGATCACTATCTCTACGGCCATCCCAATGTCGAATGAAAGAACTTTTCGTTGATGCCGGCCATTGGATTGCTTTGCTATTACCATCCGATTCCTTGCATGATACTGCGCTGGGCATGCGGGAAATAATTCCGCCGGGGACGCGCCTTGTTACATCGGAACTCGTTCTCATCGAGCTTCTGAACTTTGTGTCGATGGAAGGATCCGTTGCGCGACTCGATGCCGTGAAAGTATGGACTCGGCTGCTGGCCGATCCTTCCACTATTATTGTTCCCACATCCGCCGAACTATTACAACAGGCGCGCGACCGATACGTCCGTTCCTACGACAAACGGTGGAGTTTTACCGATTGTGCGTCTTTCGTGATTATGGAGGAACGAGGTATTCGAGATGCCCTCACGCACGACCACCATTTCGAGCAGGCTGGATTTCGCGCATTGTTGAGAAGCGGGCGCTGACGGTTGACACTTCGTCCGGCAGACGTTCGTCCCATCGCCGCCGAGATTTTGCACGCTCGAAGCCTCGGCCACATGGCTCAGGTTTGAAAATAACCGTTACCACCCGGCAAGCATAAGCGTGCGGGCAGCATGGATTTCAGCGATCGGGCGCGGAGCGGTGGTTGGCATTATTAGTTTGCTGGCGTTTCTGAGTGTTTAAGTAGTTGTTATATTGTTGCAACAGTGATTAATGCCATTTTGCTGCCTCTTCAGGAGTTAGTGGCTCTTTGTTCCTTTTGAGGGCAATGGGATTCGAGGACAAAACGATCATGCCATCTATCAAAAACCCGGAGGCGGGGAGTCCGTTTGAGTCAACGTCGCGGTATAGAATCCATCCTGAAAAAGCAATCCATAAAATCCATTGAATAATCATGGGAATTCGAGGTGGCTTGCGCCTAAAAATTCGAGGGACGAAAGCGTAAATAATGCTCACAAGTATCAATGTAATTATAGGCCAGTCTCGTATCCAGAGGGTGTAAAATGCCAAAGCTCCAACTATGGCAAAAACGAATATCAGTTTTCCCGTCTTGTTCATGGGTACGAAAATACGCACTTTTTGAACGCTGCCTTGTTAAAAGGAAAATCGAGTGCCGATATTTTTGAATGACGGACACTCGGCATTTCTCTTCTTGATTGAGAATCTCATGAATTCGGGAACCGAATGAGAGGCGTTTTTTCGGTAGTCACCTCTTTCCCGTCTTCAAAAATAACGAGCGCCATAAACCATTCGCACGCTTCACTCTGGCTTGATGTCTCCGTAATGATTGCGAGTATAAATGGAATATCTGGAAGAAGGGCTATGTGTCGGTCGTTTCTATCATTTTGAATTGCCGGAAGTGCTGCTCCCCTTCGACGGTAATAATATCCGTCAATGTCCCACGGTATCTCTTTCTTTGCACTTGTCAAAACGTGAATGGTTCTAATATATGCCGTTTTAGGAGAATGGTTGTTAACATGTAACATCCAGCCGCGCATTCGGTGCATTTGCATCGTGGATGCTTCAAATCTTACCTCTAATGGATTGTCTTTCTGACGATAAATTTCACGTTGATTCTGGTATGCTTTAATCGGGGCATTCAGGTGGCGCAAAATAACCCAAGAATAGACCGCGACCCTATTAATTTTCTGCCCAAACGCCTTCCAAATCCTAGTAAGAACATTAAGTGCGAAGCTGAAAGCACCCCAAACGATACCAACCTCAATAGCCGCATTATGGCTGAGGATATGGGGAATATATGTAATCATAAAAACTGACATTGTATTGTCGCTTATGGCGAGCAAACATATCGGCATTCAAATTCGTTGAGACGATAAATCGGAAGCTGGCACCGTGACAACCCCACTGGCGTTACCATAATTTACAAAAATTCTTGCATGCCAGAACCCTTAGCAAAAGCCTACACACCGAGCGCCGTGGAAAACGGTGGGACGGAACTGTCCCGGTGTTTGTTAAGTAAATATGGCACTCAAAACAGCATCTCGAAAAAGCGTGGCAGTTGCCCAGAAACCTGCGAAGGATACTGGGACAGGAACAGCACGAAAAGAACCTGTTCCCGGTTCTGCCGGGGAGCTTTTTGAATGGATTGCCGATCTTGGGTCGAAGATTCCACCGGATGAACTCCGCAAGTTCCCAACGGACGGCTCCAAAAATCTCGATCACTATCTCTACGGCCATCCCAAGGTCGAATGAAAGAACTTTTCGTCGATGCTGGCCATTGGATTGCTTTGCTATTACCATCCGATTCCTTGCATGATACTGCGCTGGGCATGCGGGAAATAATTCCGCCGGGGACGCGCCTTGTTACATCGGAACTGGTTCTCATCGAGCTTTTGAACTTTGTGTCAATGGAAGGATCCGTTGCGCGCCTCGATGCCGTGAAAGTATGGACACGGCTGCTCGCCGATGCTTCCACTATTATTGTTCCCACATCCGCCGAACTATTACAACAGGCGCGCGACCGATACGTCCGTTCCTACGACAAACGGTGGAGTTTTACCGATTGTGCGTCTTTCGTGATTATGGAGGAACGAGGTATTCGAGATGCCCT
>PLYO01000034.1 GCA_003151825.1 Ignavibacteriota bacterium
CGATCGCCGAAGCCCGGAGCCTTCACCGCCGCGATCTTCAAAGTTCCACGCAGCTTGTTAACAACAAGCGTTGCAAGCGCTTCGCCTTCCAAATCTTCCGAAATGATAAGCATCTGGCGACCGGCCTGCGCTACCTTTTCGAGAATGGGAAGTAAATCCTTCATCTGCGAAATTTTCTTATCGTGAATGAGAATGTATGGATTCTCAAGCACCGCTTCCATCGTATCCGGATCGGTCACGAAGTACGGGGATAGATAACCGCGGTCGAACTGCATTCCTTCGACGACAGTAAGTTCCGTCTCGATGCCTTTGGCTTCTTCGACGGTGATAACGCCATCCTTGCCGACCTTCTCCATCGCTTCCGCAATGAGATCGCCGATGGTGTGATCGTTGTTCGCCGAAATGGAACCAACTTGAGCGATTTCTTTCTTGCCCTCGATCGGACGCGAAAGTTTTTTAAGTTCCTCGATCACATTCGTGACCGCGAGATCGATGCCGCGCTTCAGATCCATCGGATTCGCGCCGGCGGTTACGTTGCGAAGTCCCTCGCGGAAAATCGCCTGTGCCAGCACGGTCGCGGTGGTCGTGCCGTCACCGGCCACATCGGAAGTTTTCGAAGCAACTTCACGCACCATCTGCGCGCCCATGTTCTCGATCGGATCTTCGAGTTCGATTTCCTTGGCGACGGTTACGCCGTCCTTAGTGATCGTCGGAGCGCCGAATTTCTTGTCAATGACGACGTTGCGGCCTTTCGGTCCGAGCGTCACTTTTACTGCATCTGCTAACTGATCGACACCGCGCTTTAACTTCGCGCGCGCGTCGGTATTAAATACGATTGTCTTGCTTGCCATAGTGTTGTTTGTTGTTGTTTTAAAATTGAATGTTTCTTAAATTAGAAGTAGGAATTTAAGTTGTCATTCCCTCGAACGCGGGAATCCAGTTTTTGAATGTCACTGAAAATTTCGTTTCTTCGAGGCCTGGATTCCCGCTTTCGCGGGAATGACATCTAAAGATTCGGAATCCAATGAAACCCTCATTCTTACTTCTTACCTCTTACTTCTTACTTGATTTCTGTCCGTTCTTTTCCACGATCGCGAAGACATCGCTTTCGCGCATGATGAGGACGTCTTCGTTATCGAGCGAGATCTCGGTTCCCGAATACTTCCCGTAGAGCACGGTGTCACCGACTTTCACGCCCATCGGCGCGAGCTTTCCGGTGTCGTCGAGCTTACCCGGACCGGCGGCGAGAACTTCGCCCTGCACAGGCTTCTCTTTCGCGGAATCTGGGATGATAATGCCCGACTTCGTTACTTCCTCCGCCTCAGCCGGACGAACAATAAGGCGGTCGTGTAGTGGTTTTAATGTCATAGTGTAGTGTTGATTTGGTAATATATTGGTTAAATTGAGCGAAAAACAAAGAAATGGTGCTCGTGAGTTAGCACTCATCTGGTGCGAGTGCTACGCACAAACAGGATGGGAGTTACGGGTGTTCCCTGGATTTGGGAGGGAGTTTTTGTGACGGAGGGTCGCCGCCGACAAACCAGTAGCCGCCAGATGGCAGCACCGGGCGCAGCATAGTTTTGTTGGCGGTGTCGCTCCGCCGATAAACCGGCACTCATGTTCGGCCGCGTGAAGTAGTGGGTGACCGGGAGCCAGAAAACATTGCGAAGATTCGATATGAAATTACTGCTTTCAGTTTATGCGATTGTCACCGCGATCTTTGGGATCCTGGCTTTTGTGGTTCCAGCCACGGTGATCTCGTGGTACAGCCCTTTGCCGGCCGACGCCGTCGCCGAGACGGGATTTCGGTTAGGCGGTTCGCTCGGGATCGGGATAGCAATGTTAGCGTGGTATGCGCGGAACTCGGATAGTAAAGCTCGCAGAGTTGTTGTGTTGACAGTCGCGCTGACCAATGCGCTCGGATGTATCGCGGCGTTCATCGCCGCCACGAGCGGCGCCTTCAATGGCGCCGCCTGGTTCGAAGTAGTATCCTACGCGCTCTGGACGATCGCATTTATCCTGGTTCAGCGCTACAAGAAAACGCCCGTGACGATGCCGCGACCCCGCCGCAGCTAAGGGGTGTGTCGCCGGGGTTGTGCGAACCAACCAAGCCCATCTTCGTTCTAAAGAATATGAATGAGATCATTTTTTTAGTCGAAGAAGCACCTGAAGGCGGCTATACTGCACGAGCGCTCGGGGTTTCGATCTTTACACAAGCCGAAACGGAGGAGGAGTTGAAAGCGAACGTCCGTGAGGCAACGGAATGCTTTTATGGCGATGAACAAGCTCCGCAAATTATTCGCCTTCACTTCGTTCGCGAGGAAGTGTTAGCCTCGTGAAGTTACCGCGCGAAGTATCGGGCAAGGAGCTGGTTCGTGCGCTTGAGCGGATCGGGTATCGGCAAATAAGACAGAAGGGGAGTCACGTTACGCTTGTGGCTCGAACGCCGAACGAGCATCACATCGTTGTGCCACTTCATAATCCGCTCAAGCTGGGAATGTTTGCTGGAATTATTGCAGATGTTGCTCGCAATCGTAAGATTTCGAAAGATGAGTTACTGAATTTGCTATTCGGCTAATGTTGTCAGCATTCCGTTCAAATCCGCCATCGTCCCAATCCTCTCGCAATCGCTCCCCTCCTAAAGATTCGCAGCACCCACGCAGCATGGGCCGGATACTGCACGGCGCATGACTTTTCCCAAAATCTCGTGTTCCTACGCTGAATGAAATCCTGCATAATTCTCATCGCCTCTTGTCTTTGCCTTTCGGTTGACGTGCGCGCACAGCCGAAGATCGATTGGTCGGTTACATTCGGCGGGTCACACAGCGATGACGGTTATGGTATCGTTTCTACTCCCGGTGGAGGGTACGTCTTCACGGGCTTCAGCTTTTCGAACGATGGCGATGTGAAGGATCATCACGGTACAACATCCACGGACGATTGCATCGCCGGGAAGCTCGATGCAAGCGGCAATCTCGTGTGGCTCCATTCGTTCGGGGGAACGGCGGACGATGCTGCTGCATGCATTATCCTTGCACCGGGCGGTTACGTCTTTTGCGGAGGAACGAAATCCACCGACGGCGATGTCCACGGCCTGCACGGGACTGATAGCACTGACGCGTGGGTCGTCAAGCTCGATACGAATGGGAAGATTCTTTGGCAGCATTGTTATGGCGGATCGTTGAATGACGACGCGCTGCGCATCGTCGCGACCGGCGATGGCGGCTATCTTTTTGCCGCGCGTTCGTATTCCAACGATGGCGATGTAACAGGCCATCATGGCAGCACGGATAGTTCGGACTATTGGGTTGTCAAGATCGATAGCATCGGCACGATACAATGGGAAAAATCTTACGGCGGCACGGGCGACGACGCGCCCTTCGGGCTTACCCGCACGGACGATAACGCTTACGTGCTTTGCGGCGATGCCACATCGAATGACGACGATGTTTCCGGCAATCACGGCGGCAGCGATATATGGGTGTTGAAGATTGACGACACTGGAAAAATACTTTGGGAGAATTCCTTTGGCTCTCCCGGAAACGACGACAATAATAGCGTCACGCTTACGACCGATGGCGGATATATCGTCGGAGGATCGGTGTATTATTCGGGCGGCAATGTCACGACTCCGCACTATGGCCACAACGACGAATACGATATTTGGGTCTTCAAGCTCGCGCGCGATGGCAGGCTCGTGTGGCAGAACTCGCTCGGCGGAACGGGCCGCGATTACGAGCAGGACGTTCATGCCACGCCGGACGGAGGCTGCCTTGTTTCAGGATATACCACTTCGGACGATATCGATGTATCCGGCCATCACGGCGATACTTCGAATTACGACGGTTGGGTCGTCAAGCTCGATTCGACGGGATCGATCGAGTGGCAAAAGTGTCTCGGCGGAACGCAATTAGACGGTTTGACCGGCATCGCGCTTACGAGCGATGGCGGCTGCGTCATCGCGGGCAACACCCGGTCTTCGGACGGCGATGTAATGAAAAATCAGGGCAATGGGGATGCGTGGGTCGTGAGGCTCGCGTCGTTTTTAACAACCCCACCGGAGTTGGTTTCAGGAACAGTTCCATCCACTATCACCAGCCTCTTTCCAAATCCCGCGATTGCGCAACTAACGATTGGCGAAATCCCGGCGGCCTGCACTTCCATAGATGTGTACGACGTGCTCGGGCGCCGCGTGATGACCGTCCCGCGCGAAGGAACCAATGCCGCTATGACGCTCGATATTCCGGACTTGCCGCAAGGCTGCTATTTCATTCGCGCCACGCCGGACAATGCAATGCTCGGCTCGTTTTTAAAGAGCGTGGAATGAGCGGATTATTGTCGGACGATCCCGCCGGCAAAGTTCCAGCCATCGAGCACACTCACAAGCTCTGAGAGAAATTGAATCCTCTCGCAATCGCATCCTTCTTAAAGATTCGAGAACCCGGACAAGACACAACACCGCCCAAACTCCGCTACCTGCTGACCGTAAATTTTTGGACTTGCTCGCCGTGCCCGGTGTTCAGCATAACATAATAGACGCCATTAGCAAATTGCGAGATGTCAAACTGGAACCGGCTTGTCAAAAGCGGACCGCGATCGCTCAATACTTCCTCACCCAATTCATTTCGCACGGAGATCGAGGTCGGAATTTCCTGCGATTCGACCGTAATTATATTATGGGCCGGGTTTGGGTAGATATTGACGCTCGGCGCTGCTTGTTGTGCGGGCTCTACTCCGGCGGCGGGTATGATCTTATAGGGCGGAGCATTCGTGTAATCGAAGGCAAGGGAACTGCACTCGATGCCTGAGTCAGGGGAACTTGCACCAGGGCTATTGATGATGATGTTATCACCGCCTCCGGTATACACGGCCCCAGGCTTCAAGTATATTACGTGTCCACTTCCGCCACTTATTGTCGTGCCGGCCTCGGCGAAGATGGGTCGGGGCTGGCTAATCCAAGGTCCCGCATTGTACGAAGCCAGGTTGAGCGCTCCTCCAGGCACAACCCAGATACCGATGGAATCGGGAAAAGAGCTTTCGCCTGCTGAGACGGAATCAATGTATGCATCGCTCGGTATGGCTGGATTGCAATCGAAGATTGTCATGAGATCAGATGTATCCATCGTCCCCGAAATACACGGTGAATTAACAACAGCAGTGAGATCGATGTGCTTTAGACCGGCACTCGAGTAGACCACTGCTGGTGATGGGTTTGATGAGGTTGGAGGGGTGGCGCCCAAGTCAAAGTGCCATGTAAAGGTGCTGCCGGCTGGATAGTACTCTGCATCAAAGACTATCGTATCGCCAACGAGTGCCCAGCGCTTAGATATGCCGAATCCCATCGAGTATAGTGGGGGTGCATCCACCGTGATGTCGCTCCCATTATCGTTACCGACGATATACGGATTTGACGAGGCTACGCGCAGCCGGTAATGCGTCCCGGGTGTCACGGAGAGTGTCGCGGTGATCGAGCCGGAAGTCGCGGATTTCACCTGCCCGATATTTTGAAACGACGGCGTGAAACTGCCGTCCGGTGCCGAAAGCTGGACGGTGAAGACGTTCTTCGCGCCAAACGTCCCGCTAGCGGTATAGATTACGCTGACGGTCGCGCCCTGGCAGAAGGACGTGGTGCTGAGTGCGCCGGTCGTGACGCTTTGCGCAAAAGCGGCGAGCGGGGTCACAATCAATATTACTACAAATGCCAATGTCTTTTTCATGGTTTTTGAGAATGTAAGTGAACGGTACATGAGAAGGGTGAAACGTTTCGAATGGTTATATACCAAACATGACCGGAACAGCGTGGAAAGTTTCAGCAATGCTCCAAATGTTTCCTTATAAACACAAAATTACTTCTAAAGTTACACGGCACTTTCTTCGAAACCGGCTGCGTTCGATCGCGCGTTGGAAACACCGCTCTTAACGATCTCCAGCGATAGACGAAAACCTGACACCCCAGATGCATGTTAGCGCCTAAGTTACCGATTTCTCACCTCAGCACACCCGCCTGCTCGGCTTCATGGACGCGGCAGACCGATCCATAGGGGCAATGCTTGCAGTGCTCGATGAGGTTCGCTTCGAGGAGTGGGAACTGTCCCGCCGCGACGCCATCGACATACGTTTTTGCCTTCGTCACGGCTTGTTCGATAAGCTCGGCAAGTTCTTCCTCCGAATCGAGCAGCCCGCCCGTCCGTTTGTTGCCCAACACTTCAAAAGCTTTATTTGTGTATGACCGCAAGGCAATACCCAGCTTTCGCTCCGATTTCTCGCCAAGCACTTTGTGATACAGCGCCGCCACGCCTTTGAGCGCGGGGATATGACTGCGCAACAAATCCTCCGCGACGCGGAGATAGAGCGGCAATTGCAGCGAAAGCCCGCGCTCGATCTCGTACCACGGTGGCGTTTGTTTGCCGGACTTATAATCGATGATTGCAAACGCATCGCCTTCAGCGGTGCCATCCTCGTTTTGTTTGGGAGTGTCAATCCGGTCTATTTTCCCGCGCAGTTGAAAGCCACCCAGATTGACCGGCGCATCCTGGGAAATTTCGGGATCGATCGGAGTCTTCGGCGCGCGGCCCGCGCCGCCGAAACTCACTTCGAAAAATCGCGGACGCAATTCGAACGGCGCTAAGTCATGCTCGCGCTTGATAAATTTCCAGAGCAGGCTGCCGTCCGGTTGATTGCCGGAAAACAGATGTTCGGAATCCAAACGCCAGAAGGGATGCTCGCTCGCAATGGTCTGGAAATGATTCGTCGCCAGTTGTTTTGCTTCCGCGTAAATGGCAGGAAGTTCTGCCTCGGAAACATCTTGAATCGCGGGAAGCTTTCGTTCCCGACGGAAAAGAAGGAATTGGCGCAGCACTTCATGCAGCGCCGAGCCGCGTTCCATGGCGTCCAATCCTTCCTCCATTTCTTGCTGCTCGCCAAGTCCCAATATGTCGCGCGCGAAAAAACGGAACGGGCATATTGCGTATAGTTCCAGTTGCGTGACCGACCACACGCGGCTCTTGTTGTATTCCAGCGCGGCGCGTTCTTCGACGGTAAGCAAAGCCGGATCGACGGCGCCGCGATAGATCGAATCCTCTTTCGATAATCTTGCGCGCATCGCCTCTCGGGAGCGTGGAACTTGCTGCTTCAACGTGCGAATCCAGCTTGCGTTGGGATAAGAGGTTCCCAAACCATCCACTACCGAAGGCTGCAACGTGTGAGCCATGCGATAGAGATCGTTCGAGGAAAAAACTCCTTCCGCCTTCGGCGCGGTCTCGATTTCCAGCACTTCCTCAAGCGCGCCCAGAAAATTCGATCGGTTTAGCTCGGCGCCGCCAGCGCTCTTCTTCGGATAACTGAGATAGAGTTTCCGTTCAAAATTGATAAGGGCCTGATAAAAGAGCACGCGGTCTTCCAAAAGCTGCTTGCGTTCTCCTTTTTGCAGCCCGCTCGTGAGAAACACTTGCGGCTGATAGGGCGCGGGAAAGGCGCCCTCGGCGAGGCCGGCAAGAAAAAGATATTTCGCGGGATGCGAAATAGATTGCGCGAGCGAAGTCACGAGTACAGCACGGCTCCGCTCGCGTGGACTATAGCGCGTAACAATAAGCGCGGCTTTCAGGCGATGCTCGAAATACGAAAGCTTCTCGTTCGAAACACCGAGGATTTGGAAGAGTTGTTCCAATTCTTCGATCAATTTTACAAGTGCTCGATAGGCCCGCGTATCGTTTTCGAGCGTGCCTGCGGCAATGGTTACGCGGCTCATGGAAAGAATTCGTTCCGGCGTCTGCAAGCTTGCGATAAGCGAGCGCACCGCATCGCAAAACTCTTTGGGCGTCAACTCGCCGAGGAGTGACCGGAGCAGCGATTTTATTCGTTCCAAATCTCGGAGCGCACGGTGAATGCGCGTTTGCTCTGCTTCGGCCCGCGCAAATTCGCGGGAGTCCTCGGAATCGTTTTTCTCGGACTCCATCCGCTGAAGCTGTGCAGAAAAAGTCCGGGCGATCGCCACGGCATCGCCACTGTTACGGTATCTCGAAAGGACATCGAGCAGGTTTCGCGCATCGAAGGATGATCGCTCATCCGAATTGCCAATTGCTTGCTCGAAATCGAAATAGGGACTTCCCAGTATGCGAACGAGTTCCCGTTTGCGCAGCCCCGTGCGCGCGGCATCCAGAAGCGATAGAAGCGCCTGCACGAGCGGTGAGCGGTCGAGATGATAGCGATCCGCAATTTGAACGGGAATTTCATAGCGCCGGAAAATTTCCTCGAAGAGCGGCGTGTACGCTTCGGAGTCCGGCGTGGCTACGACGATTTGCGAAAGGTCTTGCTGAATCTCCGCGTCCGAATCGTAGAGCAGTTTGATATGCCGCGCAATCTCTTCGACTTCATTCGCCGCATCCGAAGCCGTTAAGTATTGAACTTTGGGAACTTCGTCATCCAATGGTATTTTTTGCTGCTCGATAAGCTCATCTCTCGCCTGAAATAAATGCCTTCCAAGATAATCCCCGAGCGGATGGCCCTCCTTTCTGGCGCGATTTATGGAATGGAAGCCATTCAAAAGCAGCCGCGCTTCCAGATCAATCAAACCCGCGAAAAGATCGGGATTGTTTTTATCTTCTTCGAGTTCGATGGTGACGGAAACCGTTCCCATTTCCGCGAGTCGCGCAATCAGCGCAATCGAAGGAGGTTCCAGATAATAAAAACCCGAGATGAAAATATCCACGGCATGGGAAAACGCGGTGTGAAAATCCTGCCGAACCGGATTTTTTTCACCCTTCGGCGCATCCGCATACCGCACATTGACGAGCAGCATTTGTCCATGCGTATCCATGAAGCTGCGCTCGATGAGCCACGCCTGATATGCCTCGTAAATAAGAAGTATATCCCGCGCGCGCCGGACTTCCGTAGTCTCGCCTTTAGATTGCGATTGGAGAAGATCGCTCGCAATGTCCGGCGGCGCGACACCGCTTTCTTTTAATTGCCGGATGGTATTGATGACCAGCTCGAACGTCCCGCGTGGGATGGGGAAGGCATGGTCGTTGGCATTGCCCCCACTCGAAGCTGCGCGCTCGAAGAAGGAAAGTTTATGCTCGCCAAGCAGTTTGCGGATGGATAGTTCGATGAGCACCGCGCTTTCGCCATCGCCGATGAGACGGTAATCCGGGAACGCGCTTGTGGCGAGCGCGCCCGCTAAATCGGCGAGCGTAAGAATTTGCAGCTTCGGCAGCGTCCGGCCATGCGCGGCTTCGAGTATGTCGCGCTCCATTCTGCGCTGCGCGATGCGGTTGGGGACGATAAAGACCCAGCTTTCGCCATCGCCGGAGGCCGCGCGCGCGCGCGCTTCCGCTTCCAAGGAAGGAAAGCCCGAAACGAGATTTTTATTGTTGGAGATGAGCGGCATGAACTCGGATTTACAGGATTTTTACAGGATTTTTTGGATGTGGGGAAGAGTCGAATGAAAGACTATCTCTTCCAATACTTTCGCTATGATCGAAGAAACCAGAAATTGCATTGCTTAATTGCACTGCTTTGAATACATTTCACACTCTTCCCCAAATCCTGAAAAATCCTGTAAAAATCCCGAAAATCCGAGTCAGGAAACGAGTTCACCCCGCCGCGCGTTTCTGCCTCGCTTCGCATGGATCGCAGGAGCGGTCATGCGAGCATGAGCAATCATTCGGCCACCCTAGCTCAGTTGGTAGAGCAGCTGATTCGTAATCAGCAGGTCACCGGTTCAAGTCCGGTGGGTGGCTCAGTTCTCGATAGTTTTCTTGTTTATTACCTGCCATATTTGCGGATCGCACGATGCGGAACAGAGGCTCATTAGCGAGGCCTTTGAGATTCGCGGCGAGACCGTACTTGTCGAGCATATTCCCGCGAAGGTTTGCACGCAATGCGGCGAGGTCATCTTCGATCTCCAAACCAGCGAGCACATTCGCGCCATTCTTCACGATGATGCCCCTCCCGCGCGGCGCGTTTCGATACCCGTGTATGAGTTTGCGTGATGTGACGCGCGGGAACCCCCAGTCGAGCTGAGGGCAGGCTTCCGTGCGAAAAAAGAAAGGAATGCTCGAAAACGGGGAGTAACGTTCGTTTTTCCGGTTTTGCCGACGCGAGACGAAATCCGTCGTAATTTTGCAGCATGGAAACAGCCGTGCAAATTACTTCGATCGGGGCATTCGTCCTATTAGCCGCTATCGCGGTTTTATTAGTTTTACTATTTCGCCGTACACTCAAGTTCCATGGCGATCTGCTTTCCAGCATAACGGCTGGACACGACATACAAGCTAAAACTCAGATGGAAGTAAAAGCTTTAACAACCTCTGTTGAGAAACTGAGAGTTAGTCTTGAAGAATCGGTCAAATTTTGAGCAATGATAATTCCCTACTTAGAGTACCTACGAGAAATGAGCCGGAAGATTATTCAGACTTCCGGATTCGAGAACGTCCTTTCTCGTGCTACTGGTAAGTATTATCTAAATGTCACTTCTCAGGCGACAGCGAATGGGCAGCACCATCTTAAGGCGGTTTACGATTATCTAAGCAAAGAACAGAACCAAAAGCTCTTCTGCGGTGCAGGATTGATAGTGGGCTCGATCAAACGAAAAGGTGATTTTAAGAGAATAGCAGGGCCACTCATCTATTGCTTGGCTGACTGTCAGAACGAGAATCAGCATTTTGCAGTAGAACTCGACGAGTTTTCGATTTCGCTCAATCATGACTTAGTTACAGCAATCCTAGAAACCGATGAGATTCTGGATGAAGAGACCGAAGATGCAAGGCAACTCGCCATGATTTCCCCTGTATTTCAGAGTATTTCAGATGGCTTCGTTAAAGGATTATCGCTAGGGAAAGAAACAGAGCTTTTCCGCAGTCCTGAGCGGGTAAAAAGAATATTAGAGAAAATCAAAGAAGGTGCTGGTGAGTTTCGTTCAATCTCCGAGTCTCAGGGATTCGATAAGAATAATCTCACTTCGTATTTTGCAGAACCTGCAAGAATTCAGTTCTTCGCTGACTCGTTTTTCTTCGTAGCTCCTTTCCCGAATCAGCTTTCGACGTATGAAGCTCTCGGTCGTCTTATTGAACAGGTTACTTAATGGCTTTTGAAAATAAGCTCGTTGAAAAAGTTTTCGAAGGCGTGCTTCACGGCACGCCCGTTCGTTTACGTACTGATCTTATTAATCGAGCATCTCTTGATCAGGCCATTTCAAAAATCCCTTTGTCACTATCGCCAAATCAGATAAGAGCGATACAAATCGCATGGGAAAATGAAATCTCCTACATTCAAGGTCCCCCAGGTACAGGAAAATCTCACACCATACGGGCTATAATGTTGTCCGCTCTTTTGCTTGGGAAAAAGGTACTACTGGTCTCACAAAAAAAAGCAGCGATAGATGTCGTCTGCGATGAGATAAACAAAATGCTTGGACAACACTCTGTAATCTACATCGGTAACGATGCTGAAAGCCGCAGGAGTCTCAAGGCTTTCTTGCAAGATCGACTACAAGGTGCCCATATGAAAGAGACCGGACGGTTACCAAGAATTACGACCACCATTCATACTATTCAAGAAAATTTACAGCGAAACAGAACGAAGCTCGATCAATTGGTGCAGCTTGAGTCACGCTTCTACGATGAGAATGAATCATTTGTGAAAATTAGGAAGACGTTGCAGGAAAAATATGAACAGACACCAGTGCTTCAAACTATTTCAGAAGTGTTTAAAGCAAGGGCAGAATCGAATCTCAAACGACTGCGCGACTATGAAGATCAAGAAACTCATACTCGGATAGGGAAGCTCTTCTTTGCTCGATCACGCAAGGTATATAAGGATTACTTATCGGCAAAGCACGAACTGGCGAATACCTTCGGCAGCACCTACTTTCAAGACCTGCTGAATGTTGACGCTGCATTTACTACAGCACATGCTGTGGGCGAAGAATTAGAAAATCGACAACGCACATCAGACTCTTTATCATTGCGAAAAAATATTGAACAAGATGAAAAACTTCTACATGCGGAACTATTAGAATTCCTTAAAATATCTCGCGACCAGAAGCTTAATTATGCTCTTAATACAATTGTGGACGACATCGATCCTGTTAGAGAGTCAGTCGAATCATTCGCTGCTCTCCTCCATTGGGTGAGTCCGCGTAAGATTGTCGATGGAATGCAAAATATCGATTACCGGCGACTTTCGGACGCGCTCCCATTGTGGGCTGGCGAAATTAAAGACCTGGGTAATTACCTTCCATTCACAAGTGAGGTATTCGATATGGTTATTGTCGATGAGGCTTCACAAGTGAACATCGCAGAGATTATTCCGGCGCTTTATAGAGGTTCACGTTTTTGCGTTGTTGGTGATAAACAGCAGCTTGGACTTAATGCTGCTGGGTTGTTTCGTCTTAATAAGACCTTTGAAGAACTCTCTTGGAATCAGTCGCTTGGGAAGAGCGTACCTTTTGGGCAAGCATCACAGGCGGGACTTTTGGTTAGCAACTCGTCAATTCTTGATTTTATCACTGCCGGTACTGGATTCAACGTCCCACAGGTTATGCTCGATGAGCACTACCGTTCGATGCCCCCCTTGGCTCAATTCACCAGCCAGCAATTCTACCAAGGCAAACTTCGCGTTATGACCGAAACCCCTGCGAATGTAAAAACGGTGTGCTTCAAAGCGATCAAGGTTGAAGGTCAACGCCATCCTAAGAAAAAAGTTGTTCCCGCCGAAGTTGACTGTTTGATTGAACAGTTGTCGCAAATCATATACCACGGCGCTTATAAGTTAGACCCATTACTTTCAAGATTCGAGTTCGACCCAAATAATGAGCGCGGCGGTCGTCCAACAATCGGGGTTGTGTCATTTCTCACAAACCAACGAAGTTATATTCGCGAAGTTATTGAAGAAAGATTCCAGGATAGCATTAAACGTTTTGACCTGCGCGTTGGCACTCCCGAAGAATTCCAAGGCAATGAACGTGATATTATCTTCATAACTCTTGGACTTGATGGTAGTAGTAGCTGGGGAAAGGGACATTATGAGAATCCCAATAGGTTTAATGTAGCTACCAGCCGAGCTCGCAAGTTTACGTACCTCATATACGCAGGGATACCGACCACTGCCGACCTTTTAAGAAAGTATGCTAATCATTTTCAGATAAAAATTCACCCCGAAGATTTCATAGAAGTTCGGACAGGGACTGAGACCGTTCTATCGTCATTTCCGAGGTGGCGATTTCGAGATAACGGACTTCAATCGGAATTTGAGAGAGAGGTCTTCCAATGGCTGCGAAGTTTCGCAGACATTGAGAACCCTGAATTTGAAATATACAATCAAGTTCCGAGTTGCAATAAGTTCATTGATTTCGTTATTTACAATCGATCTAATGAAAAAAGCGTTGCTATTGAAGTAGATGGAAAACAACACTTCGGCCCGGACAATCAATTAGATGCCGACGATATTGAGCGAGAAAGGGTTCTAAAGCGTGCTGGCTGGAAAATATTGAGACTCCCATATTACGACTGGTATCAGGATGGTTGGCTCTGCAGGTCGGATAATAAGATCTTTGTTACTAAGTGGCGATCCTTTTGTAGTGAACTAACTAGACACTTGGTATAACAGCGGTGCAGCGGCGGGGATGTATGCGTGCGTGGTTCGCGTGAATGGGAATGTTCAGCGGGTTTCGTTGGCGCATATCTGAACTATGATTTGTGCGATTCGTGTGATGGGCTCGATGATTAGCTCAATGGGAAATCACGCCCAATCAAATAAGCTTGTCCTGAGTTTGTCGAATGATCACGTAAATCATAGTTCAGACGATTATTTTAGATTATTTTCAGAAAACACTTGGCTTCCGTAAATTTAGTTCGTATATTAGTGTGTGCTGTGATAGGCACCCATCCGTGGAAAAGGATGGACCACGATTCACAGGATTTTTCAGGATTAGGGGAGGGTGCAGAAGTTCATTGAAAAATCGGGCGGGGCTACGGAACGTGGATAAGTAGTTTTCTGTGAGATGGCAGAATTATGAATAATTTTTGAAAAATGGCGAATGCGGTTCAGGAACGCCACAGTTCATGAACTTTAAACTCCCCCCGCACAAAGGCCTGCCCTGAGCTTGTCGAAGGGGCATCCGTTCGGCAAGCTCCGGGCAGGCTCTATTTCTGAGAGACAGAAATGGCGGGAATATCCTGCGAAAGCGTATCGGGAACGTATGATAGTCATTCGGGGGTTTAATAAGGCTCGAAATTCCGCGACTTTTCTGAGTGAAAGCACGCTCTCTTTCTCGTTAGAGGCGTTTTTTATTTGTAAAATCCGGTCAGGACCTCTATTTTAACAGGATTTACTCCATTGGCGACAAAAACAGCGACAAAGACCACCCCGACCCGCACTCGCCGGCGTTCGAAATACATCACCGGGCTGATGCTCTGCTCGGAATGCACGCGCACGGCCCGCAAAGAGATCGTTGGCGAAGCGCGCAAGCGGCTCGCCGACGAAGTACCGCTGATTACCGACAGCCAGAATGGCGAGCCGCCGCAGGAGAACCTGTGGGTACGCTGCACCAAGTGCCACAATACGATGCTCGTCAATCTGACGGCGCTCATGAGCGAAAAGCCGAAGGCGCATACGCTGCTCGCTCCGGCGGAATGCACACCATACTCGCCAAGCCGCATTTACGCCATTGGCGAGGCCATTTATCATAAGGATTGGGACGATGTCGGCACGATCATCGGCAAGGAAGTGACGGCCAGCGGACGCAACGCCGTCCTCGTTCATTTCGAGAAATCGGGCGAGCGCAAGCTTTTGGAGAACTTTCAACCACAATAGGCCGTTTTCGGCCCATCATTTTCAAAGGAGTTAAACAGTTTGGTAGGAATTATCGTACAGGAGCATGAGCCGATCGACCGCGCTCTGCGACGTTTTAAAAAGAAATACGAGCGCTCGGGAATTTTAAAAGAATACCGCCGCCGGACGGCGTTCGAGAAGCCGTCGGTCACGAACAAAATGCTGCGCCAGCGCGCTGCCCGCCGGCAGATGCGCATTCAGGAAGAAGAAGTGTAGCACTTCGCTTCGCTCGCCGATTTTTCAAAACCCACTCGGAAACGAGTGGGTTTTTTCATTTACTGTGTGGACCGAAATGGTATTTCGGCCCCCGGAACGAAATATCATTTCGCCCCACACAAAATGGGAATTTGGTGAACATTCCCATTCATGCGGACCACGCACTCGTACATCCCCGGTGCCACGCCACTGGCATCCCAGGTGAAGGAATGCTCGCCAGCATCCATCTCGCCCGAAAAGAGCCGCGCAACTTCCACGCCAAGCAGATTCACGACCGAAACATCCGCATAGCCGCTTTCAGGCGATGAGAAGCTAATCGTTGCCGATTGCGAGAAGGGATTTGGGTAACTCCGAAGATCGGCGGAAGCGGCGGACGAATTTTGCGAAACGCCCATCGGAGCGGTACCAAACGAATTCCCTTTGAGATAAACATAGTAGGACGAGATTTCCAAATTCGGGTCGATCGTCAGGACGAGCGTATCTAAATAGACCGTGCCCGAATCATTGCCCGTGAAATTGACGATCATGGAAAACGTACCACCCGGCGGAATGGTATCGGGGATGCCGGGCAAGATCTGACTGATCGAGAAGCGATTACCCGAGTCGGTCAGCGCGGCGCTCAAGATCGTGAGCGTGCCGCTGGAAGCGTTCACGAAATCAATGCGATGGGCGCGATAGGTGGCAGAGTCGCCAGAGACCGCCAGACTCGTGTCTTTAAGTAAAGGGACTGCCTGTGTGTCGGTCGGCAGCGGTTCACCATATATAATAATATTTGTCATGTAGATATCGCATGAATCTGTAATATCCCATGTATCGAATGTAACCCTTCGCGAATTAATGCCGATTTGGTAGTGATGTGAGCGGTAAGTTGAATCAACACCTCCATCGTCTGAAGGTACTCTACCATAAGCTTCCGCAGTGTCCCCCACAGGCCCTGGCCAAGATATGGAGTCGAACCAAAGATATCCTTCGCTTCCCCAATTACGACCGTCTCCTTCGATCTCATCGAATGTGATCGAGTCGATATGTACCGTCTGTCCGAAATCGATGATTAGCGCAGAGGTATCTGCACCGAAGCACGATGCCGGACACGAAGAAAGGCCGAAACACCAAGCTTTCGCACCTGCACCAAAAATTGAATCGGACACGATGCCTCGTGGAGTAAGGCCGAGCGATGCTGGCGTGATTCTCGGGTCGAGCTGACCCGAGAAGTCCTCTTGAAGAAGTATTGACGGAGGATTGGTCATCTCCGAGAGCGGCCGACGCCAAACACCGGTGGTGTCAGTCCCGGCAAAGAGATACGTGCCGTTCGCCGCAAGTGGGGTGACATAATCGTCTGTCAAGCCACTATTTACCGCTGTCCAGCTTGTACCGTTGTTGGTCGAGAGAAAAACGCTGCCACCGCCATCCATTCCAGCGAAAAGGTTTGTGCCACTCACTGCCAGGGCATTGATACGATTGTCCGTCAAGCCACTATTGGCCGCCCCCCAGCTTGTTCCGTTGTTGGTCGAGATAAAAACACCATTGCTCCCAGTTCCAGCAAAGAGATTTGCACCGATCACCGCAAGATCATAGACAGCAAGATCTGTCAAGCCTGAATTGGCTGCGGTCCAGTTTGTCCCATAGTTGGTCGAGAGAAATACGCCACCATCCTCAGTTCCAGCAAAGAGATTCGTGCCACTCACCGCAAATGCCTCAACGGGAATTTCTGGCAAGGTTGTATCCGCCGCAGTCCAGCTCGCTCCATTATTGGTTGAAATAAAAGCACCGATTTGAGTTCCCGCAAAGAGATTCGTGCCCATCACCGCAAGCGCATTAACAAGAGTATCCTGTAATCCGGCTGCGTTCCAGTTTGCGCCGTTGTCAGTCGAGAGATAAACGCCGTTACCCGCTGCAAGGAGATTCGTGCCGCTCACCTCCAAGACTTCGACACCCGCGCCCGCCAAGCCGGAATTGACCGCGATCCAGCTTTCGCTACTGTCAGTCGAGAGAAAAACACCGCTGTCCGTGCCCGCAAAGAGATTCGTGCCGCTCACCGCAAGACAGCGAACGAACCCGCCAAAATTCCCATTGGTCTGCACCCATTGGGCACACGCGGGAACGATAGCGGAAAAGCTGAGAAAACCGATTACAGTGCTAAAGAAAATTGGGTGCCGCATAGTAAGAATTCCTTTCAAAAATGAAAATATAGGATACAAATATACGAAGGAAATGCGGCCCGGCCTTGAAAAGCATCCCGGCAATAGTCTGAATCATGATTTGAACCACTATCCACATTTTTGAAACCATTTTTCTTCGCTCTCTCTTTTCACGGCTGAATAATAGAAATCCTCCTCCTAATGGCACGGCTCACGCATCAGATTTATCCGCTCGCTACCGGTTTTCATGGCCCAACGCGGCCCGTTCCGAATCCGGAACTCATCGCGCAGTATGGCTACGACGCGTTCGTGCCGTTTCCGAACTCGGCGGATAACAGCGACGATGCGCTGCATGAGATAGCACAGTCCATTCGACGGGATATTATTCGAGAGCTGGTCGAGGCGAAGAGCGGGCATTCCGGCGGGCCGCTCGGCTCCGCCGATATTTTTGCCACGCTGTATTTCGGCGGCATAATGCGGTACGATGCTGCAAATCCCTGGTGGTCGGAGCGCGACCGCTTCATTCTTTCCGCCGGCCACATGTGTCCCGTGCTCTATTCCACGCTGGCCAATGCGGGATTTTTTCCGAAATCGGAACTTTTGACGCTGCGTAAGTTCAATTCGCGTTTGCAGGGCCATCCCGGCCGCGACATGGGACTGCCCGGCATCGAAAGTTCCACCGGCTCGCTTGGGCAAGGTTTAGGAATTGCCGTTGGAATGGCGCTCGCCGATAAGCGCGTCGATAAAAATGGCCGAAGAGTCTTCGCGCTGACGGGCGATGGGGAACTTTCGGAAGGCGAAATCTGGGAAGCGGCGCTGATTGCCGCGCATTGGGAACTCGATAATTTTACGATGGTCGTCGATCGCAATAATTGCCAGATTGACGGCCGCACCGAAGATATCATGAAGCTGAATCCCGTCGGCGATAAATTCCGCGCCTTCAATTTTCATGTAATAGAATGTAATGGCAATAATATCGGCGAGCTTCGCGCGGCCTTCAAGGAAGCGCGGAGCATAAGCGGCAGGCCAACCTGCATCGTGGCCCAAACCTTCATGGGACGCGGCGTAAGCTTCATGGAGGACGATTATCGCTGGCATGGCAAACCGCCAACGCCGGAGCAGGCCGTCGAGGCGCTTGCGGAGCTTGCAGGGTAAAGGGTAAAGATGGCAACTACAGAAGTTTTGGAACGAACATCAACATCGAAAGTCGCGGCAGGGATCGAAACCCCCATTGGGAATGGCATTGCCCATCCTGAAAATCCTTCCCATCCTGTAAATCTTGGTCGTTTTGAGATGCAGGGCAAAAAAGCCACGCGCTTTGGGTTTGGCGAAGGGCTCGTCGTGCTTGGCGAGCGGTATGAGAATGTCGTGGTGCTGGGCGGCGATATTACCGGCTCGGTGATGACGTCCTATTTCAAGGATAAATTCCCCGACCGTTTCTTTTCGATGGGCATTACCGAAGCGACGGCCACGCTTGTTTCCGCCGGACTGGCGCTTTCGGGAATGATTCCATTTTTCGCGACGTATGGCGCTTTTGCATCCTGCCGCAATACCGACATGCTCCGCATCTCCTGCGCCTACAACGACGCGAATGTAAAAATCGGCGGCGGACACGCCGGCATTTCCGTCGGCGAGGACGGCGCGACGCACCAGGCGCTTGAAGAGATCGCCATCATTCGCGTGCTTCCGAATATGACGCTCGTCGTTCCCTGCGATTTTTTGGAAGCGAAAAAAGCGACGATTGCCGTCGGCGAGCATTACGGGCCGAGCTACATCCGCTTTGGCCGCGTGGATGTTCCAAGCTTCACGCGCGAAGATACGCCGTTCGAGATCGGCAAAGCGCAGATATTTAAAGAAGGGAATGATGCCGCCATCATTGCCTGCGGGCCGATGGTATGGGAATCTTTGGCCGCCGCGTATGAACTGGAAGCCGAGGGAATTAATGTTCGCGTGATTAATATGTCCACCATTAAGCCGCTCGACCGGAAGGCGATCATTCGCGCGGCTACGGAATGCGGCGCCATTGTTACGGCGGAGGAGCATCAGATTACCGCCGGACTTGGCGGCGCGGTTGCCGAAGTGCTCGCACAGCAAATCCCGACGCCCGTCGAATTTGTCGGCGTGAAGGATACCTTTGGCGGCAGCGGCAAACCCGACGAGCTGATGAAATTCTTCGGCCTCACAAGCGCCGATGTAAAAGCCGCGGTGCTGCGGGCGATCGAGCGGAAGGGCTAATACTCCGATGTGACGAACGCCTTCGGAGTAAAGAACTGTCTTCGCCTTATGCACTCCGATTTGACCTCCGCCCGTGGGCACTTTTGATACACCGCGCGGCTTTCCATATCGTCATGATTCCGAAACGGCTTCTCGTACTCACCCTCTTCGCCGCGCTTCATAAGATTTTTGACAAATTACTGTAACCTTTTGGCGTTTCGTTGGTCTTCTTATAAATAGAGGTTACTTCCATGAACACACGAATCGTTATTATTGCTTGTTTTTTGCTGATTTTGGGGATTCCCGCCCACCCTCAGTGCGTCCCGGCCAATAATGAGCTGTCCGGAGGAGAGGTTCAGGCTCTTGTAGTGTATGGCTCATATCTCCTTGCAGAAACAGATAGCGGCATCTGGCGCCGCCCCCTTTCCGAAATGGTCACATCAAGCGCGGACTCCATTATTCTCATTGCGCCGCCAGATGACTCCCAGATTTTCAATTTCTCTCAAATTTATTCGATGACCTTCGTCTGGCATGCACTGCCTCTCTCGCGGAATTATGTTTTTTCTATTCGCAATGCACTGTGGGATTCAACGATTACTACCGAGGATACTTCGATTGTCGTACTCTTGAGCGAATCCGGAGGATACTTTTCGTGGTCGGTGTATGCTCAATTCGATTCCGGGACATCACCTCCATCAGGACGAACTTTGATTGATATTGATGAAATGCTGCCTCATACCGTTACTCCTCCTGATGGAATCGGTAATGTCTCCATGCCGGTCCATTTTACCTGGACAGCACCTTTAGACCAATACGGAGGTTCCTGGGATCAAATAATAGTTGCTACGGACCAGCAATTGACCAAAATCGTGCTGATGGATACTCCATACGAATACGAAAATTATATTGCGATTTCATCTCTCAAACCAAATACAACTTATTATTGGGCCGTTGGCGTCAATGGCGTTATGTGGAATCTTGCGGACTCCCTATGGGTGTGGTCCGACACTGCGTCGTTTACCACCGGAGATTTTTCCGGTGTGACCGATCCGACAACAAGCGATCGGGCCCTTCACATCTACCCCAACCCCTTCTCCCAATCCACCCAAATCACCTTCACCTCCCAAGCTGCCGGGTATGCGGAGGTAACCATTGTGAACACGCTTGGCGTGGAGGTTGCGCGGCTGTTTTCGGGTGAGTTAGGTGCTGGGAATCATTCCTTCACCTGGGACGCTGGCAAGAATGCCAGCGTCACGGGGACGTATGAGTGCCTCGTCCGCATGAATGGGCAAGTGGAGACGCTGCCCATCATAATTCTTCGCTAAAATTTTGAAGGCATTGGTGTCGTCCCTCCGGGACTCTTGGCCCGAAAACAAATTCCTCGTCCGGGGGCTTACGCCGCCCGGCTACACATATGCCGCCCCGCTGGGGCTGAGAGACACCGCTACCAAATCCCAAAAATCTCAATAATCACAAAAATTACGGTTCAGACATTTTCTTGCAACTTAATTTAAATTACGGCGTTTATATATTGCTTTTATGAGCACCCAAAAAGAAAAAATGAAGTACGTGATATTCTGCATGAAAAGCAAATGGACTGCATAAGTTCATGAAAAGTTAAATGAAAATTAACCGTGAAAACACAAAATAGGCACCTTTTCATAAGGAAAAATGCTGAATAAAGCTCATAATCGCAATAGTTCATGAAACGCTAATGAAAGAGAGTCAAGTGAGCACCTATTTGCGAGACGAAAGAATGCATAAAATAATCATGAAAATCCCGAAAAATCCATCTGCGAAATCCGCAACAATCTGCAGAATCCCAGTTCTCTTATGAACGATCTTTTATTACGTGCGGCTCGGTTAGAGCCGATCGAGCGTGCGCCGGTCTGGTTTATGCGACAGGCGGGCAGGTATTTGCCGGAGTACCGCGCCATTCGGGAAAAGCATAGCTTCCTTGAAATGGTACGCACTCCTGAGCTTGCCTCGACCGTAACGATTCAGCCCGTCGAGCTGATGGATGTGGATGCGGCCATCATTTTTTCGGACATTCTCGTCGTTCCGGAAGCGATGGGAATGCAGCTTGTGTTCGAGGATGGCGAAGGTCCGAAGTTCCCGGAACCAATCCGGCTCTATAAACAGATCAAATCGCTGACGGATAAGGATATTGTTTCGAAACTCCGTTATGTCACGGACGCGATCAAGCTCACGAAAGAAAAATTGAACGGGCGCGTCCCGCTCATCGGATTTTCCGGCTCGCCGTGGACGCTCTTTGCCTATATGGTCGAGGGAGAAGGCTCGAAGGATTTCCGGTATGCCAAGCAGATGCTTTATACTCGAAAAGAAGACGCGCATCTTTTGCTTCAAAAAATTTCGGACGCCGTGGCGCAATATCTCATCGCGCAAATCGAGGCCGGCGCGGACGTCGTGCAGATTTTCGATACGTGGGCCGGCGTCCTCACGCCCGAAGATTTTATAGAATTCTCGCTCGGCTATCTTATCGAAATCGTGCAGCTTGTGAAGCAACACACCAAACGCAAGGCTCCGATAATATTATTTTGCAAAGGTGCGAATCATTCCCTCTCGGAAATCGCGATGTCCGGCTGCGACGTCATCAGTCTCGATTGGACAATCGATATTTCGGAAGCGAAAGCGCTGCTCGGTGATAGCGTTGCATTGCAAGGAAATCTCGATCCCGCCATTCTATATACCACCGAAGAAGTGATCGAAGAAAAAGTCCGCGCCATCGCGGAGCGGATGAGTGAACCGCGCGGACATATTTTTAATCTGGGCCATGGCATTGCACCGGATGTCGATCCGCATAACGCGCGGGTGTTTGTGAAGGCTGCGAAGGAGGCGTATCGACAAAAAGCTGAATAGACATAAGGGCGGCAACTTTCCATTACCTGTCATCCTGAGCAGAGTTCTTCTCGACGTAGGAGAGAAGAACGGAGTCGAAGGATCTGGTGAAGTTTTAACGTAAGCTGAACTACCAGAGATCCTTCGACTCCGCAATCCTCCGCTATCGCTACGGATTGCTCCGCTCAGGATGACAAGCAATAAATATTTCTGAAGATTACATTTAAACATTTGACATGGAACATGCGTAAGTCCGGGTCTGTTAGGCCCCGTCCAAACCGGCCCGAGTGGTGAAATTGGTAGACACGCTGTGTTCAGAGCGCAGTGGTCGTGAGGCTGTGCGAGTTCGAGTCTCGCCTCGGGCACGATAACGAACATGTGAGCAGCGAAAACGTGAGCGAATTTGCGACGCATCTAAACGGTTCCGCATGACACCGGTCATTTCTTCCGCGCCCCTTCGGCGACAAGGCCCCCATCCGCCAGCGAAAAAACTTCGCGTTGCCTGGATTTCCCTCACCGTGACGGTCATCCTTGTAACGGCGAAACTTGCCGTTGGGCTTGCGACAAGTTCCCTAGCAATTTTATCGCTCGCGGCGGAATCGGGCATCGACCTCGCGGCAGTCGTGATTACGCTTTTAGCCGTTCGAGTAAGTTCCATACCGCCGGATGAGGATCATCCGTATGGCCACGGCAAATTCGAAAGTCTTTCGGCGCTCGGACAGGGGCTGCTGCTGCTCGTCGCTACGGTCTGGATCGCAGTCAGCGCCATTCACCGACTGACGGGAACCCCGGAATTAGTCGAAGTAAATTTCTGGAGTTTTGGCGTGCTCGTTTTTTCAATGACGCTCGATTTCTGGCGAGCCAAATTGCTAAAAGGAACGGGACACGAGCACCACTCCGCCGCGCTGGAAGCAAGCTCGCTGCATTTCTTTACCGATTCCCTTTCGGCGCTGATCGCTGTTATCGCATTGCTGCTGGTACGGTTCGGGAATCTTCCTGCAGCAGATGACTGGGCCGCTATTCTCGTAGCCGCTTTTGTGGCATACCTCAGCATTCGGCTGATTACCCGCGCCGTCGATGGCCTAACGGATCGTTACACAAAAACCGGAGATTACGACCGGCTGAAAACGCTCGTGGAACAGATGCACGGCGTGGAAAGCGTGGCGCGGATGCGAATGCGTCTGGCCGGGCCGGCGCTGTTTGTCGAAGTCAGCATACTGTTGTCTCGCGTTCTTCCTTTCGCTGCCGTTCAGCGGATTATTGCCGAGGTCGAGCGGACTATTATCTCCGAATTTCCGCAGGCGGAAGTAACGGTCCACTGGCGGCCCATTCGGACTGCGTCGGAGATGCCATTCGATACGCTAAAGATGATCGCGGCGGAATATGGACTGATGCCGCATAACATCGAGCTTTCGAGCATGAAGGATGACAAGACGTCGCTCGATTACCATGTCGAATTTCCACCCGGGACGCCGCTCTCAAACGCAGGTGGAATGTCGCGGGAGATCGAAGGGCGCATTCGCCACGAGTTACCTGAGATCGGCACAATCTTCGTTCATTTCGAAGAAGAACGCTCGGACCGCGCGCTGCCGCATGTCGGGGAAATCGATCGACCCGCGCTACTATCCGAGGCCGCCGCGTGCGCCAAAGCTACGCATCCATCGGTGCAAGGTGTGCGTGACCTCCATCTCTTTCGCGACGAGCGCGATCAGAGTCTCAAGCTTATTGTGACCGTTGATCTTCCGAATAACCTTTTGCTTCACGACGCGCACGAAATTATGACAAATGTCGAGGCCAATCTTCGAAAACGGTTCCCGGAATTAACGCGCATTCTTATTCAGGCCGGAGGGTTAGGAGTTTGAAAGCGCGAGGCTGGCTGATCTTACGGCGCATTAGCTGGCGGCGCATCACCGCCGCGAGCCACGAAGACATCGATGGCCGCGCCTTCGTTGACCAAATCGCCAGAGGGTGGGTATTGATCGAGCACGGCATTTTCGGGCGCGCCATTTTGGTAATTGACTTTTCCGAGTTCGAGCTTCACGCTCTTCAATTTCTCGATGGCCTCCGAAAGCGAAAGATTCGTGAGACTCGGCACCGGTACGCGGCCCAGGAGCGGCCCCTGGGAAACCGTTACTCCGACTTCGGCGCTCGCCGATGTTTCCGTTCCCGGCACGGGCGTTTGCCCGAAGACGGTTCCATTTGCGGCGCTGTCCGAATACGCATAATTCACTTTGCCAATGGACATATTCGATTTAATCATAACCATCTTGGCGTCGCGCAGCGATTTCCCGAGCAGGTTGGGAACGCTCGCCATTTCTTTGCCACCCGAAATGATGAGATAAACTTTGCGGCCCGGCTTGGTTTCTTCGCCGCCTTCGGGAGTCTGGCGAATAATGGTTCCCTCCGGAGTTTTTTCATCGAAGCGCACTTCATACTGGATCGGCTGGTAGCCGGCGGCTTGCAGCAATTGCAGCGCGGCGGCGGTTTTTGCGCCAACGACATTCGGTACGGTCGCGGCGGAGCCTTGCCTGACGTAAAGAGGCATAATTACATTATCGAAGAGCAGAACGATCACCACGAACGCAGCCACCGCAATGAGCGACCCAAACAGCCACCTCTGCTTTATCGAAAAGCGGCGAAAGAAATTGCTCTCGGCCGTCGGTGGTTCCGGCGAATCTATAAGCTCTTGAGCGTTAGTCATGTCAGGGATTCCAACACCGGCTTATCTTCTTTTCATCCCACGGCGTGAACAGAGGCTCCCTCGAATGGGTTATAAGAACAAGGTCAACGATGTAGGGATTTGAATCGCCTTTGCCGTCTAAAAGCTCTCAACATATCGCCTTTTTCTTCGTGCTCTTCGTTTCGATGGGCCTGCACTGGTATGTGTTCGCTAATTTGAAACGGGTGCTCAAGCGCGACTATCCTAAGCTTGGCAGAAGATTAGTGAGAATATCGCTCTCGCTCTTCCTCATCATGGACTCGCCATTTTTATTTCTTTATTTTCAGGGATCCTTTCACTCGACGCTGACGCTCGTTTCGCATGTGCTCGTCTATCCCTTCCTCGTCTGGCAAACCATCATGCTGATGTGGGTGATCATTCTTTTGCCTTTTACCTTGTGGCGGCGGACGAAGAAAATCGCGACATTCCTTCGTAATCTCTTTGATCGCACTCGCAAGCGGGGTGAACCATTCGTCCATGATGAAATTGCGCTGGAGTCCGTAACGAAATAAAACAATGATTACAAAACCATCCCTCGCATCGCCAGCTATGCGCCCCCTCCTTCCAAAAGAGGGAAAATCCAGAAGCCTGACGCGCCGAGCTTTTTTGCATACGAGCATTCTCGGCGTAAGTGGCATCGCGCTTGCAAGCTGCACACGAGGCATCATGCAGCGCAACGACATCGAGATTACCGAGCGCACTTTCTCTCTCCCCAATCTGCCTCCGGCCTTCGAGGGAAAGACGATGACGTTCCTCAGCGATGTTCACGCCGGCCCATTCATGGACGTGGACGAGATGAAGCATATCGTCCAGATTGTCAATGATTTGAAAAGCGACATTATTGTCATGCCTGGGGATTTCGTGACGTCGGATCCGAACGAAATAGAGCCGTTTGCCGAGGCGATGGCGTCGCTTAAAGCGCCGTATGGAGTCTATGCCTGCACTGGGAACCATGATTATTACGCCGGCATAGATCTGGTGAGCCGAGGCGTTGAAGATATTGGCTTTAAGCTCTTGCGAAACGAGAATACTGCTCTCACCATCGACGGGCAATCGCTTTATTTTATCGGCGTCGATGATAGCGATGCTTCCTCCATTAAATATTATGTCGATGGAAAACCGGCTCCCCATATCGAAGCGGCCTGGCAAGGCATTCCGCATAATGCCGCAACGATCCTGCTTTGCCACAAGCCCTATATGTTCGAAGATTTTGCAAAAACCAATACCGGTTTGATGCTCGCAGGCCATACGCATGGCGGCCAAATCGTGCTCGGAAGGATTGGGCGAACAGTCATGACCTTCAGCACCCTTGCCTCGCAATACGTCGATGGATTATATTTGCCGGAGCATCTGAAATCGAAGACGCAAATGTATGTCTCGCGCGGCATTGGCGTAGTCGGCGTACCGATTCGCATCAATTGCCCGCCGGAGATTACGAAGATAACGTTGACGAATTCCCCCTCCTAAAGAAGGAGGGGGTTAGGGGGTGGTAATTATATACAATGACGGAAATTTTTAATCGAGCCGAACTTAAAACCCGCCGAAGGGAACTTCGTAAAAGTGCAACCCCAGCGGAACAGACACTTTGGAAATCTCTCCGTGGTTCCCAAATCGAGGACGTGAAGTTTCGAAGACAAGCGAGCATTGCTACATACGTAGTGGACTTTTATGCTCCAGAGCTTCGATTAGCAATCGAAATCGATGGCTCAATCCATCAGGGGGACATTCTAATATTGGATAACAGCCGCCAACGAAGCTTGGAAGAGCTTGGAATTATTTTTCTCAGGTTCTCGAATGAAGAGGTTTTGAATGAGACTTCCGCTGTGATTAATAAAATTGGGGATAAAGTAAAATCTCTTCGCAAGGAACCACCCCCTAACCCCCTCCTTCTTAAGGAGGGGGAACCGCGAATACGTCACCCACATGTCACCATCTACACCGACGGCGCCTGCTCCGGCAATCCGGGACCAGGCGGTTATGGGGTGGTTCTCATCGATTCCTCGGGACGCCGGCGCGAGCTTTCCGGTGGGTTTCGCAATACCACGAATAATCGCATGGAACTTCTTGGCGTTATCTCCGCGCTGGAAGCCCTCAAGCGACCCTGTGACGTTACGCTCGTTTCCGACTCCGAATATGTCATCAATGCGATCACGAAAGGATGGCTCGCATCGTGGCAAAAAAAAGGATGGCGCAAAGCGGATAAAAAACCGGTAATGAATATCGATCTCTGGCAGCGATTACTTCCCAAGCTCGAGGAACATAACATCGAATTCCGTTGGACCAAAGGCCACGCCGGTAATCCCGAAAACGAACGCTGCGATGAGCTGGCCGTCGCGGCCTCGCAAATGCCAAATTTGCCTATAGACAATCGCCGTGTGTAGGACATGCTTTAGCTTGTCCTAATGTTTCCAATCTCGTGATTCTCAAAGCGAAAGCCCTCAAGCCCGGCGATACGATTGGCATCATCGCGCCGGCAAGTCCGCCGCGATCGGAAGAACGGATTTCGAAATCGGTTTCATATTTCGAACGACTCGGCTACCGCGTTGAACTCGGCAAACATCTTCGAGATGGACTCATTAACGCGAACTATCTCGCCGCAACGGATAAGGATCGCGCCGCCGACATCCATGCGATGTTCCGCTCGAAGCACGTTCGCGCAATATTCTATCATCGCGGCGGTTATGGGTCGATTCGGCTTCTCGATAAGATTGATTATGATCTCGTTCGGCAACATCCTAAAATTATCGTTGGCTATTCCGACGCGACCGCGCTGTTCGCAGCGCTCTACAAAAAGGCCGATCTTGCTTCCTGTTTTTTCGGTCCCATGCCCGGCGTGGACTTGTGGGACAGCATCGATCCGTTTACTGAAGAAATTTTCTGGCGTGCAATGACGAGCACAAAACCATTGGGAGAACTTCCGCTCAGTGAAAGTGAAGGACAGGTTCTACATCGAGACAAAGCTCATCACGTTCAAGGCAATATGATTGGAGGGAATCTCACGGTCTTTACGAGCCTGCTTGGCACACCGTACCAGCCATCCTTCAAAGGCTCAATTCCGTTCCTCGAAGAGATTGATGAGAAGCCTCGAAAAATCGACGCTCATTTGGCACAACTTCGCCTCGCAGGATTGTTCGATCGTGCAAGGGCTATCTTACTCGGCAAATTCACCGGATGTGACACGGACCCCGATGCCCCGACCTTAACCCTAAACGAAATCCTCGATGATTACTTCTCGAAATTAAAAGTTCCGGTCATTCCGAACCTTCCCTTTGGCCATGAGAAGAGGATGTGGACACTCCCCTATGGCGCAATGTTGCGAGTGGATAGCTCAAGCAGCCGCATTACAATAACGGTGCCGGAAAGTGTGCTGGAGTGAGTTGCTGCAAGCTATAGCAATCGCCGGCCCTGGGATTCAAGCAAACGTAATCTCATGCGCTACACTCTTCGAACCCAAAACTTTTACTCCTACACAGGAACCACGTCCGGGGGATGCTCCGTCATCGCATGAATTTTTCTGAGATAATGCGCATCGTGGGCAACGAGTAGTTGAAGAATGCGAAGGATGGAAAGTTCGCCGAGCGTAGGATGCGTGCCGGTCTTTTCGAAATCTGGTTCAGGGATTTCGTTCAGCTTCATTGCAAAGTCCCAACGCGTGCGCGCGAGCTGTGCGAAGATATCCTCGAGAGGGAACGATTGCCAGTTCTTTTCCCGGACCAATTTCTTCTGATCGATATAGGAAAAGCGAGGACGGTCCTGCCCCAAAATAGCAGTAATACGCGGCCACCAGATTTCCTGGTCGGTATCGATCAGATGCCCGAGCGTTTCATTGACGGACCACGCTCCTTCGGAAACGAGCGCATGCGTATTGGCCGCCGCAAGCTTCGGTCTGAGCCGGTCGAGTTGAATAATCAGCGAAGCATACCCTCGTTTAAGTTCTTCAAGCTCATCGAGCGACACAGGAGCCAGGACTTCATCAAAATCCGTCTGAAACTCCGATGTGTCCATGGTTCCCACCGCCATCGGCCACGCGCCCAGTGGATCGTTTCGCAACGTCCGGCGCGAGTTCATTACTTTGTGCATACGATTCGTGCCCAAGATTAATCCCGAGCCACCACGGCCCGGTGCAACCAAAATGGAATTACGTCTTACCTCCGCAAAACCAAACCCATACGGCTTACGGACAAGACCTCGAATGAACAATCATCATGGATGCTCGCTCATCCTTCTATTTCGAAACCAAAAAATCGCGCTATTGTAACAACCGCATCGTCAAATAGTTACTACAATTTTAACCCCATTTTAACCCGTTAAGATTGGAAAAAATGCCCCGATATTCTAATAAATCCAAATCAAGGTTCTATTGTTAGTTTGCCTATAGACAGCCAAGTCGGTATTCATCAGACAAGCGCCGCCTCCAATTCCACGACCAATTGCAGCATCACCGGACGTAACTGCAACTGCAGCTTTGCATGATGCATCGCCCGATCGACCGATGCAATTGCTGCAATGATGCGTCGAGGTTCCCCAAACCGCGTAACAAATTTTCTCAAGTCCTCCAGTTGATCGAGATTGATGATCTCGCTCTCTGCTTTGGTAGAAATAGCGAGTGCGTCTCTCAGCCAAAGCGTAAGCAGCGTGAGGCACTGCTCGACCGCCTGCCGTTTTTCCAAAAATTTTCCGCCGCCCGAACGGGGAAGGATCTTATCGACTTCGAGCGCCGCATTGCGCCGGCTTTTCGAAAGACCCATCCGTAGCAGCGTGACAATCTCCTTGCGCATCTCCTTCACATTTTCGCCGATCATGGCCCGAGCACGAGAATAACTTCCCGCCGCAAGGCGCGAGAGAAACGCTGCTTCGTCCTCCGATAGTGACTCGCGCTCCACAAGAGCTTGCCGAATTTCATCAACCGCCAACACATCGAAGCGCACATCCTGGCACCGCGAGTGAACCGTTGGCAAGAGGCCGTTCGCATTCGAACTGGTGAGAATAATAATCGTATTGGTGTGCGGTTCTTCGAGCGTTTTGAGGAAAGCATTTTGAGATTTATCGTTCATCATCTGCGCTTCGCTGATAATGACAACGCGCTTCTTTGCTCCTGATATACTCCGTGCCAGCGAAAGCCGAAGTTCCCGGATCTGCCCGATATGAATCGCGATTGCGCGCGGAATCTCGATATTGTAATAGGGATCGGCAGCTTTCGCGGCCCGCTGCTCGCGGACGATCGCAACATCCTCTTCTTTTAGCTCCGCGCCATCGTCATCCGATTTTTTCGGCAGCGCATGTATAAATTGTAGCGCCGGCGAAGCAAAGCTCGCAATCGAAACACAACTTTCGCATTCATCGCACGCTTCAAACTCCATGTGGGACAAGCCTCTAGGCTTGCCCGTGCAATTAATCGCTTTGGCAAGCTCGATGGCTGCGGCGTCCTTGCCCGTACCCTCGGGCCCGGAAAAAAGGTACGCCCCCGGCAGCTTTTCGTGCTCCAGCGCATTCCGCAAAATATGCTTTACCCGATCTTCGCCGATGACGTTCGCCCACATTTGTCTGAACCTGGATGTAAGAGTTTATCTAAATTCCTCCTGCAACTTCTCCAACCCCGCGGTGCCGGGGCAGAGCGTCGAAAAAGGCACTTGCGTGAGCGGAATATCTCCAGTGCCCATAACGCCGTGCATGTCGGGCGCGGATTCGTCAATGAAGAGAATGCCGGTGGGAACTTTCCCCTCCTGCTGGTGCTCCTGAAGATACGCAAAAACTTTCGCGCGGTCGCGTGGGTCGTAGCCCTCGGGCGTGTGCGTGAACTTTATCAGGCTGCCATCGTGCATCATGACGGTCGTCGCGCCGTTGATGCCGATGTTCGCGACGATCTCGTCCATCGGAAAAACAACATCGGAATCGGTGACGTGATATTCGTGCTTGCGCGTGTAGGCATAGCTTTTGGTCGAGCCTTCGTGATCGTTGAATGTGACGCACGGAGAGATTACGTCAATAAGCGCAAGACCGTTATGCTTCACCGCCGCTTCGATGATCGGCACGAGCTGATCTTTATCTCCGGAAAAACTTCTCGCAACAAACGTCGCGTTCAAACTAAGCGCGAGCATCACGGGATCGATGGGCGAAATACGGTTTGCCTCGCCCTTCTTGCTTTTGGAACCAATGTCCGCCGAAGCAGAGAACTGGCCTTTCGTCAAACCATACACGCCGTTGTTCTCGATGATATAAACGATATTAAGATTCCTGCGGATGGCATGGGCCAACTGACCGATACCGATGGAGAGCGAATCGCCATCGCCGGAAATGCCGATGGCAAGCAGCCCACGATTCGCCGCACCCGCGCCCGTCGCTATGGCAGGCATACGTCCGTGCGCGGAGTTGAAACCATGCGCGCCGCTTACGAAATACGTCGGCGTTTTTGACGAACATCCGATGCCGGAGAACTTTGCCAGTTTATGTGGCTCGATGGATAGCTTCCACGCCGCACGCACGATAGCCGCTGTGACGGAATCGTGTCCGCAGCCGGCGCAGAGCGTGGACATTGCGCCTTCATATGCGCGCATGTTCAGGCCCAGCGCGTTTTTTTCGAGGCTGGGATGAGTAACAATTGGTTTTGTAATTGATGGCAAAGTATTACCTATCCTTCTGATAAAAAGTTATTAAGTTACTAACGGTTTTCGCCCGATCATCTCGGAAAATCTGAGGAAATATCCATCTGGATCTAAGACGTGAATCTCGATTTCACCAACGAATTGATCTCCTGCCTTCCGCCATGTTTCTTCAATATCTCGACGGATCGGGTAATGATGTTTCTTCAACTTGTCAACAAGTGCTTTGAGATTATTCGTAGAAATTTGGAAATTGACGCCTCGTCCATATGGATGCTCCAGCGGCGCTGTTGAATCCCAGCCTGTATCCTGCTCCTGTATCATTAATTGCGCGCTGCCATAAGATAGAAGTGCAAATGATGGATCGGAACGGTTATATTCAAGAACGAAGCCGAGCACTTTTATGTAAAAGTCTAAACTTTTGTTATAATCCGATACGTCAAGCTCAGGTACTAATGCGTTGAACATCATTCCTCCATTAATACGGCACCTAATTTCGGAGATTGCTTCTTCGGCTTCTTATGCTGAATCCCCTCCACGACGGATTTTGCCGAGAGTGGGAACCCGCCATAGACGAGAATCGAACGCAGCTTTTCTTTCGGAGCGCGAGTTTCAAGAATGAGCAGTGAGCGAAGCTGCCCGTCGCGGTTTTGCTCGACAACGTAGCAGAAATCCTGTTCGGAGATGAACTGCTCAACTTCTTTGCCGAACGGAAATCCGCGCACACGCATGTAATTCGCGAACACTCCGTGCGATTCGAGAATATCAATAGCCTCGCGGCACGCCGGATCGCAGCCGCCGAGCGAAATAATTCCGAAGGTTGCACCCTGTTTCTTCCCTATAATTGCTTCCGGCACATATTTCGCGGCGGCGTCATGCTTCTTAAGCAGCCGATCCATCACTTCCTGATATTCTGCAGGGGTTTCGGTATATCCCCCAAGACGGTTGTGGCCCGAACCGCGCGTGAAGAACGATCCCTTCGCATTGATGCCCGGCAGTGTTCGCGCCGCAATAAAATCATCATCTACTGGAGAATAGCGGTAGTAACTTTTCAGCTTATCGAGTTCTTCGCTCGTTAACACTTTGCCGCGATTTGGTTTGTAATTATCGTCCCATTTCAGGCGATCGACAACCCAATCGTTCATGCCAATATCGAGATCGCTAAGCATAAATACCGGCGTCTGGAATTGTTCGGCGAGATCGAATGACTTTACCGTAAAATCGAAACATTCGTTTGGATTCGATGGGAAAAGAAGGATATGCTTCGTATCGCCATGCGAAGCATAAGCGCATTCCATAATATCCGATTGCTGTGTGCGCGTTGGCATTCCCGTCGATGGGCCGGTGCGCTGAACATCAATAATCACAGCGGGAATTTCGGCATAATATGCAAGACCAATAAGCTCGTTCATGAGTGAAATGCCGGGACCCGCAGTGGAAGTAAACGCTCTCGCGCCCGCCCACGATGCGCCAATGACCATTCCAATCGCGGCCAGTTCATCTTCCGCCTGAAGAAACGCATAATTATTTTTCTTCGTAACAGGATCGACACGAAACCGATCGCAAAAACCTTTGAAAGCATCCATCACGGATGTTGCCGGCGTGATCGGATACCACGCGGCGACGGTTGCGCCTGCATAGATCGCCCCGAGCGCAGTTGCGGTGTTGCCATCGATCAGAATCTTATCCTGGTTCGCATCCATCTTCTCGCACCTGAATGACAGTGGATCGAAATTCGCTTTTGCATAATCGTAGCCTTGATGGAGCGCCTTGCTATTCGCGTCGAGCAGTGCCTGTTTTTTGCCGTATGATTCTTTGATCAATGCTTCAAGAATCTCCATATCGAGATTCAGCAGTGCCGCCAAGGAACCCGAATACATGATATTCTTGAGCAGAATACGCGTGCGTGGCTCGGGAACACTTTCGATGAGCATCGTCGAGAGCGGCACGCCGAGAAACGTTACGTCTTCGCGGTAAAGCTCTGCGGGCAGCGGCCACGTTGAATCATAAAGCAAATATCCGCCGGAGCGCACTTCCTGCACATCCTTCGCGTAGGTCTGCGAGTTCATCGCAACCATCAGGTCGTAATCGAGCGAGCGAGCGCCGTAGCCAGCGCCGCTCACGCGGATCTCGTACCACGTCGGCAGCCCCTGAATATTCGATGGAAACAAATTCTTGCCCGCGACGGGAATACCCATGCGGTAAATGGACTGCATCAGCAGCATACTGGCGCTCGCCGAACCCGTCCCATTGACGTTCGCGAGCTTTATTGCAAAATCGTTGGTAGATGGCATTATTATTATTTTCTGGCGCGGATACAACAAAGATAGAACGGGTCTTGCTCCACTGGCAAGAAAATGGGCAAAAGCAGGGACATTAGGCTAAAGTAATGCCACGAAATTCTCTTTAAGAGATAATTAGGTCAAAATTGCATCGAAAACCTCATACGCAAACGCAAGATCGTCCGGCGTGGAGGCATACGGCGGAAGCAGATACAGCGTGTCGCCGAGAGGACGAATGAGCAGGCCCATCTCAAGCGCGCGCTTGCTCCATTCGAGGGATTTTGTGCTGAGATAGCCGGTGTTATCCATCGGCTCGAACGCGGCAATCGTTCCTATTTGCCGATGCTTGAGATTGTGCTTTGCGGCAAGCACGGGCGCATGTTTTGCATGAGCAGTTTCGATAGATTTAATTCGCTCGAAAACCGACTCCGTCTCGAAAATATCGAGCGAGGCCAGCGCCGCCGCCGCGCTGATTGGGTTCCCAGTATAGCTATGGCCGTGAAAAAAAGTCTTGGCGCGATCGTTGCTTAGGAATGCCTCGAAAATCTTGCTCGATGCCATCGTGATTCCCATCGGCAGAAACCCTCCGGTGATGCCTTTCGAGAGCGTCATCAGATCTGGCTTTGTATTGGCTTGATCGGATGCGAACATCGTTCCAGTGCGGCCAAAACCAGTGAGCACTTCATCGGCGATACAGAGAAGACCAAATTCTTTCGCAATGTTGAGAGCCTCTTCGAGAATGCTTGGCCTCCACATCAGCATTCCCCCAGCGCCGAGCAGCAGCGGCTCGTAGACAAAGGCGGCGATCGTGTTTCGCTTCCCCGCTGTTCGCAATGCTTCGAGGAATCGAATCTCGCTTTCGGGTTCCGATGGATCGGGAAACGGAAGTCGGTTTACACTGAACAAAAATTCCTCGAATGGCTTTGTAAAATATCCGCGCGCGCTGGCGGACATCGCACCGAACGTATCGCCGTGATACGCATGATCGAGCGCAAGAATTTCCGTTCTATCTTCGCCCAACAGCTTCCAATATTGGATCGCCATTTTAATCGCCGCTTCGACGGCGGTTGAGCCATTGTCGCTGAAAAAAACTTTGTCGAGTCCATCGGGCGAAATTTCGACAAGTTTTTTTGCCAATCGCGTCGCCGGCTCGTGCGTAAAGCCTGCAAATATTACTTGCTCAAGCTTCGCGGCTTGCTCCGCAATCGCGCGCGCGATTTTCGGGTGCGCGTGGCCATGCAGTGTCACCCACCAAGAACTAATCCCATCGAACACGCGACGACCATCCGAAAGATAAAGATAGGCTCCTTCGCCCCGCTCTACCCCAATCGAGCGCGGCACAAGCTGCATCTGGGTGTAGGGATGCCAGATGTAGCGCTCGTCGTAATCGATCCACGAACCACGATTTTCAGGATGGAAAGGATTCACAGGATGGATTTGAGGGCGTATAAATGTTGATTGAACGTTCCACGAAGTGTCTCAGCGGTAAATGATGGGATCGGTGGAATTCTTCCAAGCACTTCCGTCTCGCCATAATGTTTTATTGCCTTCTCGTTCTCAGGATTGATCTCTCCGATAAGAACGCAACCAAGCAGCGGAATGTCACGTCGTCGTAATGCTTCGATGCAAAGCAATGTGTGATTGATCGTACCGAGTCCAGAGCGGCAAACCAGCAGGACATGCAAATTCCATGACTCGAACACATCGATGAAAAGAAGGTGCTCCGCAAGCGGCACCAACAATCCTCCTGCCCCTTCAACGATGAGCGGCGCAACGTTCGGTAAACGTAGTTTCTCTGGTTCTATCGTTTTGCCATCGAGCGAGGCTGCGAGATGTGGCGAAAGTGGTTGGGAAAAGATATACGCTTCTGGTAATATTCGTTCCGGTGAACAACCAGAGAGCGACCGCACGGTTTTGCTATCCGTACCATCGGCGGTTCCCGATTGAATCGGCTTCCAGTAGGAATATTCCGGCAGCGAGGCCATGAGCATCGCCGAGACCAGCGTCTTGCCGACGCCAGTATCGGTCCCGGAAATAATAATGCTTTTCATTTTGCGATTTCCAATTCCGTTCCCACAATTGCTTCGATAGCGCGTCGAAGCTCATCCTCCGAATGCCTCAAACTTACATTCAAGCGCAGTCTTGCAGTACCATCGTGAACGGTGGGCGGACGAATGGCAGGGACATCGAAACCGTGTTCCACTAATAAATGCGAAGCGCGAAGTGCATCTTCATCGGCACCAATTATGATCGAAATGATCGGCGTTACGCCATCGGGTACGTACCACCTCCTGAGTGACCCTTGCAATGTTGCTCGCGCAAAACACGATTTCTCCCACAACGCGAGCACGAGCTTATCGCCTTCCGATTCGAGACGCCGAAGTGCATTCATGATCTGCAATGGAATCATTGGCGGCAATGCGGTTGTATAAATAAATGGCCGCGCTTTGTTGATGAGATATTCGGTTACGGTTTTACTTCCACAAACAAAAGCTCCCGCCGCGCCAAATGCCTTGCCGCACGTATGAACGGTAATGATGTTGTTGTTTCTTCCGATTGTATCTTTCACAAGCCCTTCGCCATGCTTACCGAGCACGCCGGTTGCGTGCGCTTCATCAACGATTGTGATCGCTTTAAATTCCTTGGTGACATCGACTATCTCCTTAAGATTTGCAACATCTCCATCCATCGAATAAACGCTTTCGAGAACAACGAATACCTGGGCAGGCTGTGCGCGCTGCCCCACGCGTTCAAGTTGATACGCAAGGTCATCAGCCGAATTGTGTGCAAATCTATGACTTCGAGCGAGCGACGCATGCACGCCATCGTATATGCTCGTGTGGGAACGCTCGTCGTACAGGATGAGGTCGTGCCGCGTGGGAAGGGTCGTTAAGAGAGCATGGTTTGCGTCATAGCCGGAATTAAAAAAAAGTGCAGATTCCGCGCCAACGAAATTTGCAAAGTGTTTTTCGGCCGCGAGATGCTCGGCATGATGTCCGGGCAAAAGCCGGGAACTCGATGAGGAGAGCGTAGCACTTCCGAGAGCCTCGATTGCTTCCTTTTTTAGCTTTGGATCGGTCGCGAAGCCAAGATAATCGTTCGAGCCGAAATCAATTCCATCATACGTTCGGAGTGAGCGATAGCGGCCTTTCTCATGCAGTCCGCTCAACTCTTGTTCTAATTTCCGAAGCCAGTCTTCACGCACTGTGCTCTACGGTTGTCATTGCTGATGGTTCCAGCCCAAGCTTTTCGAAAAGACGGTAATCGGCATCCGGCTCAGGATTTGGCGTGGTGAGAAGTTTATCGCCTAAGAAGATGGAATTCGCGCCGGCAAGGAATGCAAGCGTCTGTGCTTCCTCGGATAGGCTAAGCCGGCCCGCACTCAAGCGGACTTTTGCTTTCGGCATGAGAATCCGTGCGCACGCAATCGTGCGAACGAACGAAAACGCATCTATTTGCTCCCGCTCGCCAAGCGGCGTACCGGGAACTGCAACCAGCGCATTGATGGGAACGCTTTCCGGCTGCGGATCGAGCGAGGCAAGCGTGAGAAGAAATTGAATCCGGTCCTCGTCCGTCTCGCCCATGCCGACAATGCCGCCGCAACAGACGGTAATCCCGGCATCGCGCACATGCTGAATGGTATTCAGTCGATCGTCGTAATCGCGGGTGTGAATGATTTCCGAATAAAAATTCCGCGAGGTATCGAGATTGTGATTGTAAGCGTAGAGCCCCGCTTCTTTTAAACGCTGTGCCTGCGATTCGGTGAGCATTCCGAGCGTGGCGCAGGCTTCCAAGCCAAGATCGGTCACGCCGCGCACCATTTCGAGGACTTCGTCGAAATCGCGGCCATCGCGCACTTCGCGCCAGGCCGCGCCCATACAAAATCGGGTCGCGCCATTGGCTTTTGCGTTGCGCGCTGCTTCGAGCACTTCCGGAGTACGCATCAGCTTTTCAGCCTTTACGCCGGTATGATACCGCGCGGCCTGCGGACAATAGGCGCAGTCCTCCGGGCAGCCGCCGGTTTTTACCGAAAGCAGCGTACAGCGCTGGATGTCGTTGTAGGTATGATTCGCCTCATGCACACGGCTGGCCTGCGCAACGAGCGTGAGAAACGGCGTATGGTAAAGTTCTCGGACGTATTGGATAGTCACGAAAGCATAACAGTAACTCGTGCAAGGGTGTTTCGCTCTTAAGGGAATTCTGATTATGCTGCGATTGTCGCCCTGAATGGAGCAATTCGACCAAAGGGAGAATTGCTCCGCCCAGGATGAGAGCATGGATTTCATCGAAGTTTTCTCAAATCGTGGGGCTTTTTTGGCCGCAGGCATTGTTTTCACAATTCTGTTGCAAAACAAAAGAATGCTCGAACATTGCGATTATTTCCACGTTGCATTTACCACTAACTTTTCTTCTCTTTTTCCATGACCGCCGACGTATTCGTAAGCTACTCCCGCAACGATAAAGATAAGGTTCACGCGCTCATCGAAAAGATGCGGCAGCGCGGCATTACCGTGTGGGTCGATCAGGGCGGCATTGACGGCGCCGCGATGTGGACCGAAGAGATTGTCGAAGCGATCGAGGGCTGCAAAGTGCTCATGCTGATGATTACGCAATCATCCGTGAGTTCCCATAATGTCGTGAAGGAAGTTGCGCTTTCATCCGAACGGAAGAAGCACATTCTTCCGGTTTATCTCGAACAAGTCGAGCTTCCGAAGGCGCTGAAATATCCGCTCGCCGGTATTCAGCACATCGAGCATTTCGTGGACGACCAGCCGCATTTCGAAGCACTCATTCGCTCGCTATCGAAATTGGGCGTTACGCTTGCGCAGGCTGCATCCGCAGGCGGCGCGATGCCGAAGCTCGCCGATGCAGATACCGGCGTGAAACTCCTCGCCGTGCTGCCATTCGACAACATCTCGCCCGAACGCGACAGCGATTATTTCTCCGACGGACTCACCGAAGAACTTATCGCCAATCTTTCGAAGCTCTCCGAGATAAAAGTCGTCAGCCGCACGACCACCATGCAATACAAGGAGACAAAAAAGGATACAAAGACGATTGCGGCGGAACTAAACGTGCATTATATCCTCGAAGGCTCAGTAAGAAAGATCGCGGACAACCTCCGCATCACCGCGCAGCTTGTGGAAGTCGCAACCGACGCGCACATCTGGGCCGAGACCTACAAAGGCACGATGGCCGACGTCTTCGACATCCAGGAGCGCGTCGCGAAAGAGATCGCCGAGGCGCTGAAATTGAAACTGACGCCGACGGAAAAGGCAGTGCTGACAAAACGAGCAACGATAGTGCCGGAGGCTTATGATTGTTGGTTGAGAGGAAAAGGGTTTTTGAAATGGGTATCAAGTGCAAACTTAGGATTTGCTTCTCAACTTTTCACCCGAGCATTAGAACTTGATCCCACGTATGCCGACGCCTTTGCGGGCCTGGCACGGACTTATGTGGATACTTACAGATTCTTTGACCGGAGCGAATTCCTCCTTGAGAATGCTATGGACAACGCGCTACGAGCCCTGATGTATGATCCCTCCGTATCGGACGCTTACGCCGTCCTTACAAGTGTTTATGACTGCCGTGGCAACAAAACAGATGCACTGGTTGCTGCCCAAAGATCAATAGAACTCGACCCTGATAATGCTTCCGCCCATTTCGCTTTGGGCACATTACATTTCAATGCTGGCGAGTATGACAAGGCCGCAGCCTCGTTCGAGAAGGGCATTCAACTCGATCCAGAAGCAATTGCTAATAATGGTGTGCTTGGCATGTGCTACGAGAGGTTGAATCTTCCAGAGAAAGCGAGATCACATTCCGAAAAGCTTGTCGCCTTAATTCCGAAGTATCTGAGTCAACACCCTGACGACTCTCGTGCCTATATGCAGCTCGCATTAGAGTTGGCAAAACTCGGTCGTTCGGAAGAGGCGCGAAAGGCTTGCATGAAAGCACTTGAGATTTCTACGAATGATGCTTACATGCAGTATTTTGCTACTTGTCTTTACAGCAGACTCGGTGACCTTGAATTAGCGGTGAACACGCTTAGAATGGCCGTCCAGTCGGGGTGGAACGATCACGCATGGACTAAAGGCGATCCCGATCTCGACCCCATCCGCAACCATCCCGGCTACATTGAACTTATGAAGGACAAATAATGCCGCAAACCGCAGACGTATTCGTAAGCTACTCCCGCGAGAACAAGGATGAAGTCCTTGCGATCGCGCGCGAACTCAAAGCCGCCGGGGTTTCGCTCTGGATCGATCAGGGCGGGATCGACGCGGCCACGCTGTGGGGCGAGGAGATCGTGAATGCGATAGACCAGTGTAAGGTGCTGCTCCTCATGCTTTCGGAGGCGGCGATAAAATCGCAGAACGTCGTCCGCGAGGTCATGCTCGTTAACGAAAAGAAGAAGCAGATTTTGCCCGTACACTTGGCGCCGGTCGTTGTGCCCGCTACGCTCAAGTATCCGCTCGCGGGAATTCAGCACGTAACTTATTTCGAGGGCAATAAGGCCGATAATCTTCAGTTGATTCTCCGCGCACTCCAGAGGCACGGCGTCGAGTTCGCAGTTGCGCCGCAAGTTGTAGCAACTGGCGGAGCGCCATCGTCGCAATCGAGTGTTTCACATTCCATGCACTCCGCGCAATCCGTCGAACTCGAGCGAGCCATCGCCGTGCTGCCGTTTCACAATATCAGCCCCGACAAAGAGACCGATTATTTCTCCGATGGACTGACCGAAGAGCTTATCACCAGCCTTTCGCGATTGAAAGACATTCGCGTCGTGCCCGGCACGGCGACGATGCCATACAAAGGTACGCAGAAATCCATCGGCACGATTGGCGAGGAACTTCGCGCACGCTTCGTCATCACCGGGAGTGTGCGCAAGCATTTGGATAACGTTCGCATTGCCGCACAGCTTATTGACGCTCAGACCGAAGCCCAGCTTTGGGCCGAAACCTACAAAGGCAAGCTCGAAGATATTTTCGAGATTCAGGAAAATGTAGCAAAGCAGATCGTCGAGGCGCTTTCGATCAAGCTCACGATGGTGCAGGAGATCGCGCTGACGAAACGTGCGACGGATAATCCAGAAGCGCTTGACTACTATATGCGAGGCCGGGAATTTCGTTATAAAAGTCGGCGAAAGAATCTTGATTTTGCAATCGAGTTGTTTCAGAAGGCCATCGAACTGGACAGGCGGTACGCAAGTGCCTATGCCGGCTTGAGTGAAGCATATTCCAGCCTTTATGAAAATCATGGAAGAAACCTTGCCGATCTTACCCGTTCGGCTGAGGCTAGCTTAAAAGCGATTATGTATGATTCCGGTTCTGCCGAAGCACATGCCGCGCTTGGTCTCACATATTTCTATCAAGGCCAGATCCACGATGCCGAACAAGCATGCCTGAAAGCCATCGAGCTTGATCCAAATCTCTTTATGGGGTACCGGAATCTCGGGAGGATTTATCATCTATCGGATCGCGACCCTGAGGCAGTAGAAATGATAAAGAAAGGCATTGAGCTTAAGCCGGACGATTATACGATGATAGGACATCTCGAAACTATTCTACACAGGCTCGGACGGAATGAGGAGAAGGACGAATGGCAAAACAAACTGTTTGACCTGCTTCAACGCCACCTGCTTCGAGACCCCGAGGATATACATGGACGAGTGTTTTACGCTGGCACTTTAGCTCGATCCAACCAGAGGGACGAGGCACTTGCTCAAGCAAGGATAGTATTAGAAGCTGATTCTACCGATGGCCTTACTCTCTATAATGTAGCATGTGTCCTCTCTCTGGTTGGTGACTACGAACATGCTATTGAAGGACTGCAAAAGTCTATTCATGCTGGACACACAAATTACGAGTGGTTCAAACGCGACAGCGATCTCGACCCCATCCGCAACCATCCCGGCTACATAGAACTTATGAAGGATAAATAACCGCAGAAAGAAGCACGGGCTTCCTTATTGTCCCACAATCCCTTTTCGGATAACCGCAGAGAGCGGCGTAGCGTTGGGTGCGACCTCCACGGAACCAAGGCGATTCTCTTCGGGCACGGCCGGCTTGCGATGTGCTGATGAAAACGACACAGGAATGGTTACCGGCGCCCCCCCGCGCAGAACGGATAGCGTGACGCCGGTTCTGGAACCCGATGGCGATAACAGTTCGCTCAATTCCATGATATTATCGCGGTTAAATTTCGTTCCATTAATGGCCATCACGAAATCCCCCGCGCGTATTCCCGCATGTGCAAACGCAGTGCTACTATCGACCGCATCGAACACAATGCCGCTATCGCCCAGGATGCTGAAACTCAGCTTTGGAAGCGGCGCATTCGCGCCCATCGCATCGGACATATTCCGCGAGAGACCCATTTTTTCCAGATACGCATCGAAGGGTAGCGAATCGGTGCCATGAATATATTTATTATAAAACTCGGTGAGATCGATGCCAGCGTATTTTTCAACTTTATGAATCAACTCCTTCTCGCTGAAGGTCTTGCCATGCTTTGTCTCGTTGTTGAAGGCGAGCATCACATCGTCGAGCGATTTTTTGTTGTTCGTGCGGCTTCGAATTTCAATATCCAGCATCATGGCGACGAGCGGGCCGCGCGAATAAAATAATGTGGCCTCATCCATCTCGAACGTACTTTCGTCAATAGAAAGATCTTCAAGCGACTTCACATTCGCGGAAGCCGGGGCCATCGCCATCTCCTCGCGCCACTGATTGACATCGCTGAAAAACTTTTCCGGACTAATAAGCCCATACCGCGCAAGCAGTGTATGCGCGTAATACTCGGTGATGCCTTCGGCCATCCAGAGACTGGTCGTCATTACGCGCTGGGTATAATTGAACGGCCCAAGCAAATTGGAATGAATACGCTTGACATTCCAGAGATGAAAAAACTCATGCGAAAAAATGCTGAGGAACGAACCTTTAAACATGGACCATCCAAAATCCGCAAGCAGATAATCGCTCGAATTAGCATGTTCCAGCGCGCCCTGCGCGAAGCTCGGCATGTGCGAAAGCGTCGGCGCGACAATCTCGAACGTGTAATGTTTATAGGGCGTATCGTGAAAGAAATCCGTCTCGGCATGAACGATCTCTCGCAGGTAGTACGTGAGCGAATCCATCTTCGCATTGGACCACGTACCGTCTGTCGCAACGGCAACATCGTAATCGGCCTTCCCTTCCTTGAAACTCGCGGTAACGATATAATCGGAATGATTCCTTCCTGTTTCCGGCGCGGAAAGAATGGGCGCATCCGCAAGCTCGTCGTAGTTTTTGGCGACAAATTCGGTATTCGAGAAGACCTTCGGAGCGTAACCGGCCTTCGGTTCGAGCGGACACGCGAGCTTCCATTCGGTGGGAAGCTCATAATTCACTTGGGCGCTGGCGGTTTTGTCATCATCGAAATATCCGAAGAGCGCGGTCGCGTTGGCAAAAAAGAGAGTGGTGTCGATATTAGCCATCGCGAAATAGAGGCTCGTCGTATCCTTATGCGAATCGAGCACGTCGTATTCGATCTTTTGCACGGACTTGCCGCTCGCGATCTCCCACCGATTTTCGTTCACTTGCTTTACCGCAAGATCGTGGCCAGTTTTATCGAATGCTTTAAAATTCACAACATACCTTCCATATCCCGTGACGCTATAAGCGCCCGGCGCCCAGATGGGCATTTGATACGTTGCCACGCGCGTAGAAAAACCGACCGGCTTCAGCGTGACATGCACCGTATGCGATTTGGTATCGCGCAAATCGACGCTAAATTGCAACTGTCCGCGAGCGTAGCTGGAATGAGTGGCGAGCGAGATGCCGAGAAGAATTAATGTGGCAGAGATTTTCAATTCAACTACTAACCACGGAGCGCGCTTGCTGGTTTCGGCGAACTATTGTTCGCCATAATGCGCTTTTCATTCTTTAAGAATCCCGCGCCATCATGAATCGTCTCAAAATTCTTGCATCCCTCCTGCCCTTCGTCCTTCTGGCGTCGTGCCATCAAGGCTCCGATACCTCACCGAATAATGGTGGCGGAAGCACGGTGACATGGACGATTCCCAGCGTGGGAGCGGAGTATGTCTTCCAATCCACATCGCCAGGATTGGCGAAAACCGTGCTCGATACCGCCATAATCGTAACGACGGGCCAGCATCTCGGTGGAAAAACGAATGTAATCACCTATGAGGATCATGCGGGAACCATCGGAACGGCTTTCTATAACATCGAGGACAACGGCGATATTTCGGACGGCGATGCTGCACTTGGCGACACTACGTTTGCATGGACTACGTTCCCAACTGCAAGCCATCAACCCATTTCCGATCCCGTGACCGATACCACCGAAGGAGGCACCCATATCTTTAGGTCAAATGTTCGCACGTATGTCGGCGCGGAAACGCTCACCACGCTCGCAGGTTCATTTTCTACGCTGCATGTAAGGGAGACTTCCATAAGCATCGTAACGGGTCCCGATAGCCTCGATTGTAATGCCAGCGATACTTCTATCCTCGACAGATGCTATGCTCCGACGATTGGTTTATATGTAAAGGTAACTAATAGTGGAACGAATGATGGAGTAACGAGCGAACCGTCAGAAGTCGATCTCATCAAATATGTACCGAAGTAAACGGTCTTCGAAATGAGCCTCTCACCCACCGAACTCCAGCATTACCACGCCGATGGCTTCCTTATCGTTCCCAATCTTTTTTCGGACGAATAAATTTCACCAGCAATAGAGGTGCATCACCGAATGATTGCAACCTTCGCCGTCTGCATCCCATCCGGACTTGCCATGCGAACGAAATAAGCTCCTGATGGCAGTGCGGCTGTGCTAAAATGATAATTATAGACTCCCGGCGAAAGCGGGCCATCGGCAACAACTAAGGTTTCACGTCCCGCAACATCGAGCAGGGAGAGCCGCACGGCGGATGACGTCATCTCGTTAATGCTGATGTCGAGAAATTCTCCATCTTGATGGACCGTCAGCTCGTTTTGAGCAGCGGGAGTTTCGGCAACACCGGCGAGCGTGATGTTCACGCCTTGCATCACGCCGCCACTTTCGTTCCACCACGAGCCGCTCGGAGTCGTTGTCAGTTCCGCAGCTCGGACAACATAGATATTACTGTCCGCAAGCGGCGCTGCATCGGTAAACGCCGTCCCCGTTACAAGCGAAGTATTAATTTGCAGCAATGTATCGCCTGCGGCATCCGAGCGGTAGATATTATATCCCACTGCTCCAGTCGCAGGAAGATTCGAAGGAGCATTCCACGTCAGCTTCACGGAGTTCGTTCCCAAACTTGCCGAAAGGCCGGTGGGAGGGTTGCAAAGGTAGATCATCCGAAGCGTCGGATCGCCCATGAGCGCGACGTGAACGCCCCCCATTGAAGGGCTGACCATATAATCGCTTGTCAGGAGAAAATTCACGCCTAACGTTCCCCAATTGATCTGGCCGGTAACATCCTGCGACAGCCGTGTGCAGTATCCAAATGTTTCACCCATTCCAAGCGGATGATAATACCAATAAGGCCGTCCGGCCCAGCAACATGTGAGTCCAGTGGAACTGCATAACGGCCCGCGCAACAGATCGTCCGATCGGTCCCAGTCGCCAAAGAAGCTTCCAAATAACATAGTAAACACAGTGGAATATCCGGGGTTCGTGAACTGCGAGGTTGTGTTAGCCACGCCGGAGCAATAGCCCCAGTCTCCCCCACCGCACCCATAGGCCCAGAGATATTTCGCCGTGTCGGCGTATCCGAACCAATCCGTTGCCGCGTAGAACGTATCGGACTCGATGGTACGGAAATTATCGATATGATTCGAGCCGACGAGGCCTGGAAAATTCCTCCATCCGTCCGTGGCAGGCGCATCGTAGTCTAAGGGAAGATTGTAAGGGAGTGTATCGTATTTACCATTGATGAATTCAATGTCAACACCGCGTTCAAGAATAAGGCCGAAATGATCGTCGATGAGCGCGCGCGTGGGAACGATAAGCTGGCCCATGCGAAACGCATGATCGCGTTCGAGATATTGCTTCATCAGGAGCGTATCCGAGAGCGGGGAACTCGTTGGCATATCGTAGAGATCGACGCGCCCCACTTCGAGGTCCATAGGAGATTCAATCGCATCCTGATCGAATTTTCCATCGCCGGGAATGTTTTTATTTCGGGGATCGTATGCCGTGGTATCGTTCACACTGTTGTCGGTCCAGTTCGTCTCGAAATTTCCGTAATAGACGTCGGCTGGCCAAGCGCCCTGATGGTTTCCTGAGCCGGGAACATGCCCATCGGGCGCAATATCGCCCGAGTAGGGAACAGGCACATGCCCGAGCAGAAAGACCGTGCGAACGTTATTATACGTGTTGAAATCGTTCGAGATCGTATCCTGTATATTCACATCATTATCGGTTCGCGCAACATCGTGGCGAAGAACCTGCCAACCCTCGGCGGTGAGATCGGTAATAAGTTGGCCAATTTCAGTTTTTAAGACTGTTGAGTATGTATTATCGACAATCAAATCCACAGCTCCCGGCTGTGGAGAGGCTGGAACCGCAATACCCGATGCGAGAAATCCAAAGACGGCATATACCGAATCGTTTTTGGTCGAGTCGATCACGCGGTATTCGTATTGCGTCCCCACTTGAACGGCTTTATCGGCATAAGAAGAATCCGAGCCGGGCAGTGTCGTGATCAAAGCCCATGGATCGCCATTGCCAAGTAGTCGGCGCGAAATATAAAAATGCTGGGCGTGTGCATCCGCATTCCAATGAAGCGTGATAGTGGCAGGGTTCGCCTGCACCGTAGCCTCCACCGGAAGAATATAATCTGAAGGCGAGGATTGCCCCGATACGCGGTCGGCAAAAATCGCAATGCTAAAGAGAAGCAATACACTGCAAACGTTTTTCATTGTCGTACTTGAATTAAGTTAGTTCCACCGTCCGCACCCGATACATCGCCTCGATGAGTTCCCCGTAGCGCTCCTCGACCGCCTTGCGGCGGATTTTCAGCGTCGGCGTCATCATACCGTTTTCGATGGTGAATGGTTCTGGCAGTAGCATAAATCTTCTTACACGTTCATAACTTGCGATGCCGGCCTGCAATCGGTCTAATTCCGTACCGATCGTGGCGCGGATGGCTTCGTTCGTGGCAAACGCCTCGCCCGAAGTATCATTCCCGTTCCCAATTCCTGCTTCGCGTAGCGCGGCGAAATCGGGCACAATGAGCGCAGTGCAAAACGGGCGTTTGTCCCCGATGAGCATGATTTGCTCGATGAAACGCGATTCGCCCAGAAGAGATTCAATCGGCGCGGGCGCGATATTCTTGCCGCCGGTCGATACAAAAAGATGCTTTTTGCGGTCGGTAATTTTGAGATAGCCTTCGGAATCGAGCGCGCCAATGTCACCCGTATGCAGCCAGCCATCGGCGTCGATCATTTCGCGCGTGGCTTCGGTCTGTTTATAGTAACCCTGCATGATGTTCGGCCCTCGCGCCAAAATTTCGCCATCTTCCGCGATTGTGATTTCAACATTGTCCAACGGCTTCCCGACGGTTCCCCATTTCAGCTTCCGGTATGGGTTCACCGAAAGTACGGGCGAAGTTTCGGTCATGCCATACCCTTCGATGATCGGCAGCCCGAAGGCCGCAAACGCGCGGCCCACTTCCGTCGGTAGCGCCGCCGCGCCGGAAACGAAGAAGCGGATACGACCGCCGGTACGCGCGCGTATTTTTTTTAGCACAAGGGCATCGGCGATTGGTTTAAGCATCCGCGCAAGAATGGGAACGGATTTTCCTTCGAACGATAATCCATTTTTTGCACCAATGCCGAGCGCCCAATCGAACACGCGCCGGCGAGCAGGCGGTAACTTTTCGCGCATCCGCATGATGCGTGCATGGACGCGCTCGTAAAATCGCGGCACACCCGTCATGATCGTCGGGCGGATTTCGAGTAGATTGTCTGCGACCGTATCGACCGATTCCGCAAAGGCCACGGTCATGCCGCGCAGAAAAAAGAAGTGCATCGCGATATGCTCGAAGGCATGGCAAAGTGGCAGAAAGGAAAGCGCGATATCATGCTCCGTTAAAGGAGGAATCGCCGCCAGCGCACCTTCGATATTCGCCATCACGTTCGCGTGCGAGAGCATCACGCCTTTTGAGTTCCCAGTCGTGCCGCTTGTATAAATGATCGTGACAATGTCTCCGCTCGCGGCTTTGCGAGCTTCGGTATTAAAATCTGGGGCCGATCCAGCCATGCTGGAAATATCTTTAAAATGTAAAAAAACAACCTCTCCCCTGCCCCTCTCCTTGGTAAAGAGAGGGGTTTCTAATTTCGTCTCATCGTTTATCTCGATGATGGCTTCGAGCGATGGGCAGTTCCCAATAATTTTCAGCGCCTTGCCAAGCTGCAAATCGTTCGAGACGATCAGCAATTTTGCTCCGCAATCGTTGACAATAAATTCGATTTGCGGCGCGGTGAGCGTCGGGAACATCGGCACCCAAATCGCGCCGAGCGCAAGCGCGGCAAATTCAGAAATAAGCCACTCGGGTCGGGATTCGGATACAATGGCAATCCGGTCGCCGCGCTGAATGCCGAGCCTTGCAAACCCCGCAAATACTTCCCGGACGCGCGCGTCGAATTCGGCGAAGGTCATTTCGCGGTACGGCTCGCCATGTGCCGTCTTATAGCGCAGATAAATGCGGTCTTTTCCCGCACCCAATGTACGTTCGAAAAATGCGCCGAGCAGCGTGCCGGAACTCGGATTTTTTGGAGTATTGAAATTCACGAGATTTGGGAAGTTTTTATCAGTTCCGCAATCGCGCGAGTTAGCTGAGCGTGAACATCCTCCGGTTGGATCGTTTGCTCGAATCGTTCATCAAAAAGCACCGTATCGACACGTTTCGGCTTGTGAAATGCGTCGAGCTCTGCTTTCGAAATGCGCTGAGGTTTCTCTCGAAGCCCCTCAGCGGCTAACATTTCGCCGATTTTGAATGGCGTGGTGATGTCGCGATCATAAACGTTCCAGATGCCACTCCAATCATGTTCCGAACCGAGAACATACCTGACCGTCTTCTCGATTACGGCAATGCTGCTCAATGAGTTTGGTGTGTCGATCAGCTTCGGATATTTTTGCAGCTTGACGAGCGAGTTGCGCGGATGCTGGTTTTCGGAATATACTTGTCGTGGCCGCAAAATTGCGATATGTTTGGGATCGATACCAAAGAGCATGGCATCCGCCGCAGCTTTCGTCCATGAGTAAAGACTGGAAGGCGTTGGCGGAATATCGGGTGTGAACGGCTGACCATCCTTAGTATAAGGACCGTCCCAAACACATCCGCTCGAAAAATGGATGAAACGCGTCGGTCGATCGGCATTCAGAATCCGCTCGTAAAGGCGAACCGGCGCTTCGAGATTGGAGCGAACGGCTTCGCGAGCGTTCGCCTCGCACCAGGCAAGGTCGGTCTTGCCGGCGGCATTGACGATAGCGTCTGGCGCGATCTCTCGAAGCGCATCCAACGTCAAATCGTCGATGTCATGCGGCCAAACGTGGACTTCGAACTCCGTCAAGTCCCGCGCAAGCGCCGAGCCAATCTGGCCGCAGCCAATGAGAAGGAGTTTTTTCACTGCGCAACTAAACGCCAGACCACCACTCTTGGTTGGCGAGCCACCACCCTACTGTTTTTCTCAACCCAGCTTCGAGCGTGGTTTTCGGCTGCCATTCAAGCTCCGTTGCGGAGTCCGACCAATCGAGCGCATAACGGCGGTCGTGGCCCGGACGGTCGGCGACATTGCGAAGGAGCGAAGTGAATTCAGCGAGATCGCGGCCTGATTCATCCGCGAGTATGCGAAGCACGAGATGCACAAGTTCCATATTCGAGATTCCAACGTCATTCGCTTCGATGCCGGGACTACCAAAATGATAAATCATTCCCGGCTTGCCACGTTCGAGCGAGGCAAGGATGCCGTCGCAATGATCGTCAACGAAAATCCAATCGCGCACCTGCCTGCCGTCGCCGAAAATGGGAATAAGCTTGCCGGCAAGCGCGCTCGAAAGAATCATGGGAATGAATTTTTCCGGATGCTGGAAGCGCCCGTAATTATTCGTACATCGCGTGACGCGGACATCCATGCCATGCGTATGATGGTAGGAAAGCAAAAAAAGATCGGCGGCGGCTTTCGATGCGGAATACGCGCTCGATGGCTTCAGACATGAGGACCGCGTGAATTTTCCGCCGCCTTCGATTGAGCCATAGACTTCATCGGTCGAAATCTGAATAAACGTTTGTACACGATGCCTTCGCGCGGCTTCGAGCAGCGTGACCGCGCCTACGACATTCGTCTCGACAAACGGGAGCGCCAGCGAAATTGAACGATCGACGTGGCTCTCCGCCGCGAAATTTATCACTGCGTCGAATGGCCGACCATCAATGCCCTTCTCAAAAACGGCGTCGAGCGAGCGTACATCGCGAATATCGCCGCGCACGAAATATTTCAGACTCGCGACATTCTTCAGGTTTCCAGCGTAGGTGAGAAGATCGTAGATGAGAACATTGTGCCCGCGCTGGGCAGCATAGTGCGCGAAATTTGCGCCGATAAATCCCGCGCCACCAGCAATAAAAAGAGTCATATCGTCTGAACTATGATTTATGTGATTTTTGTGATGAGTATGATTAAATGTTTTCGATTAAACGGTTCTTGGGAGGATTATTATACTTTCCTGGAAGAATTGCCATAATCTTATTTTACGCAGCAACATAATCATCCCCTATCACAAAAATCACATAAATCATAGTTCAGACGATGGGCGGCGACAGCCGCACGAGTTCGTTCGCCCGCGCGAGCGATGGAAACGTTCCGGCGTCGGACCAATACCCCTCCAGCATCGCGGCATGAAGCCGGCCCTGCTCTAAATATGCATTATTCACATCGGTGATTTCTAACTCGCCGCGATCGGAGGGCGTCAGCGTGCGGATAATATCGAACACATCCGGTGGATAGCAATACACGCCCGTCACGGCAAAATTCGATGGCGGCACTTCGGGCTTCTCGATAATGCGCACTACTCTGGTGCCCTTCATCTCGACCACGCCGAATCGCTCGGCGTCCGGCACTTCTTTCAAAAGGATATGTGCCACGTCGGGACGCGCCAGGAATTGTTCGATGAGCGGCAAAATCGGATTTTCGAAAATGTTATCGCCCAGCATGACGCACATGGACTGTCCACCGGCGAAACGCTCGGCAAGCGCGAGCGCCTGCGCGATGCCGCCGGCTTCGTCCTGCACGCGGTAGGTTAGCGCGCAGCCGAAATCCTTCCCCGAACCTAAGAGCGAAATAAAGTCGCCCATGTGCTCCGTGCCGGTCACGATGAGAATATCTTCGATTCCGGCGGCGACCAGCTTCTTGATCGGATAAAAAATCATCGGCATTTCGCCGATGGGCAGCAAATGCTTATTCGTCACGGTCGTGCAGGGGTGCAGCCGGGAGCCCGAGCCTCCGGCAAGAATGATACCGACTGTATCCGTGGATGAGTGTAAACGCAAGCGAGGAAATTCGATTTGTTTAGTTAAAACAAGCAGATTCGGAATGCGTTCAAAATCAGAACCATGATTTGGGGCGATTATTTAGATTCAGGAGATGATTTTTATCTATCTACGAAATGGCTATAATCGCACCAAGCTTGTCCTGAGCTTGTCGAAGGATCATGTTGAAACCATCTTTCGGCCAATACGTCAAAGAAAATTATGTCACATAAAAGGATGCTTTCCATTGCTGTTGCAACGGCAGTAACGATCTTTGCTGTAATCTCGTGCAACGGCTCGGCGAAACGAGAACCGGCCCCGATCCTTACACAGGATGATGATTCCACCCTTCAGCACGCCACGTTCGCGATGGGGTGTTTTTGGCATTCGGAGGAAATTTTCTTGGAAATAAAAGGCGTGAAGAATGCACTGCCGGGATATTCCGGCGGAACGGAAGCTAATCCATCGTATGAAATGGTAGGCTCGGGCGAAACGCGCTACGCGGAATCCGTCGATGTGGCGTTCGATCCCACGCAAATTAGTTATAAGAAACTTTTAGAAGTTTTTTTCGCCGAGCACGATCCGACGACGCTCAACCGGCAAGGCCCTGACGAAGGCCCGCAATATCGATCGGCCATCTTTTATCACAATGCCGAGCAAAAGCAGGAAGCAGAGTACTACATCCGCGAAATTTCCGACAAATATTCCTCGCCGATTGTAACGCAGGTCGCGCCGTTCACGCAATTTTATCGTGCGGAAGAATACCATCTTCGCTATTACCGGAACCATCCCGATCAGAGTTACATTGCAGGGGTTACGCGGCCCGAAGTCGAAAAATTCCGAAGGGATTTTCCGCAACTATTGCAGTAGGGTTGCCGCCTTTTGAGTGGATACCAACCTTCTTCTTAGAGAGCTTCAATCGAAAGCAAATTTTCGGGACGAGGATTTTCCCGCATTCCTCGAACTCTTCGAACCGCTGTCTCTTAAAAAAAGAGACCATCTCTATCGCTCCGGGCAGATCGTGAGGTACGTAAGCTTTGTCCTGAAGGGATGCATGCGGCATTACTATGTCAATGAAGATGGCATCGAACGGATCGTTCTATTTGCCGAGGAGAATTGGTGGATCGGGGACCTCGTGAGTTTTCTCGAAAGGAAAACGACAAACCTGAATCTTCAGGCCACGGAAGAGTGTGAGTTGCTGGTCATCGAGCGGGAGCGGTTCGATCGCGGATTGAAAGAATTTCCGGGCTTTCTGGAATATTACCAGAAAGGAACCCAGAAAACCTATACGAAGCTTCAAGAGCAAGTCGGTCAATCGCTCTCGGATTCTGCAAAGACCCGGTATCTTCGATTGGAAAAAGAGCGCCCCTCGCTCCTCCTGCGCGTCCCACAGCACCATATTGCATCCTATCTCGGAATCACTCCCGAATCCCTCAGCCGGCTCCGAAAAGAAATTTCGAAATAACAATTTTCGAATTCTAAAATTTCTTACCATAGGTCAATGGAATGGGCCCATGCCGACAGCTATTTTTGTCGCGTAGTTAACAACGCATCCATTCACTAACTCTAAAAAATACACTATGGCAACAATGATCGTTCGACACAAAGTAGCGGATTTCAACAACTGGAAGAAAGTTTTCGACGAAATGGGGGCGACGCGAGCCACGCATGGCTGGATTCGCCACGAAGTCCTTCGGGACGCGGCAGACCCTAACCTCGTGACCGTCGTCAACAAGATGAAGTCCATTGACGGCGCAAAGGCCTATGGCACCTCGCCCGATCTCAAGGACGCGATGCAGCGGGCCGGAGTCATCAGCCAGCCGGATATTTCCTTCCTGGAAGACGCGGAATCGCACAGCTACTGAGGTCGATCCGGTTTTCGCGGCACGGAGAGCTTCGCTATTATTGAGCGGAGCTCTCGGGCCGCTTGTGGTTTCGGGAATAGTAAGATTTTCCGGAATTGGTAAAGTAACTTCAAAGATTCAGCAGGAAGAAATTGGTAAGAATATTCCAATGCTTCGAGTTAGCGAACGCCGATTCGAGTTGCACTCCCCAAAACGCTCCGCACTCAGTGAGCGAGAATACTCCTATTGCGAGCCTCTTGCGCGAGCAAACCAAAAAACCCCCGCTGCCACGGCGATCATAATGGCGCCGATGACGGCCCATTTGGAGTCATCCGTCATCACGCTGCCGTGGATCAGGCCAATGCCTTGCCCGAACCATACGATTCCTATGAGTGCCATCAGGATGGCAAAAGTGAGTAATACTTTTTTCATCGTGGGATATAAGCGAACTTTAGCGAGAAAAATCCCCGTTACACTTACTTATGTCCGACCAAAAAATGAAACCCAAGAACCCGAACACCAGCGATTCGGGAGACCGCCCGCTCTATTGCACCTTTTGCGGCCGATCCGCCGAGGAGGTGCTGACGCTCATCTCCGCGCCCTTTGGCAACGCGCTTATTTGCGATATTTGCACCTCCGGCCACGTCGATCTGCTTCGAGCGCACTTGCCGCAATTCGCGACGAAGAAAAACCTTCGCGTCTCCGGCGCAAACATCCGGCCGGAACTTTCCACGTTTACGCCCCGCTCGATCGAGCGAGCGCTTGGAGAGCACGTCATCGAGCAGGACCGCGCCAAGCGCATTCTTGCAGTCTCTGTCTATAATCACTATAAGCGGTTGGATGCCGAGACGCTCATTGGCGTCGAAGGATTCGAGGATACCGAAATCGAAAAATCGAATATCCTCCTGCTCGGCCCGACGGGAACCGGAAAAACCCTGCTCGCAAAAACGCTTGCGAGAATTTTGGATGTCCCCTTTTCCATTGCCGACGCAACGACGCTCACCGAGGCGGGATATGTTGGGGACGATGTGGAATCCATCCTCAGCGCGCTCTTGCAATCTGCGGATTTCGATGTGGCGCGCGCGGAGCGTGGAATTGTATATTTGGATGAAGTGGATAAAATTGCTCGCAAATCGGATTCCGCTTCGATTACGCGCGATGTTTCCGGCGAAGGAGTGCAGCAAGGGCTGCTGAAATTGCTCGAAGGAACCATTGCCGGTGTGCCGCCAAAAGGCGGACGTAAGCATCCGGAGCAGCCGCTCATTCACGTCAATACGAAGCACATTCTTTTCATCGCCGGTGGCGCGTTCGAAGGATTGGACAAGATACTTTTGAAGCGCCTGCATCAAAGCCCGATCGGATTTGGCGCAAAGATTCCCTCGCGTGTAGATGAAAAGGCGGTCGATCTATTCCAATTTGTCGAGCCGGAAGATTTGCTGAAATATGGATTCATTCCCGAACTCATCGGTCGCCTTCCGGTGATCGCGCCGCTGAATGGACTATCGAAGGAGGCGCTTTATCGCGTGCTGACAGAGCCAAAAAACGCGCTCGTCAAGCAATATCGAAAACTTTTTGCGATGGAGGGCGTCGATCTTGAATTCGAGCGCGCCGCGCTCGACATGATCATCGAAAAGGCAATTCTTCGCGGCTCCGGCGCGCGTTCGCTCCGCTCGATCATGGAGGAAACGCTGATGAGCACTATGTTCCATCTTCCCGAGATGGAGCGCGCCGAGAAAGTCGTCATCACCCGCGAAGCCGTGCTGGGCGGCGAGCCGATGGTGATTAATGCGGAACGGATGGCGGCGTAATAAGCAGCAATTTGTATATGAATGTGAACGAACAACTAAAAATCCAAATCATCATCGGAAGCACACGGCAAAATCGGTTTAGCGAGAAACCCGCGAACTATATTTTCGAGGAGCTGAAGAAGAAAGAAAACATCCAAGCCGAACTCATTGATTTGCGCGATTGGCCGCTGCCGTTTTACGACGATCCGATTTCGGTAGGAGCAAATAAGGGAATTTATTCGAATCCGCTTGGGAAACAATGGGCGAATAAGATCGGTGAGGGGGATGGATACATTATGGTCACGCCGGAGTATAATCACGGCTATTCCGCCGTTCTCAAGAACGCGCTCGATTGGGTCTATGCCGAGTGGAATAAAAAGCCGGTCGGGTTTGTCAGCTATGGCAATGCCTTCGGCGCGCGGGCCATCGAGCAATTGCGGCAAGTGGTGGTCGAACTTAAAATGGTCCCGATGTTTAATTCCATCCATATTCCAATCGACGTGTATATGGCGCTCCGCGAAGAAAAACTTCCAATTAATCCCGATGTGTTTAAGCCTCTTCGCGAAGGCCGGCGCGGCGATGTCATCGAGCGCTTCTTCGTCGAACTCCTCGACTATGCAAAGTTGCTCAAAGCCGCAAGATAATAGCAACCATTTCCCTTTACCCCTTACCCGAAACCCACAGGCAACGCTCGGTGTTGTCGCGCTTCCAGTGATCGTGAACGATCAATCGTGGGCGATCAAATTGCCTCGTGGCCTAATGGTATGGCGACTGCCTCTGGAGCAGAAGGTTCCAGGTTCGAGTCCTGGCGAGGCAGCTAAGACAATGAAGCTGTGATGATTTCGGGCTTTTTTGAAGAAATAATCAAACTATTGAGCTTATGCGGAATATCACTGCCTATCGGCTTATCTTCCCCCAAACGAGCGAGCATTTCATCTTTTGCGGCCATAACCGACTCTAAGCCTGCTGATGTAATTACTTCATCCACGATGTTTTGTGCGCTATCGATTTTCGATTGTTCGAGTAATACTTCGGCAAGCGCAAGTGCGATGAAAATGGTATCGCGATGCTCCGGGACATCTGATGGATCCAAAAAGAAGGTGGGGGCCACCGGTCAAATCCGATGGCCCCACCCATTGCATAACCTAATTGACCACGACGGTATCAATCACCATCGAGCCAACGTTTCCGACCTGCTGAATATGATCGAATGTGGAAGCTCCTCCAGTTATGGTTTCGGTTATCTGGATCATCGTTGCGACGTATGTATATCCGTGAGGCGTCGTCACACTGTCAACGCCCGTACCGCAAATCACCTGCCACGAGCAAGTCCCACCCCCGATCAGGAAGGTTGTCTGATCAGATGCACCAGTCATCACCAAAGAAGTAGGGTTCAACGACGACTTGTGGTGTGTCAGGGAGTATGGCGTGCTGCGGATTTCAATAGCGTTATTACTCGAGCCTAATGGGGTTTCGGTAGTTACCAGAGTAGAACCGTTATAGACAGTAAGCGTGTATTGAGTGTCCGTTTGGCCGGTGAAAACCGGCTTAACCCAGAAGGTATTACTATCCGTACTGCTGAACCGAAGGGAACTCGTTGTAGTCGGACCTACAATGCCATTGGAAGTGGCATTGAAGAGAAGGCTATCGCTGCCAGCCTCTGGCCAGCTTACATCGTAAACCTCATCCCATGAAGTGTTAGACGAGGCGTCGGTACTGACACCATCGGACATCGTGTTCATGCCTGTAACGTCAAGGCCGCCATTCTTACCTAATGACAGCGTTGCACCGCCAAGACTCGAATAACTTAGGCCATCGAAGGTTTCGGTATTGAGTGGAAGATTTCCTCCCGATTGGCTTTGAGTTGTCTGATCCTGCTTGCAAGCCGCGAAAAATATCGCGGCTCCGGAAATAAGACACAAGGAGTGAAGCGCCATGCGCTTCGAAATTGAATTGATTTTTCTCATTGTCGTGTGTTGATTTTGAAAATGTTCGATCTCCTTGCCGAGGTCGAAACTGTATAAATGGCAAACAAGGACGGAAGTCGGCAAGCCTTACCGTCTCTCCTTTTTGTTAATACAAAAATACGACGCGGGCATATAGCAAAGCTATAGTCAGAACCTCTCTTTTTATCTACACTTTATCTATTGCAGGGATTTATTTGTCTTACTTAAAGGGAGGGACATACAAGGAACTACGTCTTTTGATTGGTGTTTCAGAATACTCGTAAATAGTTTTTTTGCTTTTAAGCCGATGTCATCGGTCAACGAAGGTCACGATGGATGGTTAGATTATGAGGAACGCCTTTTGCGTTTGTATCCTCATTTTCTTGGCAATCTTGCCAGAAAACATCCACACCTCAGAGTGACCGAAAGAAGGTTGTGCGCGATGACCCTGCTCGATTTGAATGTAAAAGAGATAGCTGTCGCATTTGGGGTTATTCCACAAATTATCTATTCCGCTCGCTCGAAGCTATGACCGAAATTAGATCTAAATGGAATCGAAGAATTACTCCCATATTTGCATGATCTCGCGGAAAAAGATTTAGTGAGAGAAGTATCTTAATCTCACAAACTCGTTTGCCGATTCTTTTTGAAGGCTTTTCGGGAAGTATTTTAAAGTCGCTTGGCCAAGTTCTCATACTTTTGCTTTAGGTCATCTGGAATGGCATCCACTGCCCCCACTGATATTAGTGTGTCAGCTACAATGCTTTGGGCACTTTCTGCTTTCGACAGTTCAAGCAACACTTCGGCAAGCTCAAGGGCCACAAAAATAGTGTCATGATGTTTGGGACCGAGGCATTCTTTTCTCGCGGCGTACGAACGGTTCAGAAAATCTTCCGCAGAGGCGAGATTGCCCTGGATTCGCATAAACCGTCCATAGCCTTCGAGCGTGCGTGAGGTATCCACATGCAAGGGACCGATCGTTGCCAGCCGAATCCTGAGCGCTTGAGCGTAGCACTCTTCAGCTTCCTCATACTTCTCTTGTCTTCTTAGAAGATTGGCCAGATTGTTATAGCATGCTGCTGTTTCCGGATGATTCTCACCCAATGCCTTGCGCCAGATGGCGAGCGCTCGGCGGTAGGGTTCTTCCGCCAAGTCGTACTTGCCCTGTCGAAAAAGCATGACGGCATAATTAATTAAGCCTCTGGCTGTTTCTGTATGTTCCGGTCCGTACGCCACTTCGTCGATAGCAAGGCTTCTCAGAAAAAGTGGCTCCGCTTTTTCCCAGTTGCCATTTTGCGAATGCAGGGAAGCAAGGTTGTTGAGGAGCATTCCAAGATCGTGATGATTTTTGCCAAGCCTGTTCTCAATTATTGCGACAGCCCTTTCCGATATCTGCTCTGCTTCTTTGTAATCATCGTCAGCTACTGAAACGATCTCGACTTGTGGGCTTACTTGTGTTCGGAGACCCTTTATCCTTAGAAACTGCACAAATTCGTTCAAGTAATAAGCTATGTCAAGGCTTTCTGGACCGAGAGAGGCTTCCACGCTATTTATGACAGCTCGGTAGAGCGATTCAGCCTCCGCGAACTTGCCTTGACGCCACATAATATCCGCAAGCCATCTCATTTCGTTCTGAGTGGTGAAATGTGCCGTGCCAAATCGTTCCGTAGCAGCTTTCAATGTGACTTGAGAAATTCTTTCGGCGTCGGCGTATTTGCCTTGATCCTTAAGAAGCCGAGCATATTCATTCCTAATGTTAATATGACGCACATCGAAGCTACGGGACGGCGAAAGATCATTCCCAATGTTTGTCTCCATGTTCGCATGATTGGAAACCGAATAGTCACCGAGAAGCCTCAGCGCTTTTTCAAGTACTTCGGCCGCATTTTTTAGATCGCCCTTATCGAGATACCCTTTACCAAGTTCATTGCAAATATCGATTATAAAAGAGAAAGCTGCTGGATCACGGAATTGCAGGTCATCAATCTCGCCAACTTGTCTTTCAAGAAGCGCGAGCGCTTGTGCTTCGTTCGAGATTGCGCCTTCGAACCAACCTGCGTTGCGGAAAAACAGCCCGAGAGCATATCTAATTTTACACTCATTCGAAGCATCGAGATTTTCGGGGTGGTGAGCAAGGGACGATTCATACTCACTTACCACATCGATGTTCCAATGTTTCTTCCCGGCGTTTGGGCCGGCGACAGAAGCCTCGCGTTTTTCCAATGCGTTCCAATAAGCCAGAAGATCGTAGGAACGAGAACCTTCGGTCAAATAAGGCAAGAGGCTGATGTCGAGAAGCGCCTCCTTGAGCAAATGCCATCGCTCAGCCTTGCTTAAAAGCCAGGGCAGCGACACGGCCTTGATCGAGGAGGGTTCCGTGGTCTGAAAATACTCTGCCACCTGCATCCATGCTTCCTCTTTTTTCAGCGACTGATCGAGATAGCGTAACTCGACTGCCTGACGCAGGTGATCGTGGAAAAAACTGAGGCGGCCTTTCACGCGGATCAAGTGAAAATCGAACGCATGAAGCAGCAAGGAAAGCGCCGCTCTGTCGAGATCGCTCGATTCGATGATTTCGGACTCCGAGAGTCCGTGTGGCGCGGCCCAAATTCGCGTAAGCAGCGTCTCGACCTCCGAGGCGCCATAATCGAATTCAATCCGCTCCAAGATGCGTCCGAAGAGATCTGGAATATCGGACGATTCGAGATAATGAGCGATGTGGTGATCAAGCTCTTCATGCTTGCCTTGAAGTCGCAGCTCTTCGAGCAGCGTTCGCAGAAAAAGTGGACTTGCGGACTTCTTGCTCCTGACGATTTTCTCTTCCTGCTTCCGGTCTAACTTTTTTTGGTATCCGGCAAGGAACGTACGCAACACTCTTCGGCGCTCCGGGAGCGAGATTGGCAGCACGGCAATTTCTGGCAATGGGAGATCCAGCAAACGTCCTCGATCGCGAAGACGGTCGAGCGCCTCGCTTTGGGTCGAAGAAATGACCCATCGGATATTGCTCTGCACATGCTCCGGCAGCCAGCCAAGGAAGCGGCCATCGGTATTTAGCTGGTTGATCGCATCGACAAGAATCAGCATCCGTTCTCCGGCAATGCGCCCGAGCCAGGAAGGAAACGCCTGCTCAAGCTCGGCAGCGGACTGGGGAACCGCATCTCCCGTGTGTGTCCGCTCTTTTATCTCTTCGACAATCCGGCGCATGAGCGTATCGGGATCGGTGCTTGCCGAAGTTACGCCAATGTAATGCTCGACAATGAAGAGATTCGGGTCTCGCTGCCTCAAACTTTCAGCCCAATACGCGAGAAGCGAACTTTTACCTGCGCCGGATTCACCCGTAATAACAATGACAGGCTCCAGCTTCTCGATATGCTCGTTGAGTGAATCTATGACCGAGGGATTCGCGACGTACCCTTTTCGCCTCGACTGAGCAAAAGCTGCATGGCCGGCGCGCTCTTCTTCTAACCACGACACTTTATCCGCAGAAGGCCAATAATTTTCGATCAGGAAAAAAAGGTCCTTCTCGATCAGGGACGCAAGTTCCGAAGGGGTGCTGAACGCGGGAATTTCACCCAAACGCATGGAGACTTCTTGCTTCAGCCGGGTGACTCGTTCGTCTTCCGGCGGCGCATCGGGCAACGAGCGAAAATAGACCATCGGCTTTGCTGGCAAGGAAGCATGGTTCAGAAATCCATGACGAAACTCCATCTCGGTCATGCTCTGACCGGAGGCAACAGCATCTTCGAGCCAGGGATGCGCCTTGCGAAGCTCCTCGTTTTTTTCCAACTCCTCCATCGGAGGCACCCAGCCGTATCGCTCTCCAAGTAAGCCGACAAAAAATGGCCGGCATTCGTCGATCTCCTCTAAGCATGTTCCGATAATTCGGCCTTTTTCGGAATCCTCTTGATTCAGGCCCCAGCGCAAGTCGATCTCGGTGAACTCCACGCCACGATCCCGGCACATCCGGCGCAAGGCCGGGAAAACTTTCTTGGCTAAGAAATCCCGCTCGTTCTGAAAATCAATGAACGTGGAGGAGAGGAATAATCGGAGTTCGTTCGAAGCAGGCATATCGTAATATCATCCGGCCCGCGCAGGGCACCGGTTAGGGTACTACCATGCGCGGGCCGGAAACATTCACATTTATTCCGCAAACCATCCTTCGGGCGATTAGAACGCTTCGCCGATCACATACCATAAACCACCCGCCCACACCACCGTATAGGTGCTCGGCTGGCTTGGCGTAGCACCCGGATACATGGTTACGGAAGGACTGGCTGAGCCGCTAATAACAATATCGTTTCCGTTGCCGCTGAGCGTAACATTACCGACGGAGCCTCCATTGCGCGCGATAATGATGCGGCCCGTGGCGGGCGAAGCCGGAAGCGTGACGGTAGTTCCAGAATTTAATTCGATAACAATGTAATCGTTTGCGCCCACGCTGTAATTACCCGACGGGGTGGCAACCGATCCATTCGTCTGCGCGCCAAAAGAGGTCGGGGCAGTTATTGCAACAGGCCCGTTCACCGTGAGCCCCGCGAACGTGCCCGCGCCCGCAGAAGTGACGTTCCAATTGCCGCTCGTGCCATTGATGTCCGTTGGGGTCGTCCCGCCGGTTACGTTAAAGGTAAGGCCATAATTCGGGGAAACGAATCCGGTCCAGTTCCCCGTCGATGTAATAGCGAGGCCGGTCTTCGTAATGCTGCCGGTCGAACTGACCGCAGTATTCGAGATTGTTGCCCCAGTTACGCTGGTAACCGCCGGAAGGGAGAGCGTTGTGGCAAGCGCAGGTGAAGTCCCGGAGTTTGCAGTAAGCGAGGTGAACGTGCCCGTGCCGAATGTGCCCGCGCCGGCCGATGTGACATTCCAACTGCCTCCCGAACCAAGAATGTCCGTGTTGCTCGTAGTACTGCCAGATACGTTAAATGTAAGGCCATAATTCGGCGCAGTGGCCCCATTCCAGGTACCCGATGAGGCAATAGAGAGGCCGGTCTTCGTTACGCTGGCTGTGGAACTCGTCGCGGTATTCGAGATTGAAGCGCTGGCGATGCTGGCGACCTTCGCGCCGGTGGTGGAGGTGCTGAGCGTCGTGAGCGCCGCGGGAAGCGTGTTATTATCCAGCGTTGTCGTTGTGACCAAGCCCGCGAGCGCAAAGTTCGTAGCTCCCGTCCCGCCGTGTGCGATGGATAGCGTGCCGGTCGTCACATCGGCTACGCTGGTTACCGTTGGATTCGGATATGTTCCGCCAAGGTCGCCGCCGGCAGAGCCGCCGGGCGTGGCCGTAATGTTCGTCAGGCCAGAACCATTGCCAACGAAACTGGCAGCCGCGAGACTGCCGCTGAAATTGCCGGTCGTGGCCGTTACGCCTCCGCGCGCCGAGATTTCACCGCCAACCTGCACATCGTTGCGAACCTGAAGCTGGCCCGTCTCCGTGCTTCCAGCCTCTAAGGACTGAGAATACGTGCCGCCAAGATCGATGGTTGTCAGGGTGTTGTTATTATAATTCGCAGTGTATGCATATCTGCCACTCGCATATACGCTTACAGGACTACTACCGGAACCGGTCGAAATCGATCCTACACTCACTGGCGATGCAGGACTCGAGATATCGAACACGCCTACCGTGTTATTATTCTCATTCGCTGTGTATGCATATCTACCGCTGACATAGACGTTTGTTGGAGCACTGCCCGAGCCGGTCGAGACCGACGCGACGCTTACTGGCGTTGCAGGATTCGATACGTCAAAAATCCCAAGAGTGTTATTTCCTGCATTCGCCGTATATGCATATCTGCCACTGACATAGACCTTTGCAGGCGTGGTGCCTGATCCGGTCGAGACTGATCCGACGCTCGACGGCGATGCTGGATTCGAGACATCGAATACGCCCAGGGTGTTAGTACCTGGATTTATCACGTATGCGTATCTGCCAATGACAAATACTCCGGTAGGAGCGCTGCTCGCACCGGTCGAAACCGACCCGACACTTGCTGGCGATGCTGGGTTAGAGATATCGAAGATACCTAGTGTGTTCGCTACATGATTCGCCGTGTAGGCATACCTGCCGCTGACATAAACAGATGCAGGATAGTTGCCTGTCGTAACCGATCCGACGCTTACAGGCGATGCTGGATTCGAGATATCGAATACGCCGAGGGTGTTATTACCCTCATTCGATGTAAATGCATATCTCCCGCTCACATACACGCCATAAGGGGCGCTGCTCGAACCGGTCGAGACCGATCCGATGCTTACAGGCGAGGCTGGACTGGAGACATCGAAAACCCCGAGAGTGTTGTTGCCCTGATTAGTTACATAAGCATACCTGCCGCTGATAAACACACTACCAGGCGAGCTGCTCGCACCAGTCGAGACTGAACCCAAAGTCGAAGCTGCCACATTTCCGGCTACATCGAGCTGGGTAATCGGATTCGTTGTGCCGACGCCGAGATTTCCGCCGCTCGTGATGCGTAGATGCTCGGCGGCGTTCGTTTTGAATACCAAGTCCTGCGCATCGGTAGTCCCGATGAAATTCGTGCCCGGAGTTGTTCCGGCGTTGCCGGTCATCCCCCAGCCGCCAGCCTGCCACGTCGGATTGGAGGCACCATTCGAGGTAAGCACCTGACCCGCGATACCAGCGGCTGTACATGCATAAGACGTGTTGCTCGCGCCATAGATAACGCCGCCGGCATGTGCGACTGCGTTTGTTCCCGTGCCGCCATTCGCAATAGCCAGCGTGCCGGTCGTTACATCCGCAACGCTGGTTACCGTTGGATTCGGATATGTTCCGCCAAGATCGCCGCCGGCAGAGCCGCCGGGCGCGACATTCGTAAGGCCGGAGCCATTGCCCGTGAAGACGCCGGCGCTCGATATATTCCAATTATTGCTCGTGCCTTGAATGTCCGTGTTAGTCGTTCCGCCGGATACATTAAAGGTAATGCCATAATTCGGCGACGATGTTCCTGTCCAACCGCCCGTTGAAGCAATGGCGAGGCCGGTCTTCGTTATGCTGTTGGTGGAGCTCGTCGCGGTATTCGAGATCGAAACGCCAGCAAGGCTGGCCGTCTGAGCGCCGCTATTGAGAGCAACGAGCGACTGGCCTGTTCCCTGATTTTCGGCATGCACCGCTGTTCCGCCAAACCCTGAGTTAACGAATCCTTCGACGCCGATGCCAGTGTGGGATACTCCGGTTACTCCGGTTCCAGTATTGGAAACGCCATCGATAGCACCCCAACCGGAGGCGGAGTTGTCTGTCGCGAAGATACCAAGTGAATTAGTAGTATTAATGATCATGCCATCGTTGCCGCTTGCAGGAGTTGTCTGAATGGTGTTGCTCGTGCTGAGCGTCGTGAACGACGCAGGCAGCGAGTTATTATCCACCGTTGTCGTCGTGACTAAGCCTGCGCCCGCGAAGGACGTAGCACCCGTGCCGCCGTTGGCGATGGCTACGACGCCGGTAACATTCGCGGCGGTGCCGGTCGTATTTTGATTCAAGGTTGGAACATCGCCCACCGCTATCGAACCTGCAACGAAGTTTGTCCCGTTGCCGCGAAGGTACGTTCCGGCTGTTGCCGTGGCGTTGTTTACGCGGTATCCCGTAGAGGCGGTAATAACTCCGTTGACCGTTAGCGCCTGCACTCCGGACGCGGTGCCGATGCCGACGTTGTCATTAATATAGGCGTAACTATTGCCAATCGCAAAGGTGGTTTTTGTGTTGGCGAAATTAAGTGTATTGTCGATCAATTGGAATTCGCCGTTGGTGTTGCCGGTATTTATCTCAGAACCTGAGCGCTCCTCCAAGCGAATATTCGACTGCACGCCTTGAGTCGGATTGAAACCGAGATCGATGAGCGGAAGCGAACTATTGCCAGTCTGCGAGATGACAAAGCCGTTTGCGCCGACCTCATCCTCTACCGTGAGAGAAGACGTACCGTACGTACCGTTTGACGATTGCAGCGTGACGGCTCCCGTCGTACCCGTGATCGCATTCGACTGTATGTTGATATTCCCCGACATCGTGCCGCCGGCGAGCGGCAGGTACGTTGCGCTGAGGCTCGGAATATCGCCCGCAACAAGCGCGCGGAAAGCCGGCGCGCCGGCCGATCCGTTCGGACTTGCAAAGACCTTGTTTTGCGTGACGCTGCTGAAATTAGACCCCGTTCCGCCATTGGCGAGAGCGACGACGCCGGTTACATTTGCGGCGTTGCCAGTGATGTTGCCCGTCAGCGTGCTCGTACCCGAATTCCATGCCGGACCGGCAGAGACTGGGTTCGTGCCATTGCCGACGATAAGATCGCCGCTCGTTAACGTCGTTGCTCCCGTCCCGCCATTAGCGACGGCAAGCGTACCTGTCGCATCTGCCATGCTCAGGCCCGCGCTCACGAAATTCGTCCCGTTGCCACGAAGGTAGGTTCCAGACGCTGGCGCAACATTGCCGACGCGAAAGCCGGTGGCAGCATTGATTACGCCAACGACATCGAGCGTTTGCTGTGGTGTCGTCGTCCCAATTCCGACATTGCCATTCCCGAGTACGTCGAAGAGCGGGGTTCCTGCTGCTGTACTGCTGCTCTGCGACACGTCAAGCGCATAGTTAGCGGGTCCGTTGCCCCAGACCTTAACTGCGAGGCCGTTTTCATGTGCAGCCGTCGCTTCTTGCGTAATGCTTGCCGCATACCCGGCGACACCCGATACCCACGTAAGAGAAGCACCGCCGGTGCCTCGGCCATCGGAACCAAGATTATTGTCCGCAGTATTCGCCATGAGGCTGTTGCTTGTCGGCGATGCTGTGCCGATGCCGACTCGTCCACCGCCTGTAGCAATGTTTGTGGCACCGGAAGAGGATAGCGTTGTGAACGCGCCCGTGTTCGGCGTTGTCGCGCCAATCGGAGTGTTATTTATCGAACCACCAGTAGTATTCTGATTTAGTGTTGGAACATCGCCCGCCTGTATCGCGCTCGAAACGAAATTCGTACCGTTGCCGCGGAGATATTGGCCGGATGTAGCCGCACCCCCGACAGTATATCCGGTGGCAGAGTTAATCACGCCGTTTACATCGAGGGTCGAGCCCGGCGTGACCGTGCCAATACCGACATTGCCGGCTCCGTTAATGCGCATGCGTTCGTTATTGCCTCCTGCACCATTCGTCAAGAATTTTATCGGCGCATTGGCATCCACTCCAATAACGAGTCCGTTCGTGGCGCCGGCATCGGTAACAATCGCTGCTTCATTAGGCAGCGAGTAACTCGCAGGGGTCCAGCCGCTATTATAATAGACCATCGCAAGATAATTATGCGATGGAAGCACATGCTCGCCGATCAGCATTCCAGAAGCGGCTGCCGTACCGCTATTGGTATTCTCGAGATATGAAAATGTGTAACCGTTATTGGACTGCGAAGCGTCGATGAGCGCTCGTGGGGAATTATTCCCAATTCCGACGCCGAGATCGCCGATGATGCCATTGCCGCTGATGTTGAAATTAGAACTTGCCTGCTGCGATGTTCCGTTTTGGATAAAGTTGGCACCACTTGCTTTGGTATCGACATAATTCTTCGTCGCCGCATCCTGCGCGTTCGTCGGATCGGTGACGTTGTTGATCGGATGCGAGTTCATATTTAGCGCGGCGCCCACCGAAACATTGCCACTGCCATTACCAATGCTGACATTGCCGATATTCGATGCGATATGGACATCGCCATTGGCTTTGACGCCAAGGAGCTGCGTTCCTGCGCTAATTCCGTTACCTTGCGACACATCGAACGCGGTCGTATTGGCCGTATTGTCATAGACCTTGACCGCGACACCATCGTGCGCCTGACCCGAGCCGGATGCTTCATTCGTGAAGGTCGCGACATATCCCGTCGTCGTCGTCGTCGCCCAGGTCAGACTACCCTGACTAATGCCGTGAGTATCGGAGCCAATGTTATTATCGGAAGTATTGGCGAGCCTCGAGATGGGATTGGTCGAACCGATTCCGATCTGACCGTTATTGGTAACCGTAATTAGTTGCCCGTTAATGCCATCGCCATTACCGAGGTAGAAATTATCGGTATTCGAAATGCCAAAATCGAACAGCGTTCCAGAGGAATTTTCGGTGAACCGGAGCATGCGACCTTCGGTATTGCCCACGTCTGTGCCCCATGTTTTAGAGGTCAAATCCTCCACGATATCGAGCGGCAGGCTACCATCGACATAATCCGTACTGTGGATTTCCATGGCGCTTACCGCACCGAACGGTTCCGTGAGCAACAGCCCGACATTCGAAGCAGGCGACACGCCAATTCCGACATTGCCGCCTGTAATGGCCACATTGCCATTCGCGGTCAGTGCATTGCCACCGCCGATCGATGTGGCATCGATGGCATCGCCACCTGCTTGATTAACGGCGACCATCGTTGTTCCGAAACCATAATTAGTAGCTTGAATTACAGGACTTCCGGATTCCGTGTGTGCGTTTAAAGCTCCACCAATCTCAACATTGCCACTCGCCTCAAGTGCATTGCCTGAACCGTCCGCCTGCGCATAGACACCAGTTCCATTTCCTGCTGCGTGACCATATAATCCATAGCCATCTACTGCATCACCCTCGATGCCATTTCCCTGACCGGAATTGGCCGCCCGGAATACGGAGATACCGGAGCCGGTCTCTGCATTCGCATATCCAGTTCCATTAACCAAAAGATTGCCACCCGTGATAGAAAGATTACCACCAGACAGTGTTAGCGCCGGATTACCGGTTGCATCGTCAAAGAACTGATAGCCACCCGTCGCAAGTACCGTGAATGAGTTTGCCACAGCGTCGCTCACGGAATTACCGGAGGCGTCGCCATAAACGAATGAGCCAGGATAGTTTGCCGTGGCTTTCGATCCCATTGCGGTCGAAGCATTGCCGATTGCGGAAGTAAAATATCCCGTTGCCAGAGAAGATGTGCCGCTCGCGACCGTGTGGTCACCCATCGCGGTCGAAGCGAAATTGCCGCTTGCGACCGTATTCAAACCGAAGGCGGCAGAGCCTATCCCCACGTTGGCATTATCCCATTCATTGTTTCCATCGTTGATTTGTCCCGCGCGGAATGCTGCCTTATTCGGCAGCCACATCATGCGCGTGCCATTGCCCAAGTTCGGATTGGCTCCCGTTCCACCATTAGCGACTAACGCACCGCCGGAGAGCGTAAGCGCGGGTGTTGACGAAGCATCGTCATACAGCTTAAACCCTCCCGATGCACGAGCGATGAACTCGTTCGTTGCATCGTCCGTAGTTGTAGTTGAGCCATCGCCAATTACAAAAGAATAGTCTTTGGTTGCCGTAGCTTCATATCCCAATGCAGTGGAATTTTTGCCCGCTGCAACAACGGACGATCCGATTGCCATGGAAGCATATCCGCTTGCGGTGGCGTCCGAGCCTATCGCTGTCGCGTAATCATTGGTCGCGACGCTGGGCGATCCGATCGCCGTCGAGGAAATCCCTTTCGCCTCTGCGTCCGATCCCGTGGCAAACGAATTCTGCCCAATGTTACCGAAGTCCCAATAATTGGAACCAACTGCGTCAAGCGTGCCCGCGCGGAATGCAGCCATACCTGGCACCCACATCATGCGTGTGCCAGAGCCGGAAGTTGGCGGTAACGTGGAAGTACCGCCTGCGACGAGAAACGACCCACCGAGGACTCCATTACCGCTGATATTGAAATTCGCGCTGGACTGCGGCGAAGTTCCATTTTGGATGTAGTTCGCAGAGCCTGTCGGCAAATCGGCCGCTACGAGCTGACGAAATGCCGGCGGCGCCGATCCACCGGATGCCGGGCCTGCAAAAACATTGTGTGCGGAAGTTGTTGCCGTCCCCGTACCGCCATGGCCGATACCCAGCGTACCGGCGAGTGTGATCACTCCGGAGGTGGTGATAGGCCCGCCGGACGTAGTTAGCCCCGTCGTTCCGCCAGAGACATCGACCGATGTTACGCTGCCCGGGCCAGATATAGACGCCCAGGAAACATCCGAACCGTTAGTAATAAGCACGTCACCGTCATTCCCTCCTTGCGCTGGAAGAAGAGCATTAATTGCCTCGCTCGCGCTTTCCGCGCCAGTCCCGCCATTTGCTATTGCAAGTGTGCCAGTCACATCAGATGCCTGAAGGGCCGAACTTGTCCAGGCCGAACCGGTGCTCCGAAGATAATGGCCGGCGCTGCCGTATCCATTCGGTGAATCCGCCCACCCGGTATCCTTCCATACGAGGATGTCGCCGTTTGAGCCATTCGGGAGATCATCTGCTTGGGCATGGACATTGGCAAGTCCGCTGCCATCTCCCACGAAGTATCCCGCAGTAACCGTTCCATTGACCTCGAGCGCTGTCGTGGGGCTCGAAGTTCCGATGCCGACATTTCCCGATCCGCTAATCGTTAGGTTGTAGTTCCCTGAGATGTCGGTTGGGCCTGTGAGGGCACCGCCGAGCACGACAGTGCCAGAGTTGTTCGTGAGGCCATTCGATGCTGGAATTGAACTCAGAAGACTCGATGTCGGGAGCAAGCTTAGATCGCCCTCGGAATTCGCAGTGACGATATGGTCATCGGCGTTCGTGAGGAACGATCGAATACGCACACCGCCGTTGACATCGAGCATTGCCGTTGGATCGTCACCCAAAGTAGGTAGATTGATACCGACTTTATAGCCCGGATCTGGATTCAGCTTGAGCACTCCACCAGTGTTGACGTCCATTTCCATATCGCTAAAGATCGTGTGTGGGGTGCCAGTGCCATCAATAATAATGGTATTTCCTGACTCGAGAGTAGTGGCTTTGATCGCGGCTGACTGGATATCGCCTGTATTCAGGCTCGCCGCCGTAACCGTACCAGTTTCTGTTGTTATATCGCCCCCTGCGGTCACATTGCCGGTTGATGTCGTTATATCACCATCGGTGGTAGAAATTCCGGTCGCTGCAGAGACGGCACCTCCGGCTGTGATATCGGTCGCGGCAGTGACGGTTCCGCCACTTACATCGCCACCTGGTGCCGATATATTGCCTGTTGGTGCTGTGATATCCCCGGTGGTGCTCAATGTCCCACTATTGTCTATCGTTGTCGTCGCTATTGGCGTCGAATTGGCGTCGGTTCCGGCGCTTTGCGTGATCGTAAGACCGCTGCCGCTCCCATCGGTGGAAAAGGTCGTCTGATCGGTCGCGCCCGTCATCACAAGAGAGTTCGTGCCGAGATACATCGTAGCAAAACTGGTCCCTGTGCCGGGAGGGCCTGGAGCGCCTATCACTGCATTGGCATCGGTCGGAAGAATCGTTTCTGTCGTCACGCCGGCTGTGCTCAATGTCCCACTATTGTCTANNGTCGCGCCCGTCATCACAAGAGAGTGCGGACTGAGATATAGTTTATCGTAAGGTTTGGTCGGAGTGCCAAGATAACTGCCTGCAGACGTTGCTGGCACGACACTATCCGCCGTGAGAGTGCCGCCAATAGTTCCGTTTCCGCTAATGTTAAAATTCGCGCCAGTCTGCTGCGATATGCCGTTGTTGACATAGCTGCCGGCATTGACGGCCGAGATGACCCCGCTCGAAATCGCAATGCCGCTCCCGGCACTGAACGCCGCACGGGCGTCGGCTGTCACATTCGCAG
>PLYO01000022.1 GCA_003151825.1 Ignavibacteriota bacterium
AGCTTTCCGATGAACAGCCGCTTGCGGCCATCGAGGCCGGGGACGGCATCAACATCGACCTCACGGCCGACAAACGAATCGTCGGAATTGAAATTCTCGATGCATCGAAGAAAATTTCGATTGACACGCTCTACAAGTATGAGGTAGAACAGGATGAGTTTGAGTTAGCGTAAAACCACGCCGCGCACCCGCAAAACGAACGCGAAGGGTAGCGGTATAAAGCGTCCGCCGCCAGCCGATTTAGATGGACGTGTAGAACAGACTTTCAGTCTGTCTGCGGACTTTTAGTCCGCGTGGCAGCTTCGCACGGGCTGGAAAGCCCGGGGACAGACTGAAAGCCTGTTCTACACGGTGCATTCCCACGCCGCGCGCCACCTCCCATTTTATTTGGTCGGAGTTTGAAATTGATGAGCGTATTGATATGCAAATTGTTCTGGGCCTAATAAATTCCTTTTTTCAATTAATTCTTGCTTCGATAACTCACCCTTTGCACGAAGATTGATTAAGCAATCAGCCAAATTAGAAGAAATCGGGAAAGTTGCTCCTTGAATACGTTCGACACTTTGTTCCCGGAAAGTATCCTTGAAAACTATTGCTGATAGCTTCTTCCAATGTTCTAAGAAATACTCGATGCCGCTGCCAGTCCATTTTTTATCATGAAAATAAGACTCCTTGCGATTCTTAATTTGTTTTCCTATCCAATATACGGCTCTTTGAATTGAAAGAAAATCAAAGTCTGGACTTTCTGTTAGGATGAATAGCACATTCGGTTTCAAATCGACGAGTTGAGTTAGTTTAGAAAAAATAATATCCTTGATTTTCGCAGTTCGATCTATTAATCGTTCAGCGCCGGTGTCGATGAGGATCCCATTCTCATCTTCATAAGTAAACTTTTGCCGTTCAAGGTTTTGATTGTCTCGTATTCTTGCCACTTCAAGATAGAATTCTTCTTCCTCGAACGACACAAAATAATCTGGATTGCGTGAGGAGATCTCGGAACTGTTTTTGGGCTGGTAAATAATAACGCGAGTTTCTGGGACCAGGGTCAAATAATAGCCTACCTCTAACTCGTAAAATACATCCCACAAATCTTCTTCCTCTTGAATATCTCTAATTTTTTTTGCAATTGATGGTTTATTCCGAATGGCAAAGTTTTGAAATTCATCCGAATCTCTGAGCCACTTCGTCAAACGAGCCTCAAAGAAAGGATTTTCTTTGGAAGTCTCTGTAATGAGAAAAGATTGGAGTAAATCTTCCATTTTAGCAGAATTTGAATTCATATTTAAAATTAACCTCAGCTCTGGATTTCCGCTTTCGCGGAAATGACAGTCAACGTCGTTCTAATAAATGTTTAACGGTTCGCTGCTGTGTACCGGTTCCCATACATCACGGTGAGATGCGCGCCGTGTACCGCCGAACCTGAAGGTTCGTCCGTGCACTCAATCCACGAATGACAACGCCGTAGGCGTGGCCCGTTTGTAGCAATCGTTATTGCATGGAAATCCTAAGCTCCGTCAGGAGCGGTCTTTGCGCAGGCCGCTCCTGACGGAGCTTGATCGCTCAAAAAAAATATACTCTTTCTACAAACGGGCCGTCCCTAACGGGACTGACACCTCACTCGAAATGATACACATCCCGCGTGGATTTGCCATCGGGACCCATGAGCACAAAGGTAAGGCCGTGCAGGTATTTCTTTGCGGCTTTCTGCACTTGCGGAGCGGTAACGTTCTCGGTTTCGGGAACGATCTTGAAAAAGAGACGCCAATCGCCGGCCTCTACCTGATCGGTGAACAGAATTTGGGCTTGACGAAGATTTTCCTGTGCGACGTAATAAAAGGTCGTGATACGTCCTTCTTTTGCATGACGCAGATCGGTCGGGCTAACCTCGGTATTTTGCAATTTTCTCAGCTCGTCGAACACCACGTGCGACGCGGAATCCGGGAGCACGGATTGCAGTGAAACAGCCGTGTAAAAATTCGTGTAGTTCCCCGTCGCGTAAGCTTCGGGCGAATAGGAGAGATTCCGTTTCGTCCGAACTTCATCGAACAAACGCCGGTCGAGAATTTCGAGCATAATGCGCTCGGCCCACCATCCCTGATCCTCGACGCTTGCCGAGGACGCGCGCATGTTTACATACGTTGTGGGAAAATCCGCAGGTTTCGGAACGAATTTGAATTGATCGGTCACGGGAATAATCCGCTCGATCTTCGGCCACGCGAAGCTGCCCTGCGGCAATGCGTCGAGCGCCGCAAGCTTGGACTCCAGCTCTTTCCGGGAAACATCGCCCACAACGACAAGCACCATGCGCGAACGCTGAAATTGGCTGTTCCGGTATTGCATGAGATCCGAAATAGTCAGCTTGTTCACTTCGTCCTCGGTCGAAACGCGGTTCAAGCGGGAAGTTCCCTTCCAGATACTATCGGCCAGAAATGCCGAATAGCTTTCGGGATCGGATTCGCGCCCTTCGATGGCCTTGAGCGCCTGTTCGCGCAGCTTGTCGGTTTCGAGCGAATCGTAATGAGGATGCGTCAGCAGGTCGGCAAAAATATTCCACGCCGAATTGAAACTCGGGCGAATAGTTCTCAGCGTGAACGTAATATGATAGATATTGCCCGAACCGGCAATGGTGGTCGAAAGCCGCGCGAGAGAATCGCGGTACGCGGATTTCGGGAATTTATCGCTGCCGCTCGCGGCAATGAGCGCCGCCGTCCCGTTGGCAATCGTGGCATTATCCGTTTCGCCATAAGCAAGCCCGCCCTCGAATCCTAAGATTGAGCCGATGACCTGATTGGCGTTCGTCGATCGAAGAATGACGTGGACGCCGTGGCTGGTGAAGTCCTGCACGTCGTTCGGCGCTTGTGCCGAAGCGTTGCAGACCGCGAAGAGCGAAGAAAAGACGATGAGTGTAATAGTTTTCATTGAAGAAGATCCTCCGGCTTAAGATTGAGTTTATCGAGCGCGGTCTGATTAGTCGTTACGCCGAGCACATACGGTTTTCCTTCGATCCACCGATTGAGATAGCGGTTAATGTCGGCGCGCGTAACTTTTTTTGCATTTTCGATATAATGGAGATAGTAATCCAGCCCGGCGGAAGCCCACCAGAGCGGAAGCGAGCTTGTCGCAAACTCCGTTGCGGAAGCCGTTTCGTAAATGCGGTCGCCTTCCATAATGCGCTTGGCGGTTGCAAGTTCGTCGTCGGTGAAATAATCGGGGTCGGTCCAGTGCGTAATCTCGCCCTGAATCGCCTTGATGGCCTTTTTCGTGGCAGGGATGGGAACGTAAGCATCGATTTGAATCGGCCCAACATTCTTCTGCGAGAACCATCCAGAGGTGACCTGATACGCGAGCCGTTTATCGACTAACGCTTTTTGGAATCGGCTATTCTTCTGACTGATGATGGTGTGAAACACATCTGCGGCATAGCTATCCGCGTTGTCTTTGCCGAGACTTGGCCCTTGCCACGTCATGCTAATTTCTGTATAAGGCATCTCGGCCCCTTCGCGGACGACAAGCTGCTTTTTAATTGGCGGAAACGGCGGCGGATCGTACTTCGGAAACGGCGGAGGGCCTTCGGGCCAAATCTTCGCGCCAAAATATTTCTCGGCTTGCGCATAGACCTCTTCGGGCTTGACGTCGCCGGCAATAATGAGCGCCATGTTGTTCGGAATATAAAAGCGGTGCTGGATCGTATGCATCATTTCCGGCGTGGCTGCGAGAATAGCGGGACGCAAACCAAGCTGCTGTTTGCGGCTGAACAGTTCCGGCGACCACACAGCAGAATCCATCGCATAACGCAGCTTAAAATCCGGCTGCGCTTCGTTGCGGTCGAACTCGCCCAGAACGACGTGCGTCTCTTTGCGAAGCTCGTTCGAATCGAAAAGCGGGGTGCGAATCGCGTTCGACATGAAGTCCATCCCGCCCGACATGTTTTTATTTGGAATGACGATAAAATAGTTCACATGCTCCTGATGCGTCGCCGCGTTGCTGACGCCAAGCGAGCCGCCGAGATCGGCAAGGCCCTCCATAAATTGTTCCTGCGAAGGCAATTTTTGGTTCGCCTTGAAGAACATGTGCTCATACAGGTGCGAGAGTCCGTTATACTCCTGCGGCTCGGTGAAGCTGCCATTTTTCGCGACCAGCTCGATCGTCACGAGCGGCACCATGTGATTTTCGATGACGATCACATTCAGGCCATTCGAAAGCGTCTTCTCCACAAACGGCGGGGCTTGCGCGCGCGCGCCGCTCACATTGATAAAAAATCCAAGCGCCAGCAGCGCACTTAAAATGCACAGCCAGCAAAAACATCTATGAGTCATATTTCTTAAGAGGTTTAGTTAAAAGCCGGTGTGAAACAGGCGCGGGGGGAATTTGATTCGGCACCGAATACCTGTGCTTGAAGTTACTCACGGTTTCCGGCATCATGCGGAAACCCAACGCCCGCGTTTCCCGGACCCATTCGGCAAGCTCAGGGCAAGCCTAACGCTGGGCCGCTCCACGTTTAAGCGCGCGGCTGTTGAGGATATGGTGGCGGAGCAGGGAAATTATTGTAAAGACATGCTTAGCACCGACAGGTGTGACAAATTTGCTCCGAAGTGTGTTACAGCGGCCCAAGACATTTTCGAGACAATGCTAAATAAAATATCGGTTAAGAATTTTCGGTCGATAAAATCGGCGGAGCTTGAGCTTGCGCCGATTACGGTGTTATACGGGCCGACGGCCTCAGGCAAGTCGAGTCTTCTGTATGCCCCACTGGTGCTCAGAAACTTCGTGACTAATCCGGGTCAATCAGTTGATGCCTTTTTCAATCTTGGATTTATCAATCTTGGTGGCTTCGAGTCTTGCATTTTTGACCACGAGATGAATAAGAGCGTTGAAATTTCACTTTCAGGCGAGATAAATGGAGAGCGGTTATCTTATGGAGTCAGCTTCTCGAAAGACACCGCAGAGATAACAGCGGGATTAGGAGACTTTCAAATGCGGGGCAAGGTGACCCTGCCTTACGCTTTGAATCAAAGCTTCCCATTTCCTTTCGTTGAGGACGAAGAAGAATATACTGTCACTTGGAATGGTCTCGCTGTCTCAACAGTGATCCCGAAAACAGAGACCGATCTGTCTTTGCAAAAAGCCCGAAGTATTGCCGTGCGGTTGAACCAAACATCAGAGTTACTGAATTCACTCGACATCGCCCCGCACCGAAGAGGTTTTTTTAAACCTCAATATCAAACAACCACGCTTTCTACATTGCCAACTTCGGAAGACGAAGTTGCATCCATTATAATTAACAATCAATATCTTGCCGCCAAAATTTCACGCTACTCAGAAGAGATCTGCGATCGAGATTTTCGCACGTACACCCTTCCGGGTACACAACAGTATAGGTTCCAGACATCTGATAAAGAAGGGAAGATCGCCGTTGATATTGTAAACGATGGTTTTGGAATAAATCAAATAATGTATCTCTGGACAAAGATATTGCGAAATGAGGTACGAACCGAGTTGATTGAGGAGCCCGAAGCGCATCTTCATCCTTCAATCGTTAGAAGGTTTGCGCGAACTTTGGCGAAATTAGTAGAAGAGCAGGGAAACGAAAAACAGGTCATATTGGCAACCCACTCTGAGCAATTCGTTGCCTCATTACTCGTCGCCGTTAGCGAAAAGATTCTCCCAAGCGGGCACATCCGGTGCTATCTCAGCGACAAGAGCGGAAAATCCACTACATTTCAGCCGCAAAAGGTGAACGATGACGGTCAAATCGAAGGAGGATTAGTTACGTTCGTCGAATCACAACTGGAAGATTTAAAGTCGCTTTTCGGAATCAGCTAAGACAAATGGCCTACTTGATTATTGATGAGTGGCTATGGGAGGACCTTGCCCATGCTAAAGGCTCCGTAAAAGGTAGACAGGCATTCGAGTTCTTACAAGCAATTTTCCAGAAGTGTGATAACATCGTTGTCGTCCAACCGAGCAAATTTCTTCAGAAGGCATTCGACCTGTTCAGTCGTCCAGATTTGGAGGCAAAATTCCTTGCCAGCTATTTCGTCCCTTATTTTCTTCAGAATTCGAAGAAGGTACGCTTGGTGGATACGTCTGAGCTTCCGAATCTCCCACAACAATTTGAAACCACAGTGAAGGACGATGACCATTACCTCGTTCAAGCTTACGTCTTGGTTAATGCAGAGTTATTGATCACAACCGATAGTCCTTTGAAGGACGCGTTGATAGCTGGGGGATTAAAATGTGAATGGCGCGATTCGTATTTGCCAATCTACATTCGAAAATATTTGCATGAGGGTGGACCTTAGTAATCCCAAGGCTGAGTCGTAAATTAATAGCCAAATACCTCCGCTTCCTGTCGTGCGGATTGTGTCGTCCCCATCGCACGTTGCCGGGAATGTCTGAACCTGACAACGCCGTAGGCGTGGCCCGTTTGTAGAAACCGTTATTCGCATAGAATCTTAAGCTCCGTCAGGAGCGACCTTTTTAGGCCGCTCCTAACGGAGCTTGCTCGTTCTAAAAAACCGCATTTCTACAAACGGGCCGCTGCTAACGCAGCTTTCCTAAAAAATCTTTATGCTTTTGCAACCTTTATGTCCCGGACGTGTTATATTAGAGATGCTTTGATGGGCACCTGCTTGTTTTAGCATGTTTTAAGGCATTTTTATCATTCACCAAAGGAGGTCGGGCTGGAAGCCGCATCGTGGGCGATGCGTCCGACCTACGCAATACACGAAAGGAAAAACTACCATGGCTATTTACCAACGATTAGGGGCGCGGGCATACGATGTGAGCGAGGTGTTTACGGCACTACCGGAGGCAACGCAGGAAGTGCTTTGCACCTACGCCGATGACAATGAGAATATCGTGACTCGGAGCAATACGTTTACGATCATTATGAACCGGGATATTCGGAAGACGGTTGAAATTTCGAGCGAGATGGCGGTGCATCTGGCGCGGAAATATCCCGAGCAAAAAATTCTGCTCGTCAATACCTACGCCGGCACCGATCTAATGCAGCAGACCATCGCGATGGGCCTTGCCCGTAGCGGCGCGAAGCTTCCGCCGGAATTTGCGCGGCATTTGGAATCCGGCTGGGAAAACGCGATCGGCGAAGCAGGCTCCACGCCGGAGTTCCCGCTCAACCTTCGCATCCTTGATTGCGAAAGCGGAATGCTCGAAGCCTGGCGCATCGAGGAAGAACTAAAATTATTCGGATGCGTGGACGACATGCCTGCGATCGTCATCCTGAATTCGTTCGAGTTTTCCGCCTACGATGGGCGCGACCGCAGGCTGCTGGCACAAGATCTGGTGACCTTGCGCGAGAAGCGTTCACTCACGATGGTCGTTTTTTCACATGAAATGCGCGCGGACGTGAAAAGCCACACCCCCTCGCATGGCGGCATCGGCATCCTGAGCGCATTTTCGGGATCGGTCTGGCGCATCATGTCACAATATGACCGCGCGCGATATAATGCATTTTATCGCCGAATTGCAAACCTGACAAAGACGAGTTCATGAAAAGCTCCATGAAAATTAAACGTGAAAACACATTTTGAGCACCTTTTCTTGAGGAAAGAATGGCGAAACGGACTGGGATTCACTATATTTTCGAGGGATGATGGGATGAGGGTTTTTATTTTACACCGCTTTTATGCATTCCTTATGCATAAAGTAATTGAAACCCGACTCACTCTGGGCGTATAATCCGGCTCATATTACAATAATCCTCACCACCTTTCGTCTATGTACCCGAAGATGACTGCTGCACTAACCATGAACGATCTCGCGGGGCCGCAGGCCGGAGCAATCCTGGCCGATGGCCGGGACGCGATCCTGAAATTCGTGCGCTCGAAAGTCCGCGATCTCGATCAAGCCGAGGACATCGTACAGGATGTGCTTTATCAGCTTGTCCGTGCCGTGGATGCTTCCGAAACCATTGAAGACATGGGCGCGTGGCTCTATCATGCCGCGCGAAACCGTGTCATCGATTGGTACCGCAAGAAAAAGCTCGAACCGATGACCGACGCGATCGCCCAAACCGCAATCGCGGAGCGTGCGGACGGAGAAACCACGCTCGCACAGGAAGAAATTTGGATGGCGCTGATGAACGCGCTCGCCGAACTTCCTGAAAAGCAGCGCGATGTCTTCGTGATGCACGAGCTTGAAGGTTTCTCGTTTCATGAGATTCAGGAGATCACGGGCGAGAACCTGAATACGCTTTTGGCGCGGAAACGCTATGCGGTGCTGGCGCTCCGGAAGCGGCTGAAACATTTGAGGTAATTGGTTCCGAGGAACTAAAACGACACGCCATTGCGACACCATGGCAAGAAAGGATTATTGGAAATTATGTTTATCATTGCGATTTTTTTACTTGGCTGGATCGTCCAGCTGCTTTGGAATGCGCTCATTCCGGACTTATTTCATGGGCCAATGCTTAGTTATTGGCAATCGGTTGGGCTGTTGCTGCTCAGCAGAATATTAGTAGGATTTAAAGGGCGGCATCGTGGGTGGAGACGCTGGAAGCGCTGCGGTCCACCCTGGAAATGGGGTAAGCGGAGCAATTGGAATATGGGCCCCGGCCCCGACTATTGCGGCCCGTGGCAAAACGGATGGCAGCATTGGCAAAATATGACGCCCGAAGAACGCCAGCAAGCCAAAGAAGAATGGAAGAAGAAAAAGGAAGAATGGAAGGCAAGCTGAAAGCACCAGGGAGGGTAGGCGGCTTCTTTTGTTAAAAAAATCCTTCCGGCAATTGCGACCTATGGGTCACATGCGACGCGTGGGTCGCACTAAAATCACAAAATCTACCACCCTGCGGCTTTCAACTCTGCCCTTACCCGAAGCGAATTCACAAGCTCTGAAATTTTTCCAATTTTTTGATCGCGCATAAATTCAGCGAGGCCCTCGGCTACACGAACGCCGGCATCGGGATAGACGAAATTCGCGGTGCCGACCTGCACCATGTCCGCGCCGGCGATGAAAAATTCAACGGCGTCTTCGACGGTAACTATTCCGCCCATGCCGATAACTGGAATTCTACATGCTTTTCGTGCCTGATACACTTGCGCCAGTGCAATGGGCTTTATCGCCGGGCCGGAAAGTCCGCCGGTGACAGTGTTCAGCCGAGGCTCATGCGTGTAAATGTCAATCGACATGCCGACGAGGGTGTTGATGAGGCTAACGGCGTCGGCGCCGGCGCGTTCGCACGCCTCAGCGAATGGCGCGACGCTCGTGACGTTCGGCGTGAGCTTTATCATCAGAATGCGATCCGTCGAGGCGCGGAGCAGCGTCGTCAGTTCTTCCGTCCGCTCGACGCTCGTGCCGAAGGAAAGGCCGCCATCTTTTACATTCGGGCAGCTAATGTTGATTTCGTATCCCGCGAGATTTTCCACCGCGTTCGCTTCGATATGTTCCAGCACATCGCGGTATTCTTCCATCGAGGAAGCCGCGATGTTGGCGATGATCTTCGTATCGAACTTTGCGAGATAGGGAAGTTTTTCTTTAACGAACGTATGCACGCCGACATTCGCCAGCCCAATAGAATTCAGCATTCCGCTCGCCGTCTCGATAATGCGATGCGGCGGATTGCCCATGCGCGGCTTCCAGCTAACGGACTTCGTGACCACGCCGCCAAGCTGCTCGATGTCGCACCACTGCTTTGCCTCTGCGCCATAGCCGAAGGTCCCGCTCGCGACGAGAATGGGATTTTTAAATGTGACAGTGCCGAGCTTAACGCTCAGATCAGGCGTAACCATGCCGTTTGTCGCAGCAGAGTTTTTCATAGCACGATTTCCTCCGCGTTGAACGATGGCCCCTCGGTGCAGACAAGTTTGAAGCGGCGTCCGCTTTGTAGAAAGATCGATTCCTCGGTCTGGACCGGACATCCCTGGCAAATTCCAATGCCGCAGGCCATTTCCGTTTCGAGGCTGAGTTCGCATGGGATTCCGAATTCCGCTGCGAGCGATTGCGCGGCGCGCATCATAGCTGTCGGGCCGCAAGCGAAAATTTTTGGCGATTCAATCGGACCACCAGCATGATCGCTCATGCTTCCTGCCACCTCCTTGAAAAGGAGAGGGTCTAAAAATGTCCGCAAGAGTTCCACATTCGAGCCATGGTAACCTTCGGAACCATCGTCGGTCGCGATATGAAGATTCGAAAGATGGTCTTTCGCGATAAGCGATGCGGTGCGCGCTCCATAAAATGTTTGGACTGGAATTTCTTCCAATTCGAGCGCGCGCGTGAGCATTGGCATCGAAGCTACGCCGACACCGCCGATGAGCAGCACGGCGGTAGCGTAATCCGATGACTGATACATCCACGGCTTGCCAAGCGGACCCAGAATGTCAAGCATTTCCTCCTCTCGCGTTTCGGCGAGAATGCCGGTTCCCCGGCCATGTGCTTGAACGATGATTTCGGCTTCGTTTTCATCCGCCCAATAGACGGAGAAGGGCCGGCGCAGCATCGGGTCGCCGAAACCCGATTTTGGCAGCACATTCACAAATTGCCCTGCGAGAGTCTCACGCGCAACACGGGGGTTATGAAAACGGAGCGTAACTAATCCCGGAGCGATCACGCGGCGCTTGGTGACAAGGGAACGTTCGGAGAGATGTCGATCGGGCATTACGGTGGCGGGCCGGGCACAACCGGCGTGGGTGGTTGCGGCGGGTTCGGCACAATGTGCTGGATCGGAGGTATAGGAGGTTGCTGAGCGCCCGGCGGTAGTGTCGGCAGTGGCGGCGGCATGCCGGGCCTCGGAGGCATATTGGCCGGATGTTGTCTCACTCCAGGAATGGTCTGAGGCATGGACTGCTGGGTACCATCGCCGGGAGGGGTGGACGATGGATCGTTCGTGATAGTCGGATTGACGGCCCGTCCCGGCGAGTGTAGCAAACTCGGCGTACTGGCGTCCGCAAAGCGCGGACGAAGCGCAAGCGCATAAGAAGAATACGGATAATCCTTCAGAATTCGCTTGTAATAGGCCAGCGCGCTGTCGTATCGGGGTACTTCTTCATAACTTACGCCGATGGCATAGAGCGAGCGTGGCGCGACATCCTCCTGCGAAAAATTGGTAACGACTTGGAGCAGCGCCGGTTTTGCGGCCGCCACCCCGCTATCCCGAAGGGATTTATAGGCGCCCAGATAGGCCAGTTCACTCGGTGAATTGCGAGTGGTCTTGACGTAAAGGATGCGCGCTTGCTCCGCGAACATTGTTTGGCCGTAATGCGCGAGCAGTTCGTGCAGCAGCGAATCCGCCATGACCTGATTTTTTTCCTGACGTTCAAGCTCGATCCAGGCATAGAGCGTTTGCGCTCGGAGGGCCGTTCTACCAGTGTCCATGGGACCAATGTTCATGCTATCGGCCTCATGGTATTCAGCGCGGGCCTCGGGAATTTGGCCGAAGGTCTCATATGCACGTCCAATCTGATAGTGGGCTGTTCCGGCGCGGAATTGAAGGCTGTCGAGGAAATGGGCCGTATCGGAAATAACCAATTTCTGCGGCGCCTTTTGCTTTAGCCGCGCTTCGGCTTCCCGAACGCGAGTGGAATCCATCTTCGTCATCTGGGCCGGCGCTGCCGGATTCCAGCGTGTGCCAAGCACTTCCTGTAAGGCTTGCAGATGAAAATTCTCGTCCTCGTTTTGGCCGGGAACTTTGATGTCATGCCGGTGAGTCGCTTCGCTTTTCTTGATCGCTGCCTCCAGCGTGTCGATGTGATCCAGATCCCGCCGCCACTGTGAATAACTTATGAGCGAATTTGCCCGGTCGGAGACATACTCGTTCATCGCGGGCGAGGAGAAGTCCTTCGTGCCAATGAGTGAGGTAGCCGCGCGCGCGGCGGAATCGTAAAGACCCATCTCGCGATAAATCTCGGCTTGCCGGAATTTGACACGTGAAAGGATGGGCGCGCTCGAACTCTTATAGGTTGTGTCGAGCGCAAAATACTCGGCGTGCATCGGGTGCTCATAGTTGTCGCGGAATGCCGTGGACCGGAGATCGTTGCCCACGGCTTTGCGGGCGATTAGCTCATCGGTATAGGCAAGCTCGAAGCGCGCTGCGGCTTGCGAGCCGCCATATTTAGCGAGATGAGTAACGAGCGCCAGTTCGGTTTTCGCCGCGTCTAAATTTCCTTCTTCGCGGAGCGCGAGCGCGTGGGCCACGCGGCCTTCGCCGGCAAGCCAATCGTCCTTCGCGGCATTGGATGTTGTTTGGAACGCGCGTTCGGCATTGGCCCAATCGCCGTTGATGTACTCGACCGCGCCTTCCTGGTAGGCCAGCCGCGCAAGTTCCTCGCCCTGCATACCCGCTTCCGCCTTATGGAGTTCGGCGGCGATGGCCGCGAGCGAATCAGGATTTTTTGCGTAGATAAGTTCCGCCATCGCGCGATGGACGGTCGATGCCACGGCGGGGTCGTTGGACTCCGTGGCAGCAAGCCCGCGTTCCAGCGTCATCGCCGCAGTATCGATGTCATGGTTGACGAGCATCGAGCGAGCGAGATACACTTGTACCTGCGCGCCATATTTTGTTTGTGGGTAATTCGTCAGGAGTTCGTGAAACTTCCGTTCCGCGCCGATAAAATCGTTCTTATAAAACTGCGCCTTGCCGACGATGAAGAGCGCGTCCTCTTTATATTTTGTCGCTTTTTTATCCGCGAGGATTTTGGAACCGAGAATGATCGCGGAATCGAGGTGGACGTTGGTGATTTGCTTGGTAGCGCTGAGCGATTGCGAAAAAGATGGCGTGATCGGCTCGACGCTCCCCGCGTGCAGCCCGACCTGGCGCATGAGATACTCTTCATCGAGCCAGCGGTGGTTCACAACCGCAACTGCGCCATTCGGATTTTGCGCAACGATGATGCGCTGCTGCGCCTCATACGCCTCTAAATGGGTTTCGGCAAGATAGACCGTGTTGTAGTACGTCGAGAAATTGTTCCACCATGCGCAGCCCGAAAAGGCTGTTGCACCGGCAAGAAATGCCGCCGCAAGCGTTAACGAAAGAGTCGTTCGTGGATGATGAAGCATGGCCTTTTTTGCTAACGCCCTGAAAAATTACTTCGTTCGTGAGAGGGGCGCACCATAGCCACTCTACGGCAAATCTTTGTAATTGTTGTATTTTTGTATGAAATAACTCCATTTTCATTAATAGCCCGTGCCGGTTCCAATGCAAAGACGCGAAAACTCCATGAACGAGCTTCGCCTGTTCGTCTCCTCGACGTTCCGCGATCTCATGCCCGAACGCGAGCACCTCGTGAAAAAAGTCTTCCCGCGCATTCGGAAAGAATGCCGCGCGCGCGGAGTGGAATTCACCGAGATCGACCTCCGGTGGGGCATCACCGAGGAAGAATCGCGCTCCGGCAGGACCATCCGGATTTGCTTAGAAGAGATCGATCGCTGCCGTCCCTATTTCATTGGCATTATCGGCACACGCTACGGCTGGATACCGGGCATCACCGAGATCGAGAAAGACGAGGAAATGCTTGAAGAATTTCCCTGGCTGCGCGACTATGCTGCTGGCGAAAAAAGCATTATCGAGATGGAATTCGCGCATGGGGCGGTGTTGCAGAAAAACGATTCGGCGTTTTTTTATGAGCAATATGGGACGGATGCAACGAATGCGACGGATGGGCCGCTCAGCGATCTGAAAAATAGTCTTCAATCATCTGGATCTCCCTATCGCCGCTTCGCGGCTCCTGATGAGCTTGGAGAGCTTGTTTTTCAGGACATCCTCACCATTCTCGATCGCGATTTCCCGATCAGGAAGGATCTGACGCCGCTCGAACACGAACGCATCGAGCACGAAGCGTACGCCTTAAACCGGCGTCAATCCTATGTTGCGAATCCTGCATATTACGATGCCTTCGCTAAGCATGTCGAGTCCGATGGCGCGCCGCTAATCATCTGGGGAAAATCGGGTTTGGGCAAGAGCGCGCTCATGGCGTATCTCGCGCATGAATATCAATTGCGGAATCCGGATGCATTCGTAGTTCAGCATTTCATCGGCGCGGCAGAAGGCAGCGATCCCGAAGACGTGATGCGCCAGATAATGATGGAAATCAAAGAACGCTATGGGCTATCGGACGCCATCCCCTCGGACGATAACGCACTCCGTGAGGAATTTCCGGTCTGGCTGGCGAAAGTGGGACGGAACCCCCTCCTTTTCAAGGAGGGGGCAGGGGGTGGTTATTCCCCAGCAGCGGGTCAACCACCCCCCAACCCCCGCCTTGGAAAGGCGGGGGAGTCTGGGGAGAAACTTGTGCTTTTGATCGACGCCCTGAACCAACTCACCGACATTGCGCCGGAAATGCACTGGCTGCCGGAGTTCTTTCCCGCGAATGTTCGCCTCATTGTTTCGACTACAGAAGATAGCCTTCCGCTCGAACAATTACGCAAGCGAAATTGGCAGGAGCTGGAACTTCAGCCGCTCACCGAAACGCAGCGAGAATCCATCGCTCGCGAGTTCCTGAATCGGTATAGCAAGGTGCTTGATTCGGGCGATCTTCACACACTTTCCGCTAATCCCAAATCGTCGAGTCCACTATTTCTACGGACGGTGCTCGAAGAGCTGCGCATTTTCGGGCATCACCGATCGTTGCACGACGAGCTTGAGGACTATCTCTCAAGCGCGGACGAGCGCGAGCTGTTCCAAAAAGTCCTCGCTCGGATGGAGCGCGATCATGGCGCGGAAGCCGTGCGCGATGTCATGACCGCGATCTGGGCCTCGCGGCATGGGCTTTCGGAAGTGGAACTTATGGAAATTACCGGCATGTCCCGCATGGCGCTTTCGGAACTGATGATCGCGATGGAATACCACCTCATGCAGCGCGAGGGATTCCATACCTTCTTCCATAATTATCTGCGGGAAGCGATTCAGTTACGCTATCTGCCGGCGGAGCAAGACCAAAAGGCCGCGCACGCCCGTTTGGGAACATATTTCTCCACGCAGGATTATGGCCACCGAAGGCGCGACGAAGAACCGTGGCAATGGAGCGCTGCCGGCGATACCGATTCGCTGTGGAAGAGCTTTGCCGATCCCGGCATGTTCATGCTCTTCGCCAACGAGGATCAACGTTATCACTTTATTGCCTATTTGCAGTCGTTCGAACGCGAGCGAAGTTTTGCGCTCTTTGCCTCGCTCCATAAGGCGATGCAGCGCGATGACGAATACGACCGCCGTCGCTGGCTTGCGCAAATTGCGCGCGAGGGAGCGTTCTTCGATGCCGCTTCGGAGATTCTCACGGCTATTGCGGAAGCAGCGTTGCACACGCCGCTCGACGACAAAACCTCGCTCGATTTCAAACGCGAGCAGGCGCAGCTTTATGCCGAGAAACAGGAATATAAGCTTGCACTTCCGCTCTGCGAGGAGATTGTTTCGATCATCGATGCGAAGCAGGGACGAAGCGCGGAGCTATTCGATGCTCTCCTCGATCTTTCCACAGTGATGCACGGTCTTGGCGATTATGCCGGCGCCGAACGCTTCATTCGCCGCGCAATTGAATTTAGTGAGGTCATATCGGAATCGAGGCGGATAGATGCGATGCTAAATCTGGCGGCGATTGTCCTTGCACAGGGGAAACACGATGAAGCGGTCAGACTATTCGAACAAACGCTTGAACTTTCCAACAAATTACTCGGGAAGATGCACCCCGCTTCGCTGCATTGTTCCATCAATCTCGGAGCAGCACTCATTTTTGCGGGAAGGTTCGCTGATGCGCTCAAAATTTTAGAGGTGGCATTGCCGACCATTAGAAATACGCTCGGCGACAAGCATGCATGGTATATCGCATGCCTTACGAGTATTGGAAGAATACTTACGGAAACCGGCGAATATGACCGGGCCGAACGAACCATCCTGGAACTGATAGATAAATCGACTTTATCGCAGGGAGCCGAAAGTGAGAACACGCTTCGCTCGCGGATCAGTCTCGGGCACGTTTACCGTCTCAAGGGTGATCTTCAAAAGGCGCTACCACTCTTCGAAACATCGCTTCCGCCCCTTGTGGACCGTCTTGGAATGGACCATCCGTATATTATCCGCACTAAGGAGAGAATCGCGGAAATGTCCTCCGCGTTTTACGAAAAAACGTAGGGATCGCGGCGCAACCGCAATATTAAACATGATCCCTTCCGGGTTTTCGAAATTTTGACCAGATTCCATCCCATTCGTTCCCAGGGTTCCGCGCGCATCGTTGCCGATGCTTGCTCCACCCTGGGCTATTTATCGAAAAATCCTCTCGGTTATTAGCCCAGGGTGGAGTGAAACGGAACCCTGGGAATCTGATCGATCAAAACAAAGGAGCCTCACGCACACGCGTGAGGCTCCAAAATAAAATTGCTACTCTAACGCGCGGTTATCTGGCCATACCAGCATTCACGGTTATCGTAACCACCGCAGACTGCGCCCCGCTCGTGGATTTATAAGTAGCGGAAACGGTACCTTTGATAGCGCCCACGCCAGAGCCGTAGTAAGTGTTTGGCGTATTCGGTGTGTAGGTTACGCTGTCGAAGGGAATCCAATTTGCGCCGGTCGCGACTGTTTTATAGAGCGGCACGATGATCGACCGCGCGCCGGCGGGAAGCGCAAGCACAGTATTATTGCTCACTACTGAACAGTTGGGAAATGGGGAAGTCGAGGAAATCGCCGGGGCGTAGAGAACCTTGAATGAATCCACGCCCGTTGTTGCGCCCAACGTTGCGGTTTGGTTCGTGGTTGGGCCTGGATTGGTGATTTGCGTGAATCCAAACCACGCGGTATTACCGTTCGGCGACGCCGTGTCAACCGTCGTACCGCCCTGAAGCAGCTTCAGGAACTGGAATTCAGCAGCGGGCTTGTTTCCGCAATAAAACACAAACGAAGAGTCCGGCTGGCCCGTAGGCCCGCTAATGGAATCGACGGCCCCCATTTTAGATTCGTTTTTCGAGCACCCCGAAATCGAAAGAGCACCCGCAAGCGCCACGAAAAGCACAGGTAAGAGAAGTTTACGTGTCATAGTTAAATTTGGTTAAAATGATTGAAAAGAACATGAAATACCACATTGCCGAGCCGAAAACCGACCCCGGCGGCGGCGGAACAGCCGCCACTCGGATACAAATATACGACATTTTTTCCGGCGGCCGTGAAATCCGAGCGGCGCGGCCTGAAATTCCAGAGCAAGGATGTTTATTTGAAATTATTGTTACAACGAGCGAGCGTTATAATTTTCGTATCTTCGTATAAATGGAAATCACCGAGAAGCACCGAGGACGCCCAGAACCGACCGCCGCAGCCGCCGGAATGAACGGCGCGCATACGAACGAGTCGGCGGTCGAGGAGTTCCTCGATTCGGAGCTTTCGGGCGCGCATCACGCGGCCTCGCATCTGCGCCCGTTCGGTATGCGGGATCTTGTCGAATCAGGCCCGCTGCCGCTCGTTATCGGAGTATCGGGCCACCGGGACTTGCGCGAAGAAGACATCCCGCATTTGGAACGGGTGGTGTTAAGCGAATATTCGAGTCTCAGAGCGCAATATCCATCCACTCCGATCACGCTGCTCTCGGCGCTTGCCGATGGCGCGGACCGCCTGATGGCCCGCGTGGCGCTCGGAGCGGGAATGCGCCTCGCCGTCGTGCTGCCGATGCCCATCGATCTGTATGAGACGGATTTCGACGCCGAATCCATCGAGGAATTTCACGCGCTCCTCAGTAAGGCGGAATACTCGACCGAGCTGCCCATTATGCCGGGGCTGATGCGCGAGGACATCCGCGAACATGGCATCAACCGCGAGCAGCAGTATGCGCAGGTCGGTGCGTACCTTGCCTCGCATAGCACCATCCTTTTCGCGCTCTGGGATGGCGTGAAGTTAGAAAAGATTGGCGGGACTTCGCAGGTCGTCCGTTACAAGCTCGATGGGATCCCGCAGCCATTTGCGCCGCCGAAGAGCGAGCTTGACGCGCCCGATCGCGGCCCGGTCTATCACATCGTGACGCCCCGCCGTTCGAACCCGCATCCAACGTCGCGCGCCTTTGCCGTGCATCATTTGTTTCCCTCCGGATTTGCGTCGCATGCCGAAGCCGACAAGGCGAACCACGATATTTATTCCAGGATAGAAGCCTTCAACCACGACGCCATTCTCTATGCGGACGATCTGAAAGAGCACTTCCGCCAAAGCAGGGAATATATGTTCCCCGCCCATGCCCATCCCAAGCACCCCCACTCTCATAAAAAGCATCATAACAGCCATGCTGCCACGAGCCAACATGCGGGAATGAGCCAACATACGGCGATGAGCAATGAGGACGTGATGCGCGAGCATGCCGGGATGAGCAATCATCCGGGCCAGACGCCATCGATGATGCAGGAAGACCTCGATTTTTACGCCATTGCCGACGTGCTTTCCCAGCGCTTCCAAAAGCGGACGAAAACGATAATTACGCTGCTGCTTACGTTCGTCTTTTTTGCGGCGCTCTTTTATGAAATGTATTCCGGTCTCTTCCAGGAGCCGGTGATGCTCGGGCTGTATCTCAGCATGTTCGTGTTTTCCTTTTTCTGCTATAGCTGGGCGGAGCGGAATGGTTACCAATCGAAATATCTCGATTACCGCGCTTTAGCCGAAGGGCTGCGCGTCCAATTTTTCTGGAAATTAGCCGGCATCGAGGACTCCGCCGCCGATTTCTATATGCGAAAACAGCGCAGCGAGCTCGACTGGATTCGCCATGCCATCCGCACCTGCACGATTGGGAACACCCGGTTCGCAGGCCCAGGCTTGCCCGAGGAACAGGCGCTGGATCGGGAGCGGCTGGAGCTCGCGTTGAAATACTGGGTCGAGGATCAGGCGAAATACTTCGCCCGCGCCGCCCACCGCGACCACGAACGCCTACACGGGCACGAGCGGCAGATTACGTTCCTCTTCGGCGCCGCCCTTATTCTTGCCGCAGTGCAAGCGTTCGTTTTTAGAGAGCACAATGAATATTTGCTTCTGGGAATTGGCGTTTTTCCTGTTGCCGGCGCAGTCCTGCATAGTTGGCTGCAAAAAAATGCCTTCGCAGAAACCAAGCGCCAGTACGACCGGATGAGTGTGTTCTACCATCGCGCTACCGAGCATCTTCAAAAGCTCCTCGGCGAGAACCGTTTGGCCGACGCGCGCGCCTTCCTCGCCGAACTCGGCCGCGAAGCGCTCGCCGAAAACGGCGACTGGATTCTCATGCACCGCGACCGGCCACTTGAAGTGCCAAAGGGAGCTTGAACAATTACGAATGACAAATGAGGGGCCGGGCAATCCCCCATTCGTCATTGATTATTCCTTCACGAATATCACCGTTGCACTTCGCCGTAGTTCGGAAAACTATTTTTATCTTTGCGGCAACCCACGTGAGAAAATTATGGTTTGTAAAAGTCCACGGCCTTGCCGATAGGCTGCGGCTGCTTCTTAAATCTATCTCTTCAAACGATATTGGGATGATACGATCACAACGAGTTCCATCGCTTGCGCTCACCCTTGCTACGCTGGTGTTACTGTCCGGGCTTTTTTCGGGATGTTTTTTTTCGCGTATCGAAAGCCCCATCACGCGGACCGAGACCGATTATTACACGATCACCGATCGCGATACGACCACGCGCGAGATTGCGCACAATGCGCCCGGCGCCAGCACGGACAATGGCGTCATTTTCCCGTCTTCGCGCGAGACGCATGCCAATCGCAACACGCTTTCCCACGATTCGACGCATGACCGGGATTACCCTAATTTCCTTCGCGCGGGCGGCATCGAAACCGCCGGACTCATCGGTTCTTCCACGATGAATGGTCTCGGTCCGGGCTTGTTTGGCGTCTATGCGCTGGCCAACAGCACGCAATTTCTTGCGACGTCATCCGGCGCGCCAGTCTCTGGAACGCTCTACAAACTCACGGACTCGCTCCATCCACAGAACACGAACGGGAGCCAACTATTCAAGGGCGAGCTAATTCGCTTCATGCCTTACGAATATCGTTTGCGCTGGTTCAACGACGCGCCTAATTGGACTCTGGGATGGAGCGCCTACGAATTCCTCGCGCAGGATGAAGACCGCAATCATTGGCTTCAGAGCTGGGGCACCAATATCTATCTTCGGCGCCGCGTCTATATTCGCGATCAAATTCCGTATGTCATTTTTTCGCCATTTTTTGGAGTGAGTGTTTATCCATCCGGATACATCAATGCCGGCGGCGAGTTGCAGCTTGGCTCGCTCGCGGGACTCAATCTCCGCGCCTATGCCGGCTTTGCCGATGGGTTCAGCCAGTGGACGGGCAATAATAAAACAGTAGGATTCCCTTATATGGGGCTTGGCATGAGCGTACTCGATTTCACCAATCTCCCGGAAGAGACGGAACGCGAATGGAAGTATTACGCCTACACGGGAATCAATATCAATATTCTGGAAGCCTCTTTTTTTGTAACTTCTCCAAAAGATACGAGCATCTTGCAGAACTCGACATTTCCCTTCAATGCGGCGCAGGTCAAGCTGGCCAATGTGGAAATCCCGCTGCCGTTTGCCAATTATCATTTTTGGGCGGGCACCTCGCTCGTGAACTGGATGGGCATGGGGTTTACCAATCAGGCAATTGGAATCCTGCCGCTCCGCATAGGTTACCGGCAATATATTTTTGGAGAGGATTTAATGGTGGAACCTTTTGTCGAGTATAATTACTATCCCTCGAACGTCATCAATATCGGCGCGCGGCTCAAGCTCGATACCTGGACGCATGAAAACATCGGCATTACTTTTGGCTATGCCTCCGGTTCGCCGGGAGCATTCTCGCCGCAGCTCTTGAATACCGGAGCCGAAGCACTGTCTCAAAACTTCAGCACCGCCTATCTCGGAGTCACGCTGTTTCTCGGCGATTGGAATAAAACGCCGGAAACCATCCGTGCGCTGCACACGACCACCTCGGACGCATGGAGCAGCCAGCCGTGAAAAATCTCTGCGCCCATATTGGAATTCTCTTCATCATGGCTTTTGCCGTTGGATGCCATCCGTATGAATTCTCCATGGGTGGGCCGCACGTCGTAAGCTGTGAAATTCTTACTTCGCTGCCAGGGGTCGATCATAGTATCGAGATGGCAACGCTACGCGACACCGCCGCCATTGACCTTAGTTATTATGGCGCCACGCAATATCTTATTACGATGGGTGTGCGGCTGCGGCATGGGGAAGGATTCCGAATTCTCGTGCGGCCCGTCGTCGAGGCCCGCGATGTTCGCGATTCCGGTATTATTGTAACCGCGACCCAGTCCTACGTATCGCTGGATTCCGGACATCACCGGTTTCTTACGCGGCCCGATGTGACCGTTGCTCCCGATCAGATTATCCATGTGGCGCTGCTTTCGGAGAACAACTACATGCAAGTTGTGCTCGATTGCGATACCGTCTTTCGCGGATGGACCAAGCTCAAGGAATCGGACGATGTAGTCGTGCAGGCGCTTCAGGGAAGCGAAGTCGAAGTGATTCAGCCCGATTGGGCCGGGCTGCCGGATAGGTAGATAGGACATACTTCCAAATTTGTCAAAGCGCATCGAGGCGCTGCGTAACGTCCTCAAGTATTTTCGTGGCTTTCGTGACGGCGCGAATGAGCTCGATGGTCGCACGATTTGCCTCATACCCGTTTTTGCCGCGAAATGCAACGCTGAGCGCCGGAAGTTCGAGATCGGCATAGCCATTATCGGGATCGGCGAGGACAAGCATATTCCGTTCCCATTTATCGAAGAACAATCCCTCCGGCGCAGTGAAGGCAAATCCGACGGATCGCAGTAATTGGTTCACCGAATCCGCAAGCGCAGGATTTTGAATGAGAGGAGAATTTTCTGAAAGTCCTTTTTTGTCGCGCGCTTCGGTAAATTGTTTGCTCGCGGCTATCAATGTGTCGATAACGTTTTCGAGAGGCCCGAAACCGGAGGAATCGTGCATGTTTTTCATTGCGAGAACTTTTTCATGCTGCACGGCAGTGAGAAGCCACTGTCCCAGCGCGGTAAAATTGAGTGGCAGCACATCGGCATTGGCAAGGCGCATCGCTTCGACCGCCGCAAATTGCGAAGATGCCGCGTGATACCGAAAACTGGAATCGCCGAAGTGCATTGTCCACCCGATGTTATCGTGATTGGAATGATACTGCCCGAACGGCCCGCCAAAGCCATGTTCCAGCGATGGAATTCCGAGGTGATTGTAAAAAGCCGAGAAATCGCTCCCGCCGCCGAGAAGCCCGATCTCCGGTTGCGCCACCTCACCATCTCTTTTCGGAGCACGCTCCATCCATTTATCATAGACTGGGTTCCCACTCCCATCCAAAACCGATTTACTTACTTCATACACGAGAGAGCGCAGCATTGGATCGGCTCCCGCCGAGAACGAAGTACCCGTCGCGCACTCATCCTGATTGATATAGGCGATAGCTTTTGCGCCGAGTTCCTTCTCCAATTGCTCGACCCACTCCGTCGAGCCGAGGAGCCCCCATTCTTCCGCATCCCACGTAACGAACATTACCGATCGCTTCGGACGAATTCCTTCCTTTTGCAGTTTCGCAAATGCTTCTGCCGCCGCGACGGAACTCGCGCAGCCCGAGGCATTATCCTCCGTTCCATAGCACCAGGCGTCGCGGTGTCCGCCAATGATGATCCACTCATCGGGCCAAGTCGAACCCTGGACAGTCGCGACGGTATTCCATATTGGCTTCAATCCCGTATCGCATTCGACGTGCAGCTTTACCTGCACACTCCCTCTATTCGTTCCTTCGATGTGATAACGAAACGCAAGGCCGCCCTGCCAGCTCGAATTCGGAATATCGTGACCGTGCATTGTGCCGAGAATTTCCTGCGCGATACCATAGGAAATTGGAATGACGGGAATTTTTGGAGTAGGATACATCGAGTCCGCCGAAACACGCCGGGCTCCGGGAACCGAAGCGTAGCCGGGGGTGGTCGGGTCGCCGTGGCCGTTATAAACGCTGCCCCGTTGCACGCCGCCGCTCGAACGCATCGGGCCGGCGGGATACACGTCCCCTTCATCATAGCCATCGCCGGAGGGATCGGAATAAATGAGCAGCCCCGCCGCGCCATGCAGTTCGGCAAGCTGCGCCTTGATGCCTCGGTAACTTTTGCCATATCGCGCAATCACGATCTTGCCCTTCACGCTGATATCCAAGCTGTCGAGTACATGATAATCCTCATGAAGGCCATAGTTCACATAGACTACATCGCCGCTTACCGTTCCCGGCGCGGAATAGCCGTTGACCCACGGATACTCTTTGCCATCCGGGTCGAATGCCGTTTTATCTTCATGGAGATCGAATGTTTTCTTTACCGGAGCGAGCATTTCGAGCGAAGAACTTTTTGCAAGCGGAATATCGACTTCGTAAGGATACACCTTCGTCGAAAGCCCCGCTTTTTTCCAACGGTTTAGGACATAATCTCGTGTGACGGCCTGGGCAGGAGTTCCGGCAACGTGAACTTCTTTGCTGATCGCGGTAACGATGGCGCGGAGTGTATCGGGCTTTATTTCATCCACGAGCCGCTTTTCGATAGCAAGCTCGGCGCGTTGGCTTGCGGGACTAAAGCCCGTCATTTGTGCCCGCGCAATCGTAGGTGAAATCGCTGCGAGAACCCAAAGGATTACGAACATCATTGCGAGGAGTCCCGGAGGGACGACGACGCAATCCGTTGAGATTACAGTTGCTCTCACGGGATTGCTTCGTCGCTCCTTCGTCGCTCCTCGCAATGACGTTCTTGAAAATGGACTAATCAGAAGTTCCTAAAATCGGGATGGCTACTTAATCGTAATGAGCTTCGAGGAATGCGCCAGTGAGTGCGATTGGAGATCGGTCGCTTCGAGACGCAGGATATACGAACCTTTCTGTAACGCTTTGCCGATGTCCGATTTCTCGTCGAAAGGAGTCTCGTAATAGCCGGCTGTTTTCACGGCTTCGAACGGGAAATTGCGGACAATTTTGCCCATCATGTTTTCGAGCGTGAGATGAACGGTCCCGCGAGTTTTGAGTCCAAACTGGAACGTCCAATGGTGCTTCTTATAGTGGACTTCCGTGATGCCCGTCTCTTTGGGAACTGGCACAACCTCCGGCGGCGCCACGCCACGTCCCGAGACCTTGAGCGGAACCGTATCGCCCTGAAAAATTGCGAGGACCTCGCTTTGATACGGCTTGACTTCATCGGCCTTAAAACAGAGGTTCAGGTAAAAGGTCGTGTTCGCGCCAATGGTGAGCGGCATCATCTCCTGCGCCGGCGAGGTGACGTAAAAATGTTTGGGGTCGAGCGATTTTAGTTGCGTGAGCAGGCGTGGGTGGTCGGTCGTGTTATCGATCGCAATGTTGACGCAATTTTCGATGCCCGTGCTTTGCGGCGCAAACGAAAGCTCGGCGCGCTCGAAGGCCAGCGTGCCACCCTCGCCGGCGAGCGGGAGCGGCGGCGTAGTATGCTCGAACTGCGCGCGCGTAGCGCTTGCGAAAAATAATAGTATAACGGCGAGAAACGCGGACTTAGAGATCATGCCGTGGTAAACGATGAGGCTGCGCGCTCGGTTCGGGGAGGATGGGTGGGCGGGAATGCCCATTCAGAGCGTCCGGCGCGCGGGATGCCCGAGAGGGCGGGCATCCTGCGGCAGGAAGCATCGCTATGGGCGATGCGCGCTCATTGTGCTATCGAATAATAGATTGCCATGGAGGTCACCCGCCGTTTTGTGCTGAGGGTAGAAAGCGGCATTTCTTTCTTTAAGAAAGTCGTGGCTTTCCGAAGGGTAAATATTCACTACTTTGCTCACAATGAGAACCAAAGCTTTCAGGATTTTGCTTACGGTGCACACTTTTAGCACCCAGGCTTCGGCTTTGGGTATTCATTCCACCAGCGCTGTTGGGCACTGCTCCATTTGGGGACGTAAGTGTGCGGCGGCTGATAGAACATTATGTCAGAACTTACGATTAACGCGGAATCGCGCAAGAAATTAGGCGGGTCGTCCGCGCTTCAGCTTCGGCAAAAGGGGCGGGTCCCCGGAATTCTTTATGGCCACGGCGAGCCGAGCATTCCCTTCCATGTGAAAGAGCTGGATCTTCGTCCGCTCATCTTCACGAACGAAACGCATACCATCAGCCTGAATCTCGATGGTCAGCCGCAGCGCTGCGTCTTGCGCGAAGTGCAGTTTCATCCGGTGACCGACCGGGTGAGCCATATCGATCTTATCCTCATTCATGCTGATGAGAAAATCCGGATCGATGTGCCGGTGAGCCTCGTCGGCACCGCCGCCGGCGTGAAAGATGGCGGCATTATGGATTTTTCGCTGCATAAGCTTTCGATCGAGGTGTTGCCGGACAAAATTCCCGAGCATATCGAACTCGATATTAGCAATCTGAAAATCGGCCATTCGCTCCATGTGAGCGATTTGCCCGCGAATGCAGATTACACCATCGCCACCGATTCCCATGCGGTGATCGTTACCATCGCCGCGCCGAAGGCTGCGGAAGAAGTTGCCGTGGTGGCCGATGCGGTCATCGCCGAGCCGGAGCAAATCAAGGCCAAGGGCAAGAAGGATGAAGAGGAAGCTCCTGCCGCTGAAAAGGGTAAGACTGCCGCTGCCGAGAAAGGCAAACCTGCCGCTGAAAAGGGTAAACCTGCTGAAAAAGGAAAGGCTTAAACTTGCGAATGTAGCGCAAACTTTAGTTTGCGATCCGAGCGCGACAATCGCAAACTAAAGTTTGCGCTACACTATGTGGCTATTTGCAGGTCTTGGCAATATAGGGAAGGAATATGCCGGTACAAGGCATAACGTCGGCTTCGAAGTCGCGGAACTTTTGGAGCGGAAACTCGAACGTTCCACCGGATGGCGCGCCGGCAAAGGGGAATATTATGTTGCGAAGGGATGGCGCGGCTCTGAGGAATTATTGCTTGTGAAGCCCACGACGTATATGAACCTTTCGGGCCGGGCTGTTCGGGATGCGCTGCAATTTTACAAGGTTCCCATTCCGCAAATGATTGTGATTGCCGACGATCTTGCGCTGCCGCTCGGCACGCTGAGGCTTCGCTTAGGAGGCTCGGATGGCGGGCATAACGGGCTTTCTTCGATTATCTATGAATTGGGAACGGAAGATTTCGCGCGCCTCCGATGCGGCATCGGTTCCAATTTTCATCGTGGAGATCAGGTGAATTTTGTGCTATCGCGATTTAAGCCGGATGAGATAGAGACTGCCGAACAAATGACCCGCCGCGCCGCTGATGCATGTTTTGAAATTGTGGATTTCGGAGTGCAGAAGGCGATGAACGCTGTGAATGCGAAGCCCGAAGAATAGAGAGAGAAAGTTTTAATTCAACCACGAACAAGATTTTTCGCGGCGATGCGGGCTTTGGCGCGGTCGCGGGAAGCGCGGGCGCGCTCGTAGTCAATGGTGCCGTCCATCGCGTGCTGGAGCCGCTCCTCGGCGCGGAGACGGGAACGCTCGGCGCGTTCGACATCGATATCTTCGACTCGCTCGGCGGAACTTGCGAGCACGACGCCTGTATTTTCGTGAAATTCGAGAAATCCGCCTCCGAGCAGAAGTTTCGTTTCGCGGCCGCTATCCTTCCATTTGAAGATGCCGGGAACGAGCGCCGAGACAATCGGCGCGTGATTTAAAAGCACCGTGAACGGCCCGACAGCGCCGGGAACGGTAAACTCCTCGACCTCGCCATCGAAAATCGAGCGGTCGGGCGTTACCAATTGAAGTTTTAAAGATTTAGCCATTGAAAAAATAACCGAATGCAAGTCGGATAACTCTTAAGCGGCGAAATCGTTTCTTTTTTTTTGCCAAAGTGCACTATCGTACAATCACAAATTTCCTGGTCAAACTCCCTTCGCCGGTTTCGAGCGTGATATAATAGGCGCCGGCGGGCACGTCCGCGAGCGAAACTTCTGTCTGCTGCGGACCGGCAGCGCTGAATCCATCGGAGATCGTCCGCACGGTTCGCCCCAAAACATCCTGCAGGACAAGCCGCGCCCGTCCTGACGAAGGAAGGCTGTAAAATATGCGGGCATAAGACTCCGAAGAGCTTACCTCGAGCGAGAGCGCCGCTTCGGAAACTGCACTCACGGATAGCACCGTGTCCGGAGGAGACGGAGCGTAGTCATTGTAATTCAGCGTGATGATTTCGTGGAGCTTTCCTTTAATCTTGGAAAATGTTTTCGTCTTTGCAATGCCGCTGTCAGTGAAATGCATACGATACTCATAAGGGAAAGCGCCATCGATGCCGCTAAAAACAAAATTCCCCTGCTCGTTCGTATAGGCGTTGTCTTGAAGGGAACTGACGGTGTCCGTATCGCCGAGCACAACCACATAATAACGATCGACATTCGCACCCATAATTGGCTCCGGCGGATTGCCGAAAGTCAGCCGCCCACGAACAATCGAGTTGACCACACTTGGCTCTCCATCGTAATTCAGCACGCCTTCGTCAGCTGCGGCATGCCCCGCGAGGCTGAAGAAATTGATCGAAGTGGCATTATGGGGAAATTCGGGCATGGGCGCCCAACTTGCGCCGGCATCGTAGGTCACAGACGAAGAGCCGCCATCGCCCACGGAATAGCCGATACTCGCGTTCAGGAAATAGGTGCTATTGCCGTTTGGGCCGCCAAAAAAGATGGTGCCCGGCTGCCAGGTTTCGCCGGTGTCGGTCGTATTCAGGATGGTCCCGCCATCGCCCACGACCCATCCATGCGTGGGGTCGCGGAATTTCACGTCGTGTAAGTCCTCGTTCGCTTCATAGAGCGCAGACCAGTTGATACCGCTATCGCGGGTTCGGAAAATCTCGCGGCGCGAGAGCGCAAAGCCGATGAGCGAATCGGGATAATATACTTGGAGAATGCTATCGCCAACAAACGGCGGCGCGGGAAGAACAAACGTTCCCCGAATATTCGAAGGGCCGAGCAGGAACGTGAGGTTAGTGAGCGTGTCCAATACCATGTAATACACTTGGGAGGCGGTATTGTAGTTCTCCTTTACAATCTCGCAGGAAAAGAAGCTGTCGAGGGGAAGCGTAAAAATAAAATTTCCTCCCTCGTCCGTTGTGTCCACGCCGCGCACTCCAAGCACTTTCGCGCCTGATACGGGTTGGCCGGTGATCGAGTCCTGGACGTGCGCGAAGATGCGCGAGATGAACGTCGTTCCGGGTTCGAACATCTTGCCGGTGATAAACAGCGGCGCCGACCCATTCGCGCGGATATAAGCAAAGAAAATGGCCGTATCCTGACTGGAGAAATACTGGATGGTACCATTCCAGGAGATCGAATCGCTGTTTCCAGGCAAAACTTGAGAAGACAATCGCTTGTCGGGGACGCTATCGAGATACGTTAGCGGCGCGCCGAGCACTAAGAAAGCATCGGCATTGGTGAGCGGCAACCCAGAGCTTCCATTGCTGACCACGAGTGTAATAGTATAGGGTTCGGTGAACGTTGCGGGGGCAATTGAACTCCCGGACATCGCCAGTGAAGCGCACACTTTTAGCACTTTAACCGGTTTCGCCTGATTTGGCGCGGCGCCGACGCCAAGTTCGCCCACGCTGTTATCGCCCCATGCATAGAGCCAGCCATCGTTGCCGACGGCGAGGGAATGATTCAACCCAGCCGCGATAGCCACAAATTGCGTCACGCCGGATGGAAAGGGAATTATACCCTCCTTTATCTTCGTGCCAAAAACGCCAATCCCAAGCTGGCCGTAGGTATTATCTCCGGTCGCTCCAAGCGTGCCGAGCATGGAGAGCAGCAAGGCATGCCTTCCGCCATCGGCGACCGCAGCGATGGAATCTATATTGCCATGCGTCGGAGCAATCCACAAAAGGCGAATCCCTTTATAATAAGGCCCCGGCAGATCAGCGTTCTGATCGATTCGCGATTCCAAACGGTACGACGCGGCAATGCAGGGCAGCGGAGAATAGACGCGGAACGGATCTATCTGTGCCAGCACCGGACCTTCGAAGGGTTGAAAGGTGCTAAGGCTGTCCATCCCACAGCCATAGAGGAGGCCGCTTTGCGAGAGCATCATCGTGTAACCCGGCCCGGCAGCAACCGCGCCCCAGGCCGATACGCCCGTTGGGAACTCGACTGGCTGCGGCGTGAGGAGATATTCCGTATTGCCAACTCCAAGCTGGCCCTGCGCGTTATCGCCCCACGCGAAAAGACGGCCATCCGTCGTCAGCGCCTCTGAGTGATCCGCTCCGGCCGAGACCCATTTCCACGTTGTCACATACGGCGGATTCTGAATTCTCACCGGCGCGACATAAAGCCCGCCGGCGATGCCGGTTCCGATCTGGCCTTTATCGTTCAATCCCCACGCATAGAGCTTGTCGCTGTCGGCCACAGCCACGGCGAAGCTCGCGCCGCCGGCCACGAGCACCCATTTGCTCGCCCCCGGTGGGACGGGAACCATCGTTGGCGTATTCCGATCCGTTCGGTCGCCCACGCCGAGCTGGCCGTATAAATTTCGTCCCCAAGACCAAAGATTTCCCGATTGATCGATGACATAGGACGATTCCGAAAGCGATTGCTGACCCAAAAATTGAGCGCGAAGTGTAAAAGGCGCTAAAACAAGCAGAATTACGGCAAGAAGGGATAAGCGAAGAGTATTCATATATTTAAAACGCACTGACCCCCCTCCGGTTACAAATAAATATAGCATTCTCCATGAAAATGGGTGCTCGGAATGTGTGTGCTCGGTTAATACTCATCGAACTTTTCATGAATTTATGCAACAGGCAAGAGCGAGTTCCCGGGATTCCCGAGTTTTTCTATTTTTTATAGATTGCTATAAGAAAAGATTATTCTTTTAAGCTTTCACTTGTTCCAGAATTTTATTGTGCATGTTTGCAGAGAGTAACGTTTCGTTAAAAGGTTGCCGAATGTTTAACGGGCGGGAAGTTCAGCCGGTGAAGCTCGTAAAAGAATAACCCCTCAACCCTACCCCTCTCCCTGCTGGGAGACGGGCTATTTGCTGGAACAGGCGATGTTTTTCTGTGACTCTTTTGCCCCTGGCGTGTTTAGCTTATGATGTCGATCGGATCGCTGAGCCTGAAAAGGACGCGTAGTGCCGGAGCACGCCCAAACGTGGCGCTGGGAGGCCGCGTGGTTCAAAAATCCTATCCTGCGATGAATGGATCGGCTCTACCGGTCAATGGATCGGCATTACCGGTCACGGCAGATGTTCTGGATGCGCCAACCCTCAGCGCTCCGGCAACAGGCAATGGCGCAGCGGTTACGCAAACGATCAACATGGTCCGGCCTCCCAAAGAGGTAACTGACGACGAACTCCTCGAGCGGTTTCAACGGGGCGATGAGGATGGCTACGTCGAGCTATACTTGCGGCGTCAGGCGGAAGTTTTTACCTTTGCGCTTCGACTGGCCGGCGGCGACCGCGATCTCGCCAGCGATCTGTTTCAGGAGACATTTATCAAGGTCTATCGCAAGGCGCATACCTTCCGCGCCGTCGTTTCGAAAGATGGCGAGCACGGGACGAACGTGCTCGGCTGGCTCTACACCATCGTCCGCACAACATATCTGAACCACAAGCGGCGACGGCAGTTGGTGGGCTTGGACGACATGGCATACGAACTGCCTTCGACCGACCGGACCCTCCAGCCGGAATTCCGCGAGGAGCAAGCGACACTTCGCGAGCGCGTCGAAGGCGCAATTTTAAGTTTGCCCATCGAAATCCGCGAGCCGTTCGTGCTCAGGGAATTCGACGGGCTTTCGTATCAGGAAATTTCCGAGCAGCTAAACCTCACCCTCGGCGGAGTGCGGCAGCGAATTTATCGCGCGAAACTTGCGATGCGCGAGCAATTGTGGGACTTGGTCCATGACGACCCATTTTCGAACGATAACAAGGAGGGTTTAAAGTGAACGGCTTCGTGGATGATCGATCATGCTCGGCCTATGCACTTGAGGACAGCACTAATGGCAAACTTTGAAGAAAAAATCTTAGCCTATCTCGATGGCTCGCTCCCGGAAGCGGACCGTGAGGATGTGCTTGCCGGAATTTCCGGCGAGCATGCCCACAGCTCCGAGCGCGCGCTCTTCGATGCGCACCTGCGCTTGCAGGATCTTTATTCGGTCGTGCGGAAACCGGTGAGCGCTCCGCTCGCGCTCCAGCGCGAGCTTGCCACGCAAATACCGGTGCTTGCCATAAAGCTTCCCTATCTCGCCGCGCCAAGCGATCGCCGTAACCGCTTTGCGGCAGGGTGGCTGGGTTCCATTCGTTCGTCGTGGATCAATGTGTTTTTGCTGCTTGCCGCATTGTTGCTTGCGGGAGGGGTCTGGTATTTTGCCACCGAGCATGGGTCTCCTGTGACCCATGGGTCGCAAAGCGGCGTGTCCGAAAAGACGTTGAGTAATGGGATGGGAACCCCGTCAAATAATAATGGGACGGGGAATGCTCCACGGAATACAGCTTCGACTGGCTCCAATATGGCGAATTCGGTCAGCGGGCATTCCAATGCCGCGCTGCAATTAAAAGGGATGCAAAGGACCCTAACGACCAACGGAACGCCAACGAATGCTTTCGCAAACCGAAGTGCGAACAACTCGGTGGGATCGAACGGAACGACAACAACAGGGAGTGCAATAAAGAATAGTTCCGGAAATCGGAGCGTAAACAATTCGGTGGGGACAAAAGGCACGTTAGCAACAGAACGCACAATAAAGAATGGTTCCACGAACCGGATTGCGAACAACTCGGCGGAATCGAACGGAGCGGCAACGCCAAAAGGGGCAATAAAGAATGGTTCTGCAAACCGGATTGCGAATAACTCGGTAGGAACGAAAGGGACAGCAACGACGGAACGGACGCAACAGGATGGTTCCACAACGACGTCGCACGAGAACCCTCCCACGGCAGTGAATACTCCACCGCAACAGCTTCCTCCGGCAACCGTGATTCCTCTTCAGGAGAAGCCGCCCGAACCGCCACCGCTCGATCTTCGAGCGATCGGCATTCGGGAGCAGCCCATCAGCTACCGGCTACAGCATGATATTCTCAATCAATATCCCATCGAAGAGAATGCTTCGAGCTTCATGCCGCTGCGCGTGTATGCTTCGGCGGGTGAGCGATTTATTACACCCTCACCATCCTCTGCTCTTAGTCAGTATGTGCTCGATAACAAGAAGGTTTACAGCGGTAACTTTTTCGCGCCGTCGTACGAAGCTGGCGTGGAATACGAGTTCAGTCCGTGGACATCCGCAGGCGTGCGCGTGGGACAGACAAGCTTCGCGCAATATCAGCCATTTACACATGGAACATCCGCGAACCAGTACAGCCAATTTTATAATCAATTTTCAGACGATTATGTAAATTCCGTTCCCGCATTCTGGTGCGCGCTTTCGGCGACCGAGACCTTCAATCCGCAAGACCGGATGCGCTATTCGGTTTCGTTGGCAGGCGGCCCGGCGTTTACGACACCCAGCGTGGCATGGCTTGGCATGGCGGAGGCGAGCGCGGCGTACGATCTTACTCCGGCGCTCCTGTTCCGTGGCGGCGTCTCGTTCGATATTTCCCGCGTCAATCAGGGCAACTCGAGTAATCCTCAAAATATAACGCAGGGAATTATTACAGCCTCGTCCGGCGGCGCGCTTACGTCGAGAGCAATCGGCATCACGCTCGGCCTTTCGTTCCATCCATAGCATTATGCGCGGACTATTTTTCTTCGGCTGCATCGTCCTTGCGGCAGCGTTTGCGGGCTGCACGCAGGCTGTCGTTGCGCCCGTTTCGCAGCAGCCGATTGGAAACATCGACGCCTATTTTTGGACGAATGGGCAGGCGCCCGCAAAATTCGACGACACGACTGGGAACCCTAAGTATTTGTATTCGCTCGCCTTCTCATCCCCTGCTAATGGAACGCTCGCCGTGAGCGAGTTCGGGCATCCAACCATTGAATGTATCGTCAATCAAGACAGCATTTACGCTTCCGGTTTTGCGGACAGTTCCATCCTCGTTCTCGATCCGGGCTCGTATTTCAGCAAGGATACTTCGGAAGTGTTCGATTCAGTGCCCCCCACCGCGATTACGATCTCGGAAAATCCTTCTCGCCAAATCATCGTCGCCACCGATTCTGGAATTTATTTTTACAATCCCGGCGTCAAGGATTCCTTTTATCTTGGCGGGTACCCAAATGGCGATGTTACCGCGCTCGCGGTGAATAGCGATAAGGGTATCATCTTTGCCGGTACTGCTTCGGGAAAAATTTTATATACGAATACTCCTATTAGTGCAATGTCAGTATGGAATTCTTACGTTACCTCTGGGTTTCCCACAGATACCATCAAACAGCTTCTTTGGGTTAATAGCCATGACAGTCTCTTCGCAACGGTTGCCAGCCAACCTGGGATCTTGGTTTCGAATAGCGGCAACCCGTTTACCTCTCTTCCACTTTTCCAAATTAGCATAGTAAGCGCGCTGGGCAAATATCAAACGGCGAGTACTACTTATCTGCTCGCAGGAACAACCGATGGCCAAATTGGCGCCATCTCGCTGACGCTTGGAAAGCCCAGTGTCGGCCCCTCTCGCCCAGCGACCAGCTCGAATACCATCTATTGCTTTGGAAGTCAAAACCAAACCGAGCCGGCATTCGCCGGAACGGACAGCGGAATTTATGAGTGGTTCGGCCAACCCACAACGCTATGGACTTTGGAAGCAACCCTCAAATACAAACCCGTGACCTCGCTCGATGTGAACAGTTCCCAGATTATTTTTCTGTACAAGGGAGGTATTTACACATCTCCGATTACTGCCCCAACAGCCACTACGTTATCCGCGCCCTCAAGCCGTATGCTACAAGTGGGATGGAATGCCACGAATCCGTGGATACTCACCACGACCGGTTACGATACAGAAAATACAGCGCGCAAGATCGATCCTATTCCCGGGCTACCTGTTGGCTATTGGCATCCCGATACGGGCGGCCTCGTCCTGCTCCGAAGCAATCTTTTTGCAAACGATTCTTCCTGGCGCGCGGGAACGCTTGTGACGAAAGACCATCAATCGCACCCCATCACGGGGCATGTGCTGGCGCATTTCGATACGCTTCAGGTTGTGACAAACAACATCACCAAAAAGTATCCGGACGTTCTCATGGTGCGCTATGCACACGAGCTTTCGGGCGCGAATCCGGAATCGGACATCATCCCTTACTGGGTGGTTTATTACGCGAAAAATATCGGGCCGGTTATGTTCGACAAAATAAAAGCTGTGGCGCCAGGCTCGCAAATCCTGGGCATCGAGCGGCGTGAAATCGCTCCGTGACAAAGCAATCTCTGATTAAGTCGGTGTTTCCTCACAACTCTTTTAATATCCTTCCCAAAACTTCACTCACTCCAATCCCTTCCATGCACTCATGCGTGTAGATGGGGCAAATATGACTCCCATGTGGTGTGCAGGGGCGACACCACAGCGTGGGCAGTTCGATTATTTCTCCTGTCCCATCGGGCGGCGCAAAACCAAAAGCAGGCGACGTCGGACCAAAAATGGTGAGCACGCGTGTGCCGACGGCTGCGGCGGCATGCGCCGGCGCGCTGTCATTGCCCACGAGCAGCGAGGCGCGCTCGATCGCGGCCATCGAAACGAGAAAATTCGCGCGGCCGGCGAGATCGAGCACGGCCTTTGCCGCGCAAGCTTCCCGGATACGCTTGGCAAGCGCGCGTTCCTCTTCTCCGCCGATGACCATGACCCCAATTCCATGTTCCGTCAGCACATTGGCAAGCTCGAAAAATTTTTCGTCTCCCCATTTTTTCGTTTCCCATGCGCTTCCGGGCGCAAGTGCGACGGATTTTTTCCAGCGATAAAGAAACGGAGCCAGCAGCGGCGCGAGTGGAGGAATAATGCGTGGGAGCACCCCAAGATTCGCGTCGGGAAAAATCGCCCGGAGCAGCAGAATCGTACGCTCGTAACGGTTCGACCACCCTGCGTCAGCAACAGTATGCGTAAGATGGGCGTGCGTCATTGTGTCGAATCCGATTTTCACATCACAGGAAACGAGCGCGGCGAGCGCCTGCGAACGGCGCGACGCATGGAGAAGGAACAGTGTGTCGAAACCACATTCGTTAAGCTCGCTGGCTTTCGCTCGAATGCCGGCAATGCCGCGTTCCGAGCCGTGCTTATCGAACGGGATAACCCGATCGACATCGGGCGAGCTTGCAATCACATCTTCAATGCCGGAGCGCACAAGATAGGTGACGCGCGACGCGGGGTCCAGCCGCTTCAACTCGCGCGCAAGGCCGAGCGAAATAATCGCATCACCCAGAAACGCCGTTTCAATGATGAGCGCGTTCATGGCGTGTCCGCTTGTGAGCGTTGGTCTTCCGCGTGTTTCCATCGTTTGTGCTGCCAGAGCCAGAACTCCGGCCGTTCGCGTATAGCCTCTTCCAGCATGGCCGTATGGCGCGCGGTCAACTCGCGCACGGTCTGGGGATTGGTTTCCACGAGATCGTCGAACGGAACGTTATGAAACCGGCAGCGGTATCCCCAGCGGGTGCGTTCATACGGTTGAAGAAAAAGAATGGGCGCGCGCGATGCGAGCGCGAGCCGTGCCGTGCCTTCGAGCGTGGGAACCGGGATGCCAAAAAAAGGCACGCGCACGTCTTCGGCGGATGCGGCCTGATCGCCAAGGATGGCGAGCAACTCACCGTTCCGGAGCGCGCGGAAGATCGCGCGAACATTTCCGGCGTCGAGCATCCGGTTGCCGAAGCGCGTCCGCATCCGCATGAGAAATTGCTCGGCCTTGCGTGATCGCTGGTTTTTGATGATGACGTCGAGCGGCTTTTTTACGCGCAATCCGCATCCGAGCGCAAGCCACTCCCAATTTCCGATATGGCCGGAAAGGAGGATTGCTCCGGATGGCAAGATCGTCCCATTCACTCCGGAAAGCAATGGAAGAAATTCCGCGAGGTTTACGATCTCGAGTCCCCGTTCGATTGCCGCTTTGCTCGCACATCGAAGAAAAAGAAATTCGAAGAACACCGTGCCGAGCGATGCGTAACTTTTTGCCGCAGTGCACCTGCGTTTGGCGGAAGTCCATTCGGGAAAGGCCCGCGCGAGATTATCCAGCGTGACGCGCGAGCGGATGCCGGCATAAAAAGCAAGCCGCCCTAATGCACCGCCCACAAACCTTAGCAGCCACAGCATCAGTGCGCGAGACGCAGCGCCTCGTTGGTCATCCAATTGGGATCGTAACTTTCACCGATGACATTCGCGCTCACGAGCGAATAATTTCCGCCACCCATGCGATCGACGAAATCGAATTCTGCCCAAGAGCCACTCTGCAAACGAATATTGGGATCCGGATCGTACGTCCAGGTGATATATGGCTTATAGCTTGCCTTGAAGGAGACGGTTTGAATCCCCTTGTTGGGCGGTGGGCCATAGGTAATCCAGACTCGGCCCCGTCCTGTTTTCCAGCCTGGCGTTTTTTGATACGAGAATTGCTTGTTCGCTTGATCGACACGCCGTTTGAAAAGCCGGTACTCGTCGAGCGGGTGCTCGGCATGCAGCTTGTTGTCCTCGGTACGCCAAAAGGTAAACAAAAATCGCTGTTTCTCATCGAGATTCGTGAGCTTTTTCGCCGCCTTTTGATCGAACTCGCCTGCCCAATACATGGATTGGGCAATCGCGTCATCGGCTTCCGGCTCGGTCATGCGGACGAAGTCTGAAGCGGCAAACAATACCGAATCGCTGCCTGCGGAGTTAGACGGCGGCGGCGGTTCCTCGGAAAGCTGCATCCCGGACGAATAAAAAAATGCCTTTTCCGTTTCGGCCTGAATGGCATCTTCCACTTTCGCCCGGATTCGCAATTTATAGGAGTCGCTGGCAAGTCCATCGATGTCGATTCCCAAAAGAACGGGAACTGTTTCTGCGGTCAGCTGCACCTTTTGGATATTCGAAATAAGGGCTTTGCCCGTGGCGTCAATCACCTCGGTGATAATATCCGCACTCTGCCCTGGACCGATCGAGGACTGAGGCACGTAGAGTTCTGTATAATAAAAGAGCTTATCATAATTTTCGCCAAAAATGGCGGAGGGATTCGGGGATACGATAAATCCCGCTTTCTCGAACGGGCCTGGAGTGCCTGTGGACTTTTCCACGGACGAAGCAAGCTCGATCCCGCTAAAGGAAAATTTCGTGGCGTCCTTATCGGGCAGCGTAATCGGGATCACAATCGTATCGAAACCCTTTTTCCCAAGATTCTCGCCGCGCTGCCAAATAAACGCTGCCGCCGTTGGCGCGATATAGGGAACGGCAAAGCCCATAGCGCCGAGAAGCTTGTTCGCACCTGCGGAATCGAGCTGACTCTTGGTGCCAGTAAATCGCACCGTGTCGTGAATATCTTTGCGTTGTGCCACGCTTCCATTTTGCCAGATTTCCACCTTCGATGCGGTGACGGCCGTCCAGGTAGCGCCTTTTTGCTGGAAGGCAAGCGCGCGCTCGATCACGCCATAATCAAGCTCGATCTCGGCACGCGCAGTGTCGTATCGAAATGCCACGGCGTCCGCTTCCAGCGGGTTCTGCGATTGTGCGATTCTCGGCGCAAGGAGCGCCATCAGCAGACCGGCCGTCAGGATGACGGTAGGAGAAAAAATAGTTCGGTCGTTCATATCACGGAATGTAATTATGCTCACCCAGCCATAAGTTGCAGGAGATTCGTTCCGAAGTGAGAGTGGAAAAAAAATTCTCCGTTTTTAGAAAACCCCTTAAATGACAAGAGCGTCCCCGCAAAAACGGAAACGCCCTGTTCCTGCAAGCCTTGCCGATTATTGGAACGTCCCAGTAATCGTAATGTAATGGATTCCGCCGAGACTTTTCGTCGTGTTGTAGGCATATTCGATAACTCCGGAAAAATCCTCGCTCTTGTAATGAAATCCCGCTCCGATGCCGAAGCCAAGCTGATCCTGATTGAAGGCATATCCCGCGCGAAGCGAGGCCATGTCATTCCATACATATTCGGCACCGAGATTGTACTGCTCCGGCCCATCGGAATGCGTGGAAAAATCGAAGTCCATATTCAGCTTTTGGTTCTCGGCCTGACCCTGCAATACATCGGTGGCCACGCCGATGCGAAAAATGAGCGGGAGCGGGTAATCCTGCGTGCTCAAACCGCCCGAAAGCGAATCGCGGACGGCATTGATATTCGGATTATTCGCAATGAAGTCGAGGCTGTTGCCGGAGAAATTCTGATTCGGTCCCAGATTGGTAAGGTCCATCGCAATTTTCATGTGATAAAAATCGGTCAGGTATTCCGAACCCGCGTCGAAGGCCATGCCATTGGAGCTCAAGTCCAGAATAGTACTGCGAAGGTATTTCGCCGTTACTCCAAACGAGAAACGATCCGTGAGCGAGCCGGCAATCGTCCCGGCGAAGGAAAGGTCGTTCGCGTTATAGACGCCGGCATTCGCATCCTGCTGAATCGTGGAGTAAGCCAGGTTCCCATAATCCACGAGGGTGAGGGCGAATCCGGCCCGGTACTTGTCGCTCACCGGGAGCGTGACCCCAACAAAATTCTCCGTGACACCTCCAAACCACAGCGTGGTGGAGGCGCCCACATTGACGCCGGGGAGATTTGCTATGCCGGCCGGATTCCAGTAGAGCGACGAAATATCGTCCGCCAAGGCGGTATAGGCGCCGGCCATGCCTGCGGCGCGCGCGCCTACCCACAGCTTGGTGAATACCGACCCGGAAGCGCCGACATTCGTAAAATTGGCGGCCGTGGTGTTCGTGGTTACGCCGCCCTGCTGGGCAAACGCACGCTCTCCCGCCTCGCCGAGCAGAAGCGCGGCAGACATAGCGAACACACGCCCGCATACGAATACTCGCCGACGGTCGAGGACTCGCCTACGATCGAGGATTAGCGCGCGCTCCGTTGGGGTTTTCCGGCCACGGTACTCATTCATCTTTTGTATGATCGATTTCACTCTATTAATAATCGTTTAGTTGGTTATTTTTTGGGATAGCCCCACTATTGGGTTATTTGGATAGCCCCACGACCACGCCGAATTTTGTTGTAATCTCTCCTATTTCAGCTCCGGAATTCGGGTCCTTCGCAATCACTCTCGCAAAGAGTACCTGGCTGCCCACGAGCTGCAGCCCGCTCGTCTGCAGGTTCCACACTTCGACTGCGGTTTGATCGCTGAGTTGATTGTAATGATAGGTCGTCGTCGTCTGAGCCAGATCATTCGTATCCTGCGTGACCGTCGATTGATACCCGATGTGCTCGATCGTTTTGACGAGCGTTCCATCGAGAGCATAAATCTCGATGGTGCAGCGCGGCGGAAGGCGTGTAAAGAACAGCTTCGCCTCATCCGTGGAAATCTGAGCGAGGTTCGTAGCGATATAGGGATTGGGCACGACCTGCACCTGCGCGAGGATGGAATTGACGTAATTACTCGAATTTAAAAAACTCACCGGAGGGCCGCTCTCGGTCTTGATGGAAAACTTCGCACCGGGGAACGGCAGATTTTTCATCAATCCAGTGAACGAAAGCATCACTTTATCGCCCGGCGCAAAATCTGGAGAATTCGGGCTGGTGTGGCCTGCGCTACCCGCAATCGTATCGCCGGTCGTGCCGGGGTCGGCAATTTCCGGCGCATTGAAGATAATCTCCGCGCCGCCCACGCTGAGTTTATGGACGACGACATGGTACGCAGGCGTGCCACCGGCGCCAGGCCCGTTGTCGATGTTGTCATTCCCACCCATCGGAAAATAATATGGCCCCACGGAGCCACCGCTCGTGGGTCTTAAGCCGCCCGATGGCCCTTGAAGGTTAATTGAAGGAGAGCTGTGCTGAGAAGTGAAATTTGCCGCATCGGTATAGTGGAACGCCGCCATCTCATACCACCCCGGATTCGGGACGTACATCGTGTCGGGGTCATTACAAAGTGGAAGATACGGAGTGCTCGACCCTTTAGCAGTGGCACCGATGTTATGGTAAAAATGATAGTCAAACTCTTCGGTCATATCGGTCGCAGTGTCCTTGACGAGGCGCAAGGTGTCATTCGGACATATTGCAGGATCGATGGTTACGGTGATGGGCATAACCCGCGGGTACAGGGTGTCGCCATCGGTGAGAATAATTTGCACCGGACCCGGAGGGCCAATCACGTTTCCAAACGTCACCTGATAGGAGGTCTCGCCCAATGCGCCGAGGAAGGAGGGCCGCGTTGCGTCCGTATCGGTTGGCAGATTATAGATGCTCTGGTTGGCGACACCATCCAAATTATTATTTGTGCGTTCCGAGAGCCGAAGGATACCCGTTGTCGTGCTGAGCGTTGGATTGTTCGGTCCGGGTATCACGGTTACGGAATTCAACCGGTACGGCGTGCCCAATTGCTCGAGGTTTACGTCGGCAAGGACGCTGAACGCATGATCGATGGTCTGATTCGGCGCGAAGGCCGGATTGTCGGTTGTAAATTGCGCGACAATAATGGAATCCGGCTGCGACGAACCTCCCTCGACGAGGGTCGTGCCAGGCTGAATAAGGAGCGGGAAGGAATACCCTGTGGTATTATTCGCCGGATTCTGGAGATTGGCATACGTGTTCCGCACACTGTCCTGCGAGAGCTTCGTATCCGTCACATCGACATGGAAAATAAGCGGACTTTGGGCGAGAAACGCATCGTTATCTTCCGTCCATTGGGGCTGGAAGCTCACATTGATCGTGTCGTTGGTAAAGAGTTTGGCGAAAATTCCCGTATCGGCAATATTGAGCCGGACGTCCACTACCCCACCCAATTTGGGATTACCGCTTCCCGCCTGGCAATTGCCCGCGATGTTCGTACTCGTGTCGGCATTAAAGGGTACGAGGAAGGCGGGCTTGTTCGGAGTCCCCGGGACAAAGTTCTTTGGCGGCACGATCGCTGTATAAAGCGGGCCGACCTTATTGAGCGAATCGTACTCGCTAAAAGCAATGACGTAATAATAATACGTCACATTATTATTTAACCCCTCCGCTGACGTGAGGACCCCGGTGTGGGTATCGTCGCCAACATCGAGATAGTTATGCGGGATGGGATTCGGCACGGTGTTCGTGCGCTTGTAATGCAGGTGATTGAAATGGCCGCTGGCATCGAAAACGGAATCGGTGGTGAAATTATAGAGCTGCCACTGGCCGAGCATGACGTCCGGGTTGTTGCCGTCGGGCCGGATGGTGCTGTCATGGTCCGAACGCGTCGAACGCCAGAGCTGATAGCCCATAAAGGAAAGCGTCGTATCCGGCAGGAGCGAAGCGGCGACGAGCAGTTTGGGATGCGTTATCTCCGCCGCCGTATCCCAATGCACGAGTACGGCTTTGTCTAAAGCGGTCGTGCTGACCTGCGGAATGTTTGGCGAGGTTGGCGAAAGAAAATGGTTGCAGGAGCAATTCCACCCGGTTGTATCTGGTTTCGGTGGCGTACCGGTATCCACGACGACTGCGGTGGAATCGATCTCGCCAAACACTTCGTGCGCAAAATCCGTCAGGAGCAGCACTGCGGCGAAATTCTTTTCGTAGCTCTTGTTATCGACCTGCGCGATTGTAATGGCAACTATGGTTTCCACCGATTGTCCGGGCTGCCCGGGTTTTCCGGGCAGCAAGGTAAAGGGCCCTGTGGCCATGAGCAGGCGCTGATCGTAATAGACCCCATTGAATAAGTCCTTCTCGCCCGAGGAGACGAAATTATAGCGCAGATCCTCGGTCGATGGATCATTCAGGATGGTCCAATCCTTGAACGTGGTAAGCCCAAGCTGGTTTTTCTGGAACAGGCTGTTCGCGCAATATCCATGTAGGGCGGCGCTGTCGTCGTTTGCGATAATATTGCCGGCCGAATCTTTCACAGGGCTTTCGAGGAAGCTAAAGCCAATCCATCCGTATTGCTGCCCGTTGGGCGGCTGGCCATAATTACGCCATTGGACACCCATGTTGAGCTTTGTAAGGTCGGAGCGGTATGGCTCGCGCAGTTGCGAGGTATCCACTGGGTTCAAGCAATTGATGATCGGGAGCAAACTGGAGTTCACGTAGCTATTGCCATCTTGCTGCGCCGCGCCGGATGCCGCGTCATCGAGATCGGGATCGTAGGCTGGCGCCATATAGCAATCAATGAGCGTGTCACCCGCTCCGGACCCCAACTCACTGGAATTGTTCGTCACTTTGTGGCGCTCGAAAATCATATCGCGATAGCGTCCGAAGCTCCAGGAATAAATTTCCTCCTGAATATCGATGCCGAACGGATACCCGGTTCCCTGACGGAATTCCGGATTGTTCGAGGGATCCTGATCGGAGTAAAAATTGACGATGTCTTCTTCGGAAGTAAGGGCCGGTTTCGGAACTTTGCCGTTTGCGAGCGGCGTATTGGACCCTGAGAGTTGGGATAAGGATTTGCGCGTTCCAACGTCGGAGACATAATCGCCGAAGTAATAATTACGGTTTAGCGTCTTGGTGGCGCTGGTGTCCCAGAGCGGCCAATAAGAATCCTGGTTGGGCACGACAGAGGACGATCCCGGGATGTATTTCCCCGAAGTTTTGTCATACCGCGGCCCGACGTAGGAGATATATTTTGCCGAAGGAGTTGACCCATCGCTGCCGGTCGTGAGTCCGACCTGACTTGCTTCGCCTTCCATGTACCATCCCGCGCCCGAGTTTGGGTTATATCCAAGCTCGCAAAGCTTATGGGGTTTTCCCTGAAGGTCCTTTTCGGTTGCGAACCACAGCCCTCCGCCAAAAATGTAGCTGTCGCCCGAGCCGCGAGGCCAAAAGCAGCCTTCTCCGAGACCGCCGCTGTTGAAATCAACGCCGCGGTTCGTATAATAGAATTCGATGTTGCTATAGACGTTCAATTGCCGAAGGAACGCCTGGATTTGCTCGCCGGATTGTTTGCCGTTCTTCGCGGACGGACGAGCCGTGGCGGGCCGGGAAGCGGCCGAAACCAAAAGTGCCATGGCCATGAAGGAAAGCGCCCATCCAAACATGCGCGAGCGAACAACGTGAATGCGCGGGCGAACTACGCGGAACGAGCGCCCTGTGGAAAATAAAGTAATCATGCTTCGTGCTAAAAAAATTATTTCAAAAAGGTCAAAACGACCGTTAGAATCGGAGAGTGAAGTTCAAATAGACTCGACGCGGCACCTGATACCATATATTCCGATTGAAATAATCGTTGCGGTATTGCGTATAGGCGATTTGCTGCTCGGCCACGCTTACGCGACCATCGTGGTTCAAATCGATGCGTGGGTTGTAATAAAGATTACCGAGCGCGTCGATCTGTCCGCCGAGGCTGTTGGTCGGGTTGTTAAAATATTCGGTGCTGGAGGGCAGCGTGTTCCCAAGTCCATCGTTATTGCCCTGGCCGGTCGCAGCATAGACATAGAGCGGCGTGGTCCGGTTGAACACGTTAGTCACTTCGAGCTGCAAGTCGAGAAAGAGCTTGCTCATGCTCGGGCCAAAGAGATCCTCGAACGGAATGGTACGCGTAAGTGTGGCGTCGGTCTCGAAATAATCCGGCTCCCGGTCGCCATCGGTCGGGCCGATTTGCGCGCCCTTGAGATTGACGGCGGTATAAGGCGTCCCCGTGTAATACACGGTCGTGGTAGATAACGAGAACCATTCGAGCAATTTTTGGCCAAAAATCGTGGGACCCTCGCCCTTGTTATAATTGAGGTTAAACAGGAAGTTCATCACGTTGGTCTTGTCGTAACTTAAGGGAAAAGGCGTGAGCGGCAATACGGCCTGAACTGAGTTCGGATCCTGGTTGATGAGCGCGCTATAGGCGGACGTGGCCGAATTAGAAGTTCCCATGGCCGCCCCGTAAGTGTAATTCAGTTTCATGGAATAATTGTCGGACATGCGCTTTTCCGCGACGAGTTCGATCGACCGATCCGTCCCATACTGGTCATTGGAATAAACCGTGTAGCCAATGGGAAGCAGTGGGCTTGAAATCAGTTCCAGACCATCCTCATTGCGAAGGTCTTTATAAATGCCCGTAATACTAAAGGCGAAAATATCCGAAAGCTGTGTGCTGAAACCGACATCGACTTCCTTGGTTTTTTCAGCCTGGAGTCCGGCCTGCCCGATGATTTGATTTCCTCGAGCGAGTACCTGCGCAATTGCAGTGAGATTTCCGCCGGCGGTATTCGTGAGCACATCATTGAGATTCGGCTCCTTGAAGTACCAATTGTAGCCGAAGTTAAAGGTCGTTTGGTCCGTAACGGCGTACGTAATGGCGAGCCGTGGCGAGAGCTGTGTCTGAAGTTTGGTGGGAGTAAGCGCGTATCCCGGTGCCGTGAGTCCATTCGCGCCGACGCCGAGCGGATTGTAAAGATCGGGAATCTGATTGGCGTCCGGCTGATACATATCGAAGCGCAGTCCGGGCGCGAAGGTGATGTCGCTGAACTCCATCTTGTCCGTGAAATAAACCGCGCCGGTGTATGGATGAACGAGAAACGAGTCCTTGAACGGATTGGCGTCCCAGGGAAGCTGGTCGTTGTACTTATAGATCGACATGATGTTCGACTCGAAGCCGCCATTCAGGAAATGCGAGCCGACCTGGATCGAATAATTACCACTGAATTGTGCCTGGCCCGTATTTTCAATATCAAACCCGCCCTGCTCGTTTCCGACAACATTGAAAAGCCCTACAATACCATACGCGTTCGCGCTGGAAGCGTTGATCGCCGGACCTTCGATATGGCCGGTAAAAGGGTTGAGTCCTGGAACTTGTGAGGAGTATGGCTGCGTGGGGTTTGCCGGATCGGGGATTTGCCTGTTTACGGGCGTATAAATATCTATAATGCCATCGGGCTTAGCGGTAAGACTACCGTCCGGATTTATGGTGTAATTATCGGCGATGGACAAAAATTGCGGCTCGTGTAATGCATTGACGGGTTGTGTTACATCGTATAACCCGGATTGAATATCGTAAAGGCTATAGGCACCCGTGAACTCGATGACGCCGTCCCCGATTTGGCCGCGGCCTGTGATAGAATAAACGTCGTTCGTCCATTCCGTGGCCGGATAATAATAGTTGGGTTCATATTGCGTCCCTCCGTTCGTTGTCCCTGGCACGCCAGCGCCATTACCCAAGCGCGATTGCGCATTCACGGCAGCATTAGCCTGAATGGACAATCCAAAGGCGTCGAACGAAAGCTTGCCGGTCGCCGTGCGGCTATATTGCTCCATGTCCGGCAACGATCCGAGATTATTCCCGAGCGGATCGATAACACCAAGCCCCTGATTCTGGAATCCCTGCCCGTTGGTGCCACCGGCGACATCGGTAAAGACATTATAATTACTAAAGGAATTGAGGCGGCCCGTAATATAAAATTTGACGTCCTGGGTAAACAGCGGGCCGCCAAGCGCAAACTCATAAATTTGATCCCCCGCCGGCATTTGCTTGAAGCCATTTGAATTCGAGCCAAACAGCGAAGGCACTTCCGTACGGTAATGCGCCTGGAAATCGAGATCGGTGCCGCCGGCGCGCGTCTGCGTGTTGATCTCGCCGCCGGTAAATCCTCCTTTGGACGCATCGGCGGAGCCGGTAACGACATCGATCTCTGAAATAGCCAAGCGTGAAAGACCGCTCTGCAGCGAGCTGGCCGTGCCCGTGAGCGGGTCCGTAATCTCGACTCCATTCAGACGAATGGAGTTCGAAGTCCCGCGGCTACCATGAAAACTGATGCCGCCGTTGGCATTATCCTGCACCGCGCCGGGCGTAAGCATGATGACATCCTGGATGCGCTGGCGCCCCGGCATACTCGCAAACTCCGAAGCCGAGAACTTCGACGAAATATCGGTCTTGGTCTTTTCGACAAGCGGCGCCTGCGCCACGATGTTGACGACCACGCCGCCCTTGACTCCGAGCTTGTAATTCAATCCGGTCGTGATATCGGATTGTACCTTCACGTGATAGATGGTGTCCGGCTCGTACCCGGCATACTTCGCAACCACCGAGTAATTCTCGTCCGGGGGGACGTTGATGATGGTAGCGACGCCATTATCCTTGGAAAACGCGCCCAATCGGTTTTGAACGATCTGGACGGTGGCTTTCAGAAGCGGCTCGCCCGTTTTCGCGTCGAGGATTTTCGCGCTGATTTTTCCGTATTGCGCGCGTGCATCGCCGGCAATACCGATCGCGGCAACCATTGCCAAACCCACGAGGGCACCCGTCCGAAAAATCCGGAACGAAGGACTCTTACCAAACCGATTTCGTATCATTATTCCTATTCGAAATGTCTAAGTTCGCTTTGGATCGAACCGTTCGCCGAAGCGAACCTTCCCGGCCCGTTCGCTTTCGCAAGCGGTTCGATCCGATGCAAGAACACATGAAGAGATTTTAAGTCGCGGGAAGTTCGAAAAAAAGCAGAAAATTCAAAAAAATTAGTGTGCGGCGGAAAGAACATGCTGCGCCACGCCATTACCGCAGAAGCGACATGCTCCCCGAAACACTCACCCCGTCCGCCTGGAGCGTGTACCGATAGACTCCGTCCGCCAGATCGCCTGCATTAAACACCGCCGTGTGCATCCCGGCTCCCATCCGCCCGTTCACTAAGGTTGCTATGGGCCGCCCAAGCATGTCCGTAACGCTGAGTAGCACATTGGATTCGCTCGGAAGCGTAAATTGAATCGTGGTGGAAGAAGCTAAGGGATTGGGATAATTTTCCAAAGCGATCGCAGACACAGTGCCGGCATTGTTTGACACCCCCGAAGAGGCAAGCGAAAGCGTATCGTGGAAGAAGTTAATAATGTCCCAGTCGCTGGCGCCGTTCTTTGCTGTCGTTCCCGCTGCGGTATCCGCTGCGTACATCACGGTAGGAGAAAACGCGGCGAGAGAAGCGCCGTTCCAATCCGAGACCTGTGGCCACCGGAAGTCAATTTTACCAAAAGTGCCTGCGGGGCCGGTGTTAAACCGAAAAGGAGTGGGTTCGGTCCAGGTTTTGCCGCCGTCCTTCGTTAATTGATAATAAATACTGCCATAAAGCTTTACCGTATCGATGGTGAAAAAGACAGTATCGGCCACGGGAAAGGTCTGATAAAACACGGCAAAAGTATTGGGATCGGAACTCTGCGCGATTGTTGGATAATTGATGTAAAGGTCTGCCTCATCGTCAAATGGGCTATGGGAGTAGAAAGCGAGCGAGCCGAGCAAGCTATACTGAGCAGAATCGCCGGAAACGTTGCTCACAAAATCGAAGTCGCTATCGGAGGCAACATCGAAGAGATGAAGGCTGACCTCGGTAGGATAATCAAAAATCGTGTCGTTATCGAAAACCTCTTGGTCCTCCTCCCACAGAATTTTCGCATTTTCGCCGTTGTAAAAGAAATCAAGACCGGGCGAGGGCCCCGTATAAATTTCTTTACCGTTAGTAGGATCGGTCTTACTCTGATCTGCTATCGTTTCAAGCGGGTTGAAATTATCTTGTGGCCACGTATTGCCGCCGTCCGTGGATTCGATAAAATATAGGCTTGCGCTTGGAGTTGCTCCAACAGTTGCGTAATACGTTTCACGCCAAAGCAGCCCGACCTTCCCTTTTGGCGAAACACGCAAAACATAATCGCCTGACTGATCATATCCAGCGAAAGCATCGTTACTATTGTTCGTGCCAATTTCCTGAGACCAGCCATTAAAAGCCGCTTTCCCTGTTTTGTCTAATGAAAACGTGCCAAATTCAATGTAATCCGCAGCAAATCCATCTTTCGGATTACTAAAGGAAGAGACAATGTATATCGTGTCGGCAGCGGGAGAGATACCGATGTAAGGCCACAACAGGTCGGCAGAGCCATTGACGCCATTCGTTCCGCACTCGGTCATTGCGAAGTTTCCATCGCCGGGATTGCCCTGCTCGACCCATAGAGCACATTCATAGGGTGTGTTAATCGTATCGGGATGCACAAGCGGCAGCGTGAATCTGTGCGCGGCGATGATGGGCACATACTTGCCCCCACGATTGTAAAGGATCATGCAGGGAAAGCCCGACCTGACATTTGAAAGTACGATGGGAGCCTTCCAGGTATGCCCGCCGTCGCTGCTAAATGTGTAGTACACCCTGCGGCTCAGAAGATTCGTATCGTGGACCCAATCGCTGGAAAGTTCCGTAATCACGGCGTGAACGTATAACGGATTACTCGGATCGACCTGAATGTTGTGCAGTGCGCGGCCATCGGTCTGAGGCTGCTGCAAATGTCCACTAATTGGTAATGAGTCGGCCCCCGGTATCGAAACGGCGGATGAAAGCGGTTGCAGCGGCGCGCCGCTGGACCAATTTCCGCCTCCCGCATAATGCACCGGGGCGTTATCTCCCGAATAGCTGCGCGCGATGGATGTAGCCGAATAATGGTTTGAAAGGCCCTGAGCCTGCAATGAAAGTGACGGAAGAAGGGCAATCGTAAGGATTGCAAAAAGTAGCGAATGATGCTTCATTGTGTTTCCGAAAATAATACTTAAAAACGTTTAGACCGCGAAACGTAGCTTGCCGACCGGTTTACGAACCGTCTAAGACATGCAAAAATAACTCTTTTTTTACCTCGGCGCGTGAAATTCATAATTTGAGCGTTCATACTTCGGCTGGTTGCTGGAACACGCGGGGGGCGCGGGAGTTGCTCCCGGCGGCGGATTGGGCGATAAATCTTCGAAGATCGGCCATTCCACGGCCCTCCACGCTCGATGTTGTGAAAATTTTTGAGATCGAATCGGACTCGCCAATCGCGCGAACGTGACCGGCAATATCCCGCTGTTTCGCTTTATCGCATTTCGTGAGCACGATAAAGAGGGAGATCTCGTGATCGCGGAACCACTGGATGGCTGCTTCGTCGCTTTCCATGCGCGGATGGCGCGCATCGATGAGCAGCCCGACGTCGGTAAGCTCCTTTCGCTCGATAAAATACCGCTCGGCCACGCGCGCCCACTCCACGCGTTCGGACTTGGCATGTCTCGCATAGCCATAGCCCGGCATATCGACAAGATAAAACGCGCCATTGACAAGATAGTAATTGAGCGTGCGCGTTTTCCCCGGCGTCCCACTCGTTTTCGCCAATTGCTTCCGATCCGCCAGGGCGTTCAAGAGCGAGGATTTTCCGACGTTCGAACGGCCAATCAATGCGACCTCCGGCTTGCCATCGACAGGCAGCGTACCCACCGAAGCGAAGCTGGAAACGAACGCGGCATCGAATTTCATGGAATAATTTTAGCGTAGGGGCGCATGGCAATACGCCCACAGCCCTGACAAATTGGGCGCATTGCCATGCGCCCCTACTTTTTAATGGAGCCTTTCGTGGATGTGCCGTTGGAATCCGCAGGATTCGCCGCTTTTTCGGCTTCGGCTTTTTCCATCATGGTCTTGAGCTTGTGGTAGTAGCCTAACTGCTCCACAAAATAGCTCTGGTCGTCTTTCGGCGCGTCGGCGATGGCGGTTTCTTCATCGTGGATAGCGTCATCGGCGCGGTGCAAGCGGCCATTGACGAGCGCGCGGGTATCGTAATAATTGGGGTCGCTCCCCTTCTTGGCAATCGCCTCATCGATGAGTTGCAGGGCGTGATCGTAGTCCTTCGAATAACTGGCGAGATTCCATGCGTAATCGTTGAGCAAATCGGGATCGCGGAAGTGGGTAAAGGTCATAGTCCACTCGATCACCGCGTTGACGCTATCGTGCAGCTTCCGTTTACTGAAATGGTCGCGAAGGTGATCGAGAAGTTCGTAATGCAAAAGGCTGTCGCCCGGAGCGTTACCGAGCGATGCCATAAATTCCTCGATGGGCGCGGTATTTCCTTCGACCTGAAGCCTGAGATAAGCATATCGCAACTGCGCCGCTCGCGCGACGGTGGGATAAGCCTTCGCCTGGGCCAAACCTTGCAAGTGATAGAGCACGCTATCGTACTTCGAACGCTCTTCGAACATATCGATGAGTCCTTCGCGCAACACGATGGACGTAGTGTCGCGCCAAAACGCCGCGATCATGCTGGCCATTGTATTGCGGCCTTCGAGGATTTCTGTAAGCCGCGCTTCCAACTCGGTGGCTGTCAATTTTTGTGGAAATACGATGCGATCCATTTCCGTTTTGTCGGGAGCGATCACGATCATAGCCGGACGGATAGCAACGCCGTAATCTTTTTCGAGGCCGCTTAAGCGCCAGCCGAGATTTCGGAGACTATCCAAACCCACCGAGGGCGGCGGATCGGTAGCAAAATCATTCATCGCCGGCTCGAAGCGCGACCGGATAAATTTCTGAAGCGACGCGCTGCCCATCACTTCATTGGCGAGATGGATGCTGTTCGAATCGACAAGATCGAGATCGAAGGCCAGCGTGGGCTTGCCCGAACGTACCGAATTGAGCACCGCATCGTCCCACATCGTTTGGAATGGAAAGTCGTAATGCAATGCGGGCGTGGTGCTGGATTGCCGGCCGGTTTTCATTTGCGACCAAAGTGGACTAATGCCCGCCAGAAGCAAGCAGCCGGCAAAAAGAGCGGAAAAAATTATCGCGCGAGTAGAATTTCTTGGCATTTCGATGCACCAAGAACACGCGAGAGGCTGCTCCGTTTCCCGTGATTGCTCGTTTCATTACCCCAGTCCCCGATCGAAATGTCCTACGCCGAGCTAAGAAGGCTCAACGGGTGGGTAGGAAGGTAGTGGCGAAATTGCCCGATATTCGTGTGGTGCTGGCCCCAAATGTGTGAATCTTGTAACATTTTTCCAAAGTTTTGTAACACATTTTGAAAATCCTTATCGTAATTTTGCAACCAATTGATCGACGGAGCTTCTGCCGGCGTGGGTCGGAGAATCGAAAAGCCGAACCGAAGCATCCTTCAACGATGCATCGGCCCGGCCTCCCGGAGATCAGTTGCCAGGTTCGGCTAACGAGCTGGCTTGTTTAACTAATTCTTTTCAATAACGCTTATGATTAAGCAATTTGTTCCCAAACGTGCTGAAGCCGCGCAATCCTTGCGCCCGGCGCAAAGAACGAATTCCATCACGCGCTGTTTTCCCGCTATGAGAAAGAGCAGCCTAACCCATTCGGCATGGAGGTCCAGCGGCGGCATCTTGCCGATGATCGCGGCCTTGCTGCTGCTGGTTGCCGGGCCGAGGGTGGGCAATGCGCAAGCCTTTTGCCCCTCAATTCCGGGAGATTGCAATAGCTGGATTGGCCCAATCACTATAACCGTTTCCATGGCAGGCGAAGGCGCTACCGGCATGGGAAGACCCTATGATTCGCTTTCTGCCGGTTACACTCCCGTGGACGATAGTCTAATGGATTGTCCTGATAGTCTAAACGAGTTTCCCTACGTCGGTGATTCCAGCTACTCCATGCACTGTTGCCTCTCGATAACGTTTTGTTATGAGTGCTGCAATGGCGTCTTAACGACCTTTATTGAACAGGTGACACCCGATAATGCTTTTTGTAGTCCGACAGACCCACAGGTTATGATTAACTGGGCGTCCGATTATGCGAGTAATTGGGCTGCGGAGAATTACGTCACATGGGGCGGTGCATGCGACCCTGCGCTCCAGCCCCCGTGTCCTCCCGGTCAATTGATCATTAAAAACGATCTTCCGGAATGCTGGACCCAAGCATCCGTGTCGGGGCAATACACCTACTCATGGTGCAGAGCCAACGGCTGTATTTGCCAGACGGTATGCCAGGTTTGCTGGAATGGAACGGAATTTACAACCTTAAACTGTAGTCCGCCAGAAGTGATTAATGGTCCGTGCGCTTGCACCCCCGCTCCCCAAACTCCATGGTTAGATGGAACATGTTATTCGGTTTGCGGCGATTAAACTAATGAAAAAAAAAACTATCTTTTTCGCGCTCCTCGCAAGCCTGGCGTTTTCGTCAGGCTTGCGGGCGCAATACCGTTGGCACATCGTGTATTCGAATCATGTCGATAGTACTTATTACGGATTCCAAACTATTTCTTGCTTCGGAGAAAACTGCTCTGTAGCGGGCGATTTTCAGGCCGCTATTGAAAAGCCAGATTCCGAATTTATTATTCACAGCACCGATGGGGGTCTGACATGGATATCAGTGGACTCCATACCGCAAGTAATGTTGTACCCTCGCTGGGGTGCTCGTTTTTACTGGTATAAAATTCAACAGATTGATTCCCTCGACGCCATTGCAGTGGACGAACTCGCCGGCGCGATTGTTCAGACGTTCGATGGCTGGCAAACGTTTCAAACCGACACGACTAATAGCGTTCAACTCACGGTTAATGGCCAAGACACCACGTTCAGCGGTGGATATTACGATGTCAATTTTTCGAATGCGGCTGAAGGAATGCTAAACGGGGGGTTTGGATTTTATTATTCCACCTTAGACTCCGGGAAACATTGGGATAAGCTAATTACGAATAATGCCGCCGCGTTTCACTCTTATGGCAGCGGCATGTTTCGCGTTTTCGTTCCGCCGAATAAGATTTTAACAACCTACGACGATTGGAGAACTTTGGATACGTCCTTGATCGTACTTACCGATTCCATCGAAAGTTCCTTTTTCGTTCCCCAATTTCTGACCTTTGGAGGTAACGATTCCTTAGTGATGCTGAGTTTGCATTTTGATTCGACGATGACGCATTACTCCCTTTCGATCGCGATCTCTTCCGATTTGGGACAGAACTGGCAGTACCCGCTCCACGATACTGTTGCATTAGATCCCCTCACCATATCTCCTTTAAGCAATCGTATGATTGCGATTGCGGGCGAAGATTCCTCTGGACGAATCGTCATGAGCACGGATCAAGGAGCAACGTGGCATGTCTATTCCGTACCTCTCGATAACGGCGTATCTTATTATTCAATTATCAGTGTAGCTGTGACGGGATCGGGGCGTGTCATTGCGTCCATTCAGGTGGACAGTAGTTCAGATGGTTCCGTGCTTGCCTATTTAGAGCCTGTTCCTTCCAGCGTGGTGCCTACACTGTCTACGCAACAAAATTTAACACTTTATCCGAATCCGGCAACGAATATACTTAACATCGCACCGCCATCCGGAACGATTTCCATTCTCGATCCCCTGGGCCGCAGCTATACCGTTCCAGGAAATGGCGATGTGCGCGATGTTTCCTCGCTCCCGCCCGGCGTGTATTTCGTAAGCGATGGCGCAAGCCGGGCGAAGTTTGTGAAGAAATAATTCCAATGAAAAAAAGCACTATCTTCTTTGCGCTCCTCGCACTCCTGATGATTTCATCGGGAGCGCGGGGCCAATATCGTTGGCACATTGTGTACCCTGATCTTGTGGATTCCCCCTATAACTTCAATAGTGTTTCATGTTTCGGAGAAAACTGTTCCGTGGCAGGTTCAGCACTGATAGGTGCTGGTAATGCGATACGCGATACCAGTTTTATTATTCACAGCACGGACGGGGGTTTGACCTGGAATTCTGTTGATGCTATTCCGCAAGTAATTCTTCACCCTCACGGGGGCGCTTATTTTGTCTTCGATAAAATTCAACAGATTGATTCCCTCGACGCCATTGCGGTGGACGAACTCGCCGGCGCGATTGTTCAGACGTTCGATGGCTGGCAAACCTTTCAGACCGATACTACCAATAGCATCGATCGCGAATATTACGATGTTGATTTTTCGACACCAGCCGAAGGCATGCTAAACGGGGGGTTTGGATTTTATTATTCCACCTTAGACTCCGGAAGACATTGGGATCAGCTCATTATAAATCATGGAGTCGCCTTTCATTCATATGGCAGCGGCATGTTTCGCGTCTTTGCTTCTCCCGATACGATTTTCACCACTTATGACGATTGGAGAACGTCGGATACGTCCTTGATCGTACTTACCGATTCCATCGAAAGTTCCTTTTTCGTTCCCCAATTTCTGACCTTTGGAGGTAACGATTCCTTAGTGGTGCTGAGTTTGCATTTCGATTCGACGATGACGCATTACTCACTTTCAATTGCAATCTCTTCAGATTTAGGACAGAACTGGCAATATCCCCTTCATGATACCGCCGAATTATATCCTACCACAATATCCCCTTTGAGCAATCGCACGATTGTTATTGCTGGTGAAGACTCCTCTGAGCGTATTGTTATGAGTACGAATCGAGGAGTTTCGTGGAATGTTTATGCGGTACCCCTTGAGGATAGTATACCTTATTATCGGATTCTGTCGGTTGCTGTGACGGAATCGGGCCGTGTTCTCGCCTCCGTTAGAACCGATAGTAATGGGGGTGATTATAGCCTGCTCGCATATTTGGAAACGGTTCCATCGAAAGTGAACGAAAGTACCGCTTCTCAAACTGATTTTGAAATTTACCCCAATCCTGCAACAAATATTCTTAATCTCATATCGCCATCCGTAACGATTTCCATTCTCGATCCTCTTGGCCGCGGCTATGAGGTAAAACAAACCGGCAACACGCTGGATGTCTCCTCGCTTCCGACGGGCGTGTATTTCGTGAGCGATGGCGGGCGCACCAATGCTGCGCCAAGTCGGGCGAAATTCGTGAAAAAATAGCGCATCAGGCGGGAATATAAATATCGAATCGCGCCCCTTTATTGAGTTCGCTGGTTGCGGTGATGATACCGTTGTGGTTCTCCACGATTTTTTTTACGATGGCCAGCCCGATGCCCGTGCCGGCGAATTCTTCTTTGTCGTGCAGTTTTTGGAATACTTCAAAAATGCGCTCGTTGAATTTGGGTTCGAATCCGATGCCGTTATCGGTCACGGCGATGTGGCAATATTTTTTATCGGGTGAAAGCTTTTCGTTTTTTAACTGACTGCCCGTTTCGATCGTACTCGTTATTTTGATGTGGGGCGGTATCTGAGGAACGGAAAATTTGAGCGCGTTACCAATCAAGTTCAGCATCAGCTGCCGGAACTGAAACCGGATGACATTGACCGGGCATAGTTCCACGGCTTCGATGACGGCGTGTTTTTCCTCGATGCTGTCTTTTAGTTCCGTTTTTACTTCTTCGATGATGACGTTGAGATCGGTGTTGACAAATATTCGCTCGGCCGTATTGACGCGAGAAAATGCGAGCAAATCTTCGATGAGCGTTTGCATCCGTTTCGCGGATTCCTGGATGCGGCGGAAAAACTCTTTGCCTTTATCGGTAAGGTTGGCGCTCTCATTTTCAGCAATGCGGCTCACGAAGGTTTGTATTTTGCGCAGCGGTTCCTGCAGATCGTGGCTCGATACGTAGGTAAATGCAAGAAGCTCTTTGTTGGCTATGCTTAACTCCTCAGCCCGCTTTTCTTTTTCGTTGTTTTGGAAGGCGAGTTCTTTGTTTGCAATATTCAACTCCGCCGCGCGTTTTTCTTTCTCATCGTTTTGAAACGCGAGTTCTTCGTTAGCGATGATTAGCTCGGCTGCTCGTTTTTCTTTCTCCGCCGCTCGTTTTTCTTTCTCGTCGTTTTGAAAGGCAAGCTCCTCGTTCGCAACGATGAGTTCCGCAGCACGTTTTTCTTTTTCATCGTTTTGATAGGCCAATTCGATGTTCGCAATGTTCAGCTCGGCGGCGCGTTTTTCTTTCTCATGGTTTTGAAAGGCCAGCTCGATGTTCGCAATATTTAGCTCCGCCGCCCGTTTTTCTTTTACCTGATTTTGAATGGCAAGCTCTTTGTTGGCGACGACCAACTCTTCCGCCCGTTTTTCTTTCTGATCGTTTTGAAAAGCAAGTTCTTTATTCGCAATGCTGAGTTCGGCTGCGCGTTTTTCTTTCTCCTTGTTTTGAAACGCCAGTTCTTTGTTCGCAACGCTTAACTCTGCTGCTCGTTTTTCTTTTTCGGTGTTTTGGAACGCGAGTTCCTTGTTGGCCACGCCCAATTCCGCCGCGCGTTTTTCTTTCTCGTCGTTTTGATACGCAAGCTCGATGTTCGCAATGTTTAATTCCGCAGCTCGTTTTTCCTTCTCCGTGTTTTGGAACGCAAGTTCCTCGTTCGCAACGACGAGTTCCGCCGCGCGTTTTTCCTTGACCTGGTTTTGATAGGCAAGTTCTTTATTAGCAATGACTAACTCTTCAGCGCGTTTTTCTTTCTGATCGTTTTGAAAGGCGAGTTCTTTATTGGCAATGCCAAGCTCGGCTGCTCGTTTTTCTTTCTCTTTGTTTTGGAACGCAAGTTCCTTGTTTGCAATGCCTAACTCGGCCGCGCGCTTTTCTTTCTCTTCGTCTTGAAACGCGAGTTCTTTGTTGGCAATGCCAAGCTCCGCCGCGCGCTTTTCCTTCTCGTCGTTCTGAAAAGCAAGTTCTTTGTTGGCGATATTTAGTTCCGCCGCTCGTTTGGCTTTCTCTTTATTTTGGAACGCAAGTTCTTTGTTGGCAATGATGAGCTCCGCCGCTCGCTTTGCTTTCTCATCATTTTGGAATGCAAGCTCTTTATTGGCAATAATCAACTTATCCGATTTCTGGCTTCTCGCCAAATCTTTTTTTGTGGCGGCAAGCGCCGGTAGGTGAAACAGGCTGGTGGGTTTCGTCAATTTTGTTGTTTTCATAATGGTATGGTCTCTAAATCTCCTTTGATAACAAAGTTTTCTTTGGCCGGCTGTGTCATGTTTTCATCCGTTGCAAGAATCAGCGCCTGATAAATTACTTTTTTGAGCTGCGAAAATTCCGCCGGCTTGCGGATGTAATAGTGCGCTCCTTTTTTGTAGAGCAAGTTTGCCACATCCTGCTCGAACGACGTGGAAAAAATAATGACGGGAAGCTTTGACAATTTTTCGTCTTGCTTTAATTCCGATAAGACCTCGAAACCGTTTTTGCGCGGCATGTTGAGATCCAGAAAAAGGACATGCGGAGGAGGCGGCTCGAATTTTGCTTCTTCGAGTAATTGCATAAGCTGCTCGCCATCATGCACGGTGGTAAGTTTTGCCGTTATCGGCAGTTCTTCTAATGCCTCTTTAAAAAAGAGGCAATCGTCTTTGTCGTCATCGGCCAGAAGAAGAATAACAGGATTTGGCATCATTTTTAGAATTTAAAAAATCGTTTGTCTTTGAAATAATAGTTACCGTTCGTTATAGGGCTCCAGTAATTGCGCGAGCGCCGGGTTCTTCCGTATTTCCGGCTGCCCATTAAGCCACTCTTCCGGTATGGGCGCCAGACCGTCCGCAACATCCTGATTCATTTTGTTTTCCGAGGAATTCCTCACGTAGCGTGCGAATAACGTTCGATATTTATCCCTGACTTCATCTTCTTGCCGTATTCGGGCCCGTTCTTCATCCCGGAGCAGTTCCCGTCTTTCCCGTTCGTCGCTTCGTTCTTCCTGAATGCGCAACCGTTCATCGAGCGCGGCCCATCGTTTTTCTTCTTTATTTTCCTTGATGTGCCGAGCTTCCAGGTCGTCAGAGACTAAGCCTTTTCGCATCACTTCACCTTCCTCTTTAACGTCTTTGACCTGCTGAGCAACGACGAGTCTTTCTTCCGAGGCTAATTCCACGCTTTCTTTCTGAAGCCGGAGCGACTCATTCAATAACTCCCATCGTTCATTTTCTTTTTGATCTTTCAAGTCCCGCGCTTTCAGATCGTCTAACGCCAATCCGATGCGCACTACTTCCCGTTCGTCTTTCACATCCTTCACTTGTTGGGCAAGTAAGATTCTTTCCTCGGAGGCTAATTTCCCTGTTTCTTTCTGAAGGCGAAGCGACTCGTTGAGTGAATCCCAGCGTTTATCCTCTTTCAGATCCTTGACATGCCGGGCTTCGAGGTCGTCGGAAACTAATCCTTTTCGCATCACTTCCCCTTCCTCTTTAATATCTTTAATCTGCTGAGCAACGAGCAGTCGTTCTTCGGAGGCTAATTCGACGGTTTCGTTCTGAAGGCGGAGCGACTCATTCAACAGTTCCCAGCGGTCATTTTCCTTTTGGTCTTTTACCCCTCGCGCTTTCAAGTCACCGGAGGCAACCTCTTGAAGCCGCACGACTTCCTGCTCATCTTTTTGTTCCTTGGCTTTCTGGGCCTTCAAATCTCCACGTGCCACGTCCTGTTGATGGGCCGCTTCGATCGCTTCCCGTCGCCGTATGCGTGGAGCGCGGGCGAGCGTAATAAGGTAAAGAGCAACCGTCGGCGCTACCACTACAATGGCTGCGGTAAGCAGCGCTCGCTGCACGATGGAATCCATCCCCATCGTGAAGAGATAGTTGTAGATGAAGAGGGATGACGTTAACGTAATACCGATCCCTTTTACTAAAAAGCTTGTCGGAAAAAACTTATGCGCGATCGTGAACAAACTATGACGTTTGCCCGGCATCAATGTGGGGAGTGGCCGTTCCTGCCATTTTAGCGACATGGTTTTTTAGTATAAAGTCTTTTTAATAAGTTGCAAAAGCTCCACCATAGGGCGGAGCTTATTGCATTTTGTCGCAAGTCTCCACCCAGGATTGCTCTGAGACGGAGAGAGTGGAAACGGTCAAACGTTACGTTCAAACCACTTCCAATTCCCGCGACAAAATGAACGATGTAAAATAGTCGTCCGCCACGCTACGTTAGCGGGCTGTGACATCTTTATTTTCTTTTACGACGTCGTTCTTTTTCGTCTCACTTGTCTGATCTCCGCCGACGCTCTGCGGCGCCGAATTGCTACTCGATCCCGAGTTGCTGTTCGATCCCGAGTTGCGATTCGATCCTGAGTTGCTGTTCGATCCCGAATTACTCTTCGAGTCCGAATTGCTTTGCGGCGCAGAGGATTTCTGGCCGTTGCTGGATGAGGAAGTGCTCGGATTCGACGACGCACTTGCGATGGGTGTCGATGTTGAGTTCGAATTATTCATTGTATGGTTTTTTATAAGAGAGCACACTTTATTGCGTACTCTAAAAAGTTGGTAGCATGTGCTATGGATAAAACCGTATTCCCAGAGCAACATCAAGCCCAACACCCGATGGCGAGAGCCCGATGAGCGGTCCAATCCCGAAAAATATTTCAAGCGGGGTTCGTGCTGGAATGACGTTCAGCCCGAACATCACGCGAACTCCTATTCCTACCCCATTGTCGCCGCGATCAAATTCCCGTCCGCCGTAGATGCCGTTTCCATTGCCGAAAGCAAGCGCGAGTCCCGGTCCAGCGTACATTCTTACAATGCGGCTCTGAAATGGATCGAAATGCCAGAGGTAATCGGCATCGAGTCGAGTCGGACCGAAGTCCGACTCGCCAATGTCGAATGTCAATGCGTTTACGGGATTGATCCAGAGCTTCACGGTTGCTCCCAGGGGATCAATCAGAACCAGGCCAAAGCCGAAGGTTCTTCCATCGGGTCCCTGCGCGCGGCATTCGTTCGAGCCAAGCGTAAGAGCTAATAACCCGACAGCCAGAAGCTTCGCATTCTTTAGAATGAATGTTTTTATATAATTCATTTCTTAAGAATGAAAGTAACTTTGTTTACTGACAGGCCTGGACGACCATCACGGAAATGCGGCGGTTCTGCGCGCGCTCGGTCTCGAGCACGGAAGCCGATACGTCCGTTCGTTCGCGGACAGCCGGGCGGGTATCGCCATATCCAACCGTGCGGGTAATCTTGTCAGGGCTTACCCCTTGCGCGATCAGCCAGTCATGAATACGCGTCGCGCGCCGTTCGGACAGATCCTGATTATGCTCGTGCGTTCCTTCCTCGCTCGCATATCCCTGAACCTCGACTTTGAGATTCGGGCATTGCTCCACCAACGCCTTGATATGGTAGAGATTGCCCATATTGTTCGGCTCCGCGTTGTTGAATTGATCGGTATTCACGATAAAGAGCGTTCCCGGGAAGTTGAATATCGTGTTGATCTTCGGATTATTCAAATACACGGTGTCCGTCGGGCTTTGGAAATAGATCGTATCGATGTGATAGACATTGTTCGTCGTGTAGGTATTGTTGTTAATGGTCGTACCCCCCGACGTGGGCGCTGCGGCCGGTGCCTCGGGCGCGAAGATGTAATAACTGAATCCGACACCAAAGGTCAGGAATGCGTCCTGGCGGTAGCTGCTATTACCAACTTGGGTTGCTCCATTAGCTTGGGCAGTAGCAGAAGCAGTATTGCCGCTGGAGTAATCGTCAAGCCAATCGGTCCCGGTCAAATGCATCAAGAGCTTACCGTTGAATGTGATTTTCGGAGAAAGAAACATTTCGAAACCTACTCCGAAGATACCGCCAATCCCATTCTTGCTGTAGGCGCCAGCGGCGTTGCCTTCCAATGGAGCCGGAGCCACATCATCGGGTTCGAAGTTAAGCGCTTCTATTCCGGCCATCACGTACGGGACAAAAGTCTGGTCAGGAAATACGTTATACGATAGCGCGAGATCCCATCCGCCGACTCGAGTATGGTTCATCGAACCGACAGTTCCGCCGTCGCTGCCGGCGCTGGTGCCGGGGGGGATGGAGGAGGGGGTGCGGCCAAAGAGATTGGTCTCATTGGTAATCATTGCTGGCGTGGTTTTCCACCCCAGCACCCCGCCATTATAGGCCGCGTGCAAGGAGAGATAATCCATGATATTCCACCGGATGAATGCTTCGCCCTGGATGCCGAAGTGGCTGTCCGTATAATTACCGTAGTATTTATTAAGGCCGCCATCGACGCCGAACGCGATGGTGCCCGCTACGTCCTGGGCTTGAGCTTTTACGCTCATTAAGCCGAGCACACCGATTATGAGCAGCGCGAGGCTGCGATTTTTTAGATTGTTTAGGTTTTTCACGATTGTTTGTTGTTAAATGGTTTGAATAAGCACTGCGCGTTTGAAGACGCAAGCCAAGAACTTTTGAGAAAGCTGTTCTCATAATTCTCTGGTACAAAGTTACGGAATGTAATTTAGGAAAGTGTTACAAAATTTTGGAAAAAAGTTACATGATTCACACATTTTTGGATTCGCGCTTTTGGGGGCTTTTAGACCACCCTCCGGCCCTGAATTATGCGAACGAGCACCATCACCACGGCGATGACGAGTAAAATATGAAGTAATCCACCCATCGTATAGGCTGTTATCATTCCAAGCAGCCAGAGCAGAAGTACGATTACGATAATAGTAGTAAACATGAAAATATTCTCGAAAAAAGTGATTGTGTATTCTTATATTCCCGTATCCGTCAGCCGTTAGCCATCGGCGAATATGCCAATGGCTAACGCGCCTCAGGATTCCTTACCTAACTACGTTCATCCGACCGTTCAGCCTGGTCGATCCGGCTACCAGCGTGTAAGTATAGACGCCACCCGAAAGCTGCGCTGTGTTGAATGGAATGTTGTGCTCGCCGGCGTCGAAGGTCTGCGATGTTTCGCTGATCTGACGCCCGAGATTATCGCTCACGATGAGCGTAACGTCGCTTCGAACGGGGAGCACGAAGTCGATCGTCGTGGTTTGCTCGGTGACCGGATTCGGATAATTCGAAATCGAATATCCGTCCATGGTTGCGTCCGAAGCTACGGATGCAAGCGAGCCAATCGAGAATTGGATAGAGGTTGCAGTCATATTAATTGAGTCCGTGCTTGTGACACGAATATTGACCTGTTTGTGGTAACCCGTATCCGTTAGCCATGTGGTAGAGTTCGGCGATGGGAGGGTGACCAGAACCGTTCCGATGTTGCTCCATGTGGCCATATTATCGAGCGAATACTCAACATCGACGGATTTGCCGATGGGCGCAGTGAACGTCCAACTAATTCCGAGCGACTTGTTATTACCGATGTTGTTCTTACTATCCAACCCGCTCAAAGTAAGTAAATTGATAGAACCCTTGCCCGGCGTAAACGTGATCGTGAATAATCCGCTTGTGCCGACAACTCCATTGGAATCCGTGATGCGAACGAGCGCCTGGGTCGTGGCTACGTTCGGCACCAGTGCCCAGGGAAAGGTTAGCGATTCGGAGTTCATCGAGCCGATCGAGCTCCAGTTAGCGCCGTCATCGAGCGAATACTCCAACGTCTTTTGCGCAGTGACATTCGTGTCGGTAAAGACGATCTGGTAGTTGGCCTTCCCGCCTGCGATCACTTCATTCATTGCCGGATTTACGATGACAATACTTCCAGGGATTGGTTTCTTCGAGATGATGAAAATGCCGCTCTTCCCGGTAACACCATTCGAGTCCGTGATGCTGATAACAGCCTGTGTCGAAGCGGTATCCGGAACGTTCCAGAGATAGATGAAGCCATTCGTGGTATCTTTGCCGATTATCTGAAACGAACCGCCATTGAGCGATAACGCAAAAGTCTTCTTCGCTGCGATACTTGTTCCCGTCCAGGTGATCTGATACGCTTGCGTACCGCCAACGATGCTCTCCCCTGCTGCAGGAGTGACGACGACGATCGCAGGTATCTTGCTGGAAAGAATCGTAAATACGCCGCTTTTTCCCGTAACGCCATTCGAGTCCGTGATGCTGATAACAGCCTGTGTCGAAGCGGTATCCGGAACATTCCAGCTATAGGCGAATACGTTTGCTGTAATGGTGCCGATTGTCTGAAACGGACCGCCATTGAGCGATAACGCAAAAGTCTTCTTCGCTGCGATACTTGTTCCCGTCCATGTGATCTGATACGCTTGCGTACCGCCAACGATGCTCTCTCCTGCTGCGGGATGCGTGACGACGATCGCAGCGATCTTGTTGGAAAGAAGCGTAAACATGCCGCTCATTCCGGTAATACCATTTGAATCGGTGATGCTAATCATAGCCTTCGTCGAAACCGTATCGGGAACATTCCAGAGATAGGTAAAGCCATTCGTGGTATCTTTGCCGATCGTGATCCACGTCTTTCCGCTATCGAGCGAATACGCAAAGGTCTTTATATGATTAAGTCCGGTGCCCGTCCAGGTAATCGTATCATGTAACGTACCTTCGGTGATCAAAACGCCGGCCGCAGGGTTAACGACCGTGATTTTGCTCGATCGAAGCGTAAATACGCCGCTCATTCCGGTAACGCCATTCGAATCGGTGATGCGGATCATCGCCTTCGTCGAAACGGAATTCGGAACATTCCAGAGATAGGTGAAACCAATCGTGGTATCTTTGCCGATCGTGGTCCACGTCAGACCGCTATCGAGCGAATAGGCAAAGGTCTTTATATGATTAAGTCCGGTGCCCGTCCACTTGATCGTATCGTTTAACGTGCCTTCCGTGATTAAGGCGCCGGCCGCAGGAGCAATGACGGAGATCGATCGGATCGTAAATACGCCGCTCATTCCGGTCACGCCGTTCGAATCGGTGATGCGAATAACAGCCTTTGCAGAACCCGTATTCGGAACATTCCAGAGATAGGTGAAGCCATTCGTGGTATCTTTGCCGATCGTGGTCCATGTCAGGCCGCTATCGAGCGAATACGCAAACGTCTTTATATGATTAAGTCCGGTACCCGTCCAGGTGATCGTATCGTGTAACATACCTCCCGTGATCAAGGCGCCCGCCGCAGGGGCGACGACGATGATCTTGTTCGCTATGATCTTAAAGATTCCGCTCACGCCGCTCAGGTTATTCGAATCGGTGACGCGAACTAATGCTTTCGTCGAAGTCGTGTCCGGAACATTCCAAAGATAAAATAACGAAGCGGTACTGATGGAAGCGATCGTGGTCCATGTGTGCCCGGTATCGAGCGAATATTGGATCGTCTTCCCTAAGGCGATGCCCGTACCTGTCCATTTGATCGTATCGTGTAGCGTCCCGCTTAGGATGGAGTCCCCGGAGGCGGGTTTAGTAACGGTAAGATTGTTCGTGCCCGCCTGACCCGTGTCATTGGAGATTGACATGTGGTTTGCCGCCAGAGCAATCTGACCGGCGGTGGTGAGCGCCCTGCCAGTGAGTGTGGATTGACCAAGGAAGATAATTGCGCCGCCCGCGACGATCGTCCCCGTGAAGGTCGCGCTATCGTGTACCGTTACCGCGCCACCGACGAACCAATAGACATTGCCCGCGCGCGCGTTGTTCTCCAGCAACATGTGCGTCCCTGAGGCCACGGAGAGCGCCCCGGTGCCGTGCCCGCTGCCGATGTTGACGATAAAGATCGCCGCCGAATCGCCCTGAGCATTGAATGTGACGTTCCCGCCTGTCGTCGAAGCGGCATCAGTTTGATACACGCCGGGAGTGAACGTGACGTTCGTGATTGTGACGTTGGTTACCGTGCCGGCTTGCAGGCTGTTGGTATTATAAGCGGTCATCAGATCACTTGACGCAATGACCGCTGCGCTGTTGCCCGGATTTATGAAGGTAGCGGTGCTCGGAGGAAACCCTTCGATAGAACCCGTAGAATAGCCGATACCGCCGTTCAGAACGGCTGTGTCGCCGGTGGTGACGGTGATGGCTCCCGCGCTGGTGAATGCGGCGTAGGTGGCAGCGGTGGCGAGAGCCGGCCGCCCTTGGGCAAACGATGCGGTCGAAGCACCAAAGAGAACGGCAAGGCATGCTATAACGCAGGCCGCTCGAATCCGCACGCTGCGGCTGGTTGTAAAGTGTGTCATATTGTTTTATTGTTAAATGTTTTGAATAAACGGTGCGTATCGGAACGCACGAATAAAGAACCCTCCTTGATGGCCGGATACTTACAAAGAAGGCTTAGTAAAAGAGGAATGGACGAGAGGCCGGATGATCGCTCATCCAAATTCCGGTCGGTTCGGCTCGAACAGGGTCTTTGGTGTAAGGAGCAGCCATCGTAGGCGATGGGCCTTTGGTAAGCTGCCCTCCTTGTTCTCTGAAATACAAAAATACGGCGGTTATTTTCGAAAAGTGTTACAAAACGTTGGGTATTTGTTACATCATTCACACATTTTGGAGTGTAAACCGCCCGAATTGGTCAATGGCGGTCGTTACCGTGGTCCTCATGTTTCTGCTCATCGTGTTTCCGCTCGCCATTGTGGTTTCCATTGTCACGGTGCCCTCGATGGTCATTGCCGCCATCGTGGTGTTCAATATAGACCGGAGGGGCAATAACTACTGCCCTTCGATGATGATGATGATGACGGTGATGAACAGGCACCTCGATCCCGATGCCGACGCCGACATGGACTTGGTTTGGGCTTGCGCTTGCCGTATCCGGCGTGGCAAACCGTCCGAGTCCGAAGGCCAGGGCAAAGAACGCGATCAGCCTGATGGTTATGCGATGTTTCATTGTGTTGTTATTTGATTAAATGGTTGTCTTTTTGTTATAAAATTTTCTGGTACAAAGTTACGGTGGCAAACTTCGGAAAGTGTTACAAAACGTTGGAAATAAGTTACATCATTCACACATTTGTTGCCAAGGGTAAGCTTATGAAAATTTCATAATCTTGCCAAGCCGTTAATGTTGCGATTGACGATCCTCGCGATCTTTGTTCTGTTGGTCACGATCCTGGTTTCGCTGGTCGCGATCCTGGTTTCGTTGGTCGCGGGTTTGGTTTCGTTGGTCGCGAGCTTGGTTTTGCTGGCTGCGATCGCTGCTATGCTGACCGCGATCTTTGCTATGCTGGTCGCGGTCGCGGCTATGCTGGTCGCGATCTCGGGTATGGCGGTCTCGGTCTCGGGTATGGCGGTCGCGGTCTCGGGTATGCCGGCTTGCAATAGCAGTAGCCCTTGGCCAGCCATGACCATGTTCGGTACTGCTATTGCTCCGCACGGATGGATCTTGCTTTTGACTTGCAGCCGCCATATTCGGCGAGGCAAATTGCCCAATTCCCAGGCACAAAGCCGCGAAAACGATTAGCTTGATGGTTATGCGATGTTTCATTGTGTTGTTATTTGATTAAATGGTTGTCTTTTTGTTATAAAATTTTCTGGTACAAAGTTACGGCGGCAAACTTCGGAAAGTGTTGCAAAACGTTGGATATTTGTTACATCATTCACACATTTGGGGCTGCACAGCGGACAGGATGGTTAGCCACGACCGGCAAGCCCGCTGTTTGACGACAGAGCTTCCTATTTTCGTCCTCCGCCGCCGCCTTTCGAATTACCCCCGCCTTTCGAATTCCCTCCGCCGTTAGAATTCCCTCTGCCGTTAGAATTTCCTCTGCCCTGCGAACCACCGCCGCCTTTGGGGGCTGCGGCGGGTTTCACGTATCCTCTTCCATAATTTAAATTCCTGCTTGGGGCCGGCATGGAAGGAGCGATTGATCTCATCGGCACTTCGTGGACGACGCGGTGATACGACGCCGGAGCGTGATTATTTGCATCGGGAGCTTGCTGAACCGGGCGCTGCATGAACGTCACGCGATTACTATTTTCGTTGAATGCGCGAGGGACCAGCCGATGTCCCGGCGCGGTGTTGGTGACGATCCGGTTGCGGGCGACAATGTCCGTATAATTATCGTACCCATGCTCGGGATAATTTCTGCGATAATACGAGTAGTTTGTCCACGGACGCGAAATGTTGCGATCGATGAGCACGATAAATGCGCCGTTAAAATCGACGCCCGCATATTGCGGCGGCGGACCCTCGCTGGAAATCCACTCGCCTCCGGGGCCGGCGTACCAAAACTGACCGTCCCACACATCGTAATACATATCGTAATCGGGAAGGTAGTAGTACCGGACGGTGCTGACGTTATCGTAAGGGGGCGCCCACGACGGCGGTACGTAATTCTGAACGTCCACGCTGACGCCAAAGCGCACCTGCGCCACGCTCGAGTTCGCAAAACATGCGAGCGCGGCAAAGAGCGTCAGGATGAGCGAAGATTGCCGTAAAATCCTGAATTCGTTAAAATATTTTTTTATTGTCGGCATAAAAAGTAAGATAATGTCTTTTCCTTAGAAGAATAGCTCTGGTATGCTGTTGTCATAATTCCCTGCTACAAAGTTACGGTCGGGAACTTCGGAAAGTGTTACATAACTTTGGAAATTTGTTACATCATTCACACTTTTTGGCTCCAGCGTGGATTCTGAATCGCCTTCCGCCCCTCCCGGAATTTCGGGCGTGGTGTTAGATTCGAGTGTGTTTCGGGAATCCCGATGTTGAGCGTCATGATAACCCACGAGCGTCGTTATGCTGCGATTATTTTGATTAATTTTTTTCATGGCTATCGATGGTTAATGCTTTCGCATGCCGCACTAAACCTGCTTTTTAAATCGTCTTTCAGCAGTTCGAGTTTTTCGGTAACGGTATCGCCAAATTGTCCGATGCGCTCTTCGATATTTTCCGTTACGCCATCGGCAATATCTTCGCCTTTCCGGCGAATGGCTCTTCGCAGGACCGTCCCTTTATGAGGCGAAAAGAGCATGCCCACGGCAGCGCCGATGGTAGCCCCTGCAAACAGGCCCAGAATAAAATTTTCTTTGTTTTTCATGGTATTTTAGATAATTATAGTATTTTAGATAATTGATTTTTCCAATGCCTTATTCATAGCCGCCTTTGATGACGGTCAGAATCATTTTGAACCGCTCGTTGGCCCGGAAGATATTCGGACGGTGCGCCGGAAGGATGATGCCCTCGCCCGCTTCGAGCATATTCGATACACCGTCGATCACGATTTCGGCTTTGCCGTCAATAATCTGGGCGAAGGTGTCAAACGGAGAAGTTTTCTCCGTCAAGCCTTCCCCGGTATCGAGCGACATAATGCTGATATTACCCGTCGATTTCTTGATAATTGTTTTGCTAAGTACGGCATTCGGCACATATTCGATAATTTCCACGATGATTACTCCTTTTGATTTTTCAAATTCATAGGTATTTCTACCATTGCGGACTTTTACAGCTATGGCGTGGGTAATCACGCCTTTGGATTTTTTTAATTGGTTGGTAGTTTTATTGTTCCGCCCGTTTATGGGGTGGAGAGTCACTTTTCCCGGTTTTTTAAGTCCGTTGGTGTTTTTACCATTACGCCCGTTTACGGCGGGAGCGATCGCCCCATTCGATTTTTTGAACCCGTTAGTATTTTTACCGTTGCGTCCGTTTACGGCGGGAGCGTTTACCCCGTTCGATTTTTTGAGTCCGTTGGTACTTTTACCCTTGCGCCCATTTACGACGGGAGCGATTACCCCATTCGATTTTTTTAATTTTGAGGTATTATTTGTTTTCATTTTATTAGGAGAAGTGCATTATTGAACGAATAATAAGCTGTAGGTCAGGGTCGTGAGATCGTCAACTTTCATGGTCCCAAGCATGAAGGTTGGCCGCGCGATGCTATAATCCGCCAGATAGACCGGCACGGCGCCGCTACAGGAAATCGTGCCATCCGCATGTACCACTGCGGACGCATCCAACGTAGTGGGCTGTGTTACCCCGGCAATCGTAAGATTGCCCTGTGCGACGATTCGATACTTGTTGCTCCCGCTCGATGTGACTTTAGCCGAGGTTAGCTCAAAAACAATGTCTTTGTATTTATCCGCCTTGAGCGCCTTATAGGCGTTGTTGTCCGTTCGAACGCTCTTGCTCTTGAGATTATGCACGGGCAGCCTGAGCGAAAACCCGTTCATTGCACTTAGCTTATGGTGCGCCGAAAGGCTGAAATTCGCATCACCGGTGAACGCATGGGCCGTCATAGCCCATGCGTGCAATGTCGATGAGCCTTTGAGGCTCATCACGGGATTGCCACCTATGGTATAGCTGGATGATCGATCATCCGTTTGAGCAGTCGATACGCGCGGAAATGCAAGCCAAAGCGTAAGAATGCCGAGGCAGGTTACATTTCGTATCGCATGGTGTTTCGCAATAGCGGTGGTTTTCATAAAACCAATATACACCGGCCATCTTCGGAAAGTGTTACATAACTTTGGAAATAAGTTACATCATTCACACATTTTGCCGCGCGAGAGGATTTTTGGCCGTTGCGATGCCTTGTTTTCTTTTACCACATCGTCCTTCGTCTGGTACGTTTCCGAGTTCCGTCCGCTTCCCGCTCCGAAGAAGTGCTTCGCAGGGCAGATGCGGTCAGATGATCGATAGAGGAGGGATTCCGATTCGGAGCGGAGTGATCGTCCGCTATCGGCGTCGGGTTTCCAAGCGGTGCCGGCGTTTGATTTTCTGCTGAGTTTGACGATTCGTTATCCATTGAGTTGATTTTTAATAAAAAGACAAAAATACGGTGGCCAAATACGGAAAGTGTTACAAAACGTTGGAAATTTGTTACAACATTCACACATTTCTCCGCCAAAGAAGGCGAAACCGGACTAAAATCCGACCACTTTCCCGATAGACTTTCTCAATGCAAGCCAGATATACTGGAAAAACTCTTCGTCCTTTGTATAAATGAGGGCGGTTGTTCCTGAAGCCGCTTTTTTATCTCCGTTATCGACATTATTCGTTCGGAGCACAAAGGTGTTCGCCATGAACGTCTTGATCCCTTCGAGAATACCTGGGCTTTCTTTGGCGCCGGTTGCCAATACTTTTATCGAGACATCTTCATAACGCGGGCTGACCGTGGTTATTCCTCTTCCAGACTTGACATCCATGCGCAACGCTCCGCCTAAACACTTCCCGCTCGTTATTTCTTTTCGTTCATTCGAGACAAGATAGGAATTCAGCACCGGCCCATCGAATGGCCCAACGGTCGCGGCGATATGAAGATCGAATTGTTTTTGGTGTATCGGATAGATGACCGTCCCGACTACTTTTCCTTGCCCCATGAACAATGCGCTCACGGAAAAACGCAAGGGTTCGCTATAGAGCGTGCTCGAAGTATCGGTGCAAAACAGATGCTCGACCACGCACGCATGAGTAAATGTAATCAGGCTCGCGTGGGTGCTGCCCGCGATGCGTTCCCGGTGGTGGATTGTCCCATTATTGAAGATGATGGAATCGATCGTGATAGGAGCTTTGATCGAACTGATAATAATATGAGGCAATATCGCGTCCGGCGGATGCGGGTTGTTCGGTTTACGAAGATCCCTGTAATAATCCGCGAACCACGATGCTGCTTCGCAGGATCTGACATGAAGCCTCTTGCCGGTGAGCAGCTTGGTAAAATCAATGCCTCGAAGCTCGATGCCGGTGCATCGGAATTCCAGCCTTCCCTGATTGTATTTATACTTATCGGCAAATGCCTGATCGCTGTAATTCGGCGCGTATGCGAAGCTATCGATTGTTACGAGAGAATCCGAAAGGCTGCCATGGATGCCGTGAACTTCGATGGAATACATGCTGTCGCCCACGGAATAGCTTCCACCAGGGAGTTCGAAACCCACATGTTTTGAAAACAGCGCCGATTCTCCTGTCAGGCGTTTTGGATCGAGCGAAAAATCCGTTAGTTTGATCGTTATATTTCGATAGGCTGGCTCTATCGCTTTTTCAGCCGGCTTTGGCAGAAACACGCTAATATCACTCAACACAATACTATCGAATGAGATAATAGGAGCATACGAAAATGCGCTCGCCGGTTTCTTCACCTTAACGAAGTGGGAGTTCGGCACAGACACACTGATGGAGTCAATCGTAGCCATATAGAGCTTCGGGGCATTCAATTGCAGGCCGCTTAAGGTAATATCTTGTCCCCAAAGTACTTCCCACCAACGGATGCCTTCGAACCGGGCGCTATCGATCGTAAGCCGGTCGAGCACCATTCCGTGCTCGGTGCTATCGTAGGCTACGCGAGAGAGAATGAATGTGTTGCACACGAGCGTACCGCGTTTGTAAAAAATTTTATCTAACGTAAGCACAAACCTGCCACGGGTTGCATTGAAGGCCGCTTGTTGCAGCTTCGGGATTACCACCTTATTGAGCGTCCCTTCGAAATAGAAGGTGAGAAAAATCCAAATAGCAAGCGTCAGCACGATGGCTATCGAGCCGAAGGTATAAAGAAATGCTTTTAGTATCGATCGTTTTTTCATTGTTGTCGAACGTGGGGAAAATTCAGCCAATGGCCGATCTTACACCCATACAAAAATATGGAATTCGACAGGGACAAATGTTACATAACGTTGGGAAAATGTTACATCATTCACACATTTACCCCGCGCGAGCGAATTAGACGGGTCTAATGTGCTTATTTTCTTTCACCAATCCGTTTGGACGTGCCCCGATTCAGTGGACAGGTGATTTTGCCATTAGAGCGATTGTTGATAATTACTTGAAAGTGCTAAAATAACACATCCTAAAACACGAACGCTATGGTAAATCCTAACACTACTCCAATAATCGCAGCAAGATTGTAGTTCCGACGTTTGGGCTTGACACCGGCTTCGCGTAGAATTCCGAAAATACTCCACCGCTCTAACTCGGGAAAATGATCGACCATCGACCAACGAAGAATGAGATAGCGAAGGCGTTGAGTTGAAGTGAAAAACCACATGACGTAGGAACCGACCGCTGCAGCCGTTCCGCAAGTTATGCCAACGACAAAGAGCAGGGTGGCCTTGGTCATGCTAAGAATAATCTTATACCGTAGCCAGTCGCGTTCGAAATCCTCCGGGCGGTAAAAACCTTCTTTGCTCTGGTGGAATGAGAGCCGTGTTACGAAGATGGAAAGCATCGAATCGACAACGGCCATGGCAAGCAAGAAAAAGAGCACTCCCATGGGCGGGTAATTCATCTTCCTCATCAGGAAGAAAGTGACTACCGTAAGCACGTAAGCGATGAGCGTGTAATCGCTTCGCCCAATTTGGATGAGCAGTCGAGATGTTTTCTTCGATTTCCCAAAATCGAGCAACAATCGAAAATTGGCACGGATTGTGCTGGCATAGAAATCGCTGACTTTTTCTTGTCCAGCCTGCTCGGATTGCCGCGGCGCATTGTTCGCGAGGATAAGGTCATCTTCTCGCTCGATCTCTCGTTCGAGCGTGATTTGTTCGATTGCTTCCCGGCGCAAGTCTTCCACTGGAATGTCGAAAGGCGATTGCTCGTCCACTGTCGATTGCTCCTCTTCGGGGCCGTCAGATAATGCGTCCGTTTTATGTTTCATTTTGATACATTCTCATTTTAGTCATTACTTACGCAAAGCCTTAGCCTTCCTCCGCGTCCTATGCATCCGTCGGGGCGTCTTGCAGGGAGGTGTCTTCCATTTCTACACTTTTTCTTATGGTCGGAGCGCGCGCAAGAGTGATGAGATAGAGTACGACCGTCGGTACGCCTCCCACGATGGCCACCGTGAGCAAACCGCGTGTAATGATGGAGTCGATCCCATAATGCTCCTGCAAGAAGTTAAAGATTATGGGACTTGTCGCTGAAAGAAAAGCAATGATTTTTACTAAAAAGCTTGTCGGAAAGGACTTATGCACAATCGTGAACAAACCATAGCGTTTGCCCGGCGATAATGTGAAAAGCGGTTTTTCCGGCCATTTTAGCGACATGATTTCTTAGTATGAAATTCGTATTGCAAATTGCATAAGCCCCGCCATAGGGCGGGGCTTATTGCAGTTTATTGCGGGAGTCAGCCTCGGAATAGTCCGAGACTAACAAACGAACGATAGGAAATAGTCGTCTGCCACGGTAATTTACCGGGCTGTGACATCATTATTCTCCTTCATTATATCGTTCTTCTTCGTCTTGCCAGGTCTGATTTCCGCCGACGCCTTGAGATGTCCTCGAATTGCTCTTGGTCCCCGTGATGTTCGGTGATGAATCGCTGTTCCTCGATGGATTGCTGTTCGTTGACGAATCGCGGTTCGTTGACGGGTCGTTGTTCGTTAACGGATCGCGGTTGGTGGACGGATTGCTTTGCGACGCAGAACCTTTCTGGCCCATGCTGGATGAGCGCGTACTCGCATTCGACGACGCACTGGCGATTGGTGTTGAGGTTGAATTATTCATAGTATTATTTTTTATATTATAAGGAGCACACGGTATTGTATGCTCTAAAAAGTTTATGTTACCCTCTTCTGGGTTTGCTTAGAGCGCCCTCCGCCCCTGGATGATTCGGATAAGCACCGCAATGATAGCGATGACGAGCAAAAGATGGATCAGCCCGCCCATCGTGTATGCGGTGATCATTCCGAGCAGCCAGAGCAGCAGTACGATTACGATAATGGTTACGAGCATAAAATTTCTTTTGAAAAAAATGTTGATGTCTCAGATTGTGAATGGATCGCCAGTCGTTAGCCATTGGTTGATTACACCAATGGCTAACGCATAACCGTTACTTATCGAAACCGCGTCACGGAAACCCGGCTTTCGACCATCTGCCCGGGTATTCTCGCGGCAAGAATATAATTACCGGATGCCAAACCAGAGAGGTCTATTTCCATCGACCGGATCCCGCTTGGCGCGTAGCCGGAAAAGACGTTCTTCACTACTTTTCCATTAACATCGAAGAGCCGCACATCCAGAGTAGATGCGTTTGTAAGCGTAATGCTTGCCGTTGCGAGAGCGGAAACCGGATTCGGCCATACCGCAATGCCGAGCTGCATATTCGCAATTTGCGATACGCCAGAAGCAGCTGCCTCCGATGTCCAAAATCCTATCTCGGCCTTCATCTGTGAATTCGATGCGGTTCCCGTGACGGGCTGACCAGCGGTTACTCCTGCATTGGTCGTCGAATTCGATGCGATGCCGGCTCCGGATGAGATCGCTGCCTTTTGCAGCATCATCTGAGCATGTGCCATCCCGCCTGAGAAAATCGCAAGCGAAACGACGAAAAATATCGATTTGAATTTTTTCATAATTTCCTCTCTGATTTACTTATTGGTTGACGATTAAATAATTGAACGACAGGTCCGAAGCAAGCCCTACTGCCCCAAGCAGACCGACCGTAAAGCTGCCTGCGCCCGTGCCGGTTATGCGGATTGGAGCAAGGCCGGAAACCGTCGAATTGATAGTAAGGAATATCATCGACCCTGCTTTTGCATAGACGTTCGAAATCGTTGCTGTAAGATTGCCGGCTGTTATCGTGCCACTCCCGACCGGACCTGCGAGTGAAAAGCCGCCTGCGATTCGCATTGCCGTTGCTCCCGAAGAAGTTACGGAGTCGGTGAGCGCTGTCGAGCCAGATGAAACGATTGTGGTCGCTCCATTAGCAGCTACCGAGAACGCCGCCCCGCCTGTGGAGTTTAATGCCGAAATCAAACCTGCACCCGAACCCGAGGCCATGTTCTGTATTTGTAACGCCGCACCGTTCGCAGAGGAACCGGTGGCATTGATCGCCGCGCCGCCCGTCGAGGTCACGCTCAGCGCGTTGTTGGCCGACGATTGAATGTTCGTTGCACCGCTTGCCGCCACGGAAAATGCCGCATTGCCTGAAGAATTCAGTGCCGAAATCAGACCCGCTCCCGAACCCGAGGCCATGTTCTGTAATTGCAATGTCGCACCGTTCGCAGAGGAACTCGTAGCATTGATCGCCGAGCCGTTCGTCGCAGCGGAACTCGTGGCATTGATCGCCGCACCGCCCGTCGATGTAACGCTCAGCGCGTTGTTGGCCGACGATTGAATGTTCGTTGCGCCGCTTGCGGCTACGGAAAATGCCGCATTGCCCGAGGAATTTAATGCCGAAATCAAACCTGCACCCGAACCCGAGGCCGTGTTCTGTAATTGCAACGCCGCGCCGTTTGCATCGGAACTCGTGGCATGGATCGCCGCGCCGCCGGTGCTCGTAATATCGAGGGCCGCAGACGAGCCGTTTGCGGTCGCCGAAAGAGCCGATCCTGTGGAAGCGGCCAATTGCAATGCGTTCCCTGTGCCAGTGCTTGAGAGCATTTCAGCAGCGCCGGCGCCGGAATTCGTGAGGCTGAATAAGCCAGAGCCAGATGCCGAAGACGATGTCTGCGAGAATGGAAGATTGAGTCCACCCCCTCCGCTGCCCGTAAAGCTAAGGTTAATGTTGTTACCGTTCGAAGTTACGGCAAGGTTTCCGCCACCGTTGATGGTGATATTACCATGTGCTCCATTAACGGTGGTAACGACAGCCGATCCAAGCGATGAATCAAGCGTTGCAATAATATTTCCGCCGACAGACAGAGCAACAGCCGCAGTATCCGCCGTTTTAGCGGTTGCCGCTATCGGTACTGCGCCGATCGTGAACAGAGGCATAAGCTGCGCTCCGCCATCGACGGAAAGACCAAGTTCATAGATGCCGGTTGCGCTAAGATTCAGCTTGGAGCTGCCGCTGGCGCCGAGCATGATGTCGAACACGCCATCGGTTGTTGTGACCATGTCGGTCTCGTTGTAAATCGCCGTCGCGCCGCCGTTCTGATAGACGTTGGCCACGATGCTATGCGAGCCATCTGCAATCGCGCTGCCATCGAGATTAGTCAATCGGCCCTGCACCGAGAAATTCGATGAAGCGCTCGCATTCTGAGCGTTTGCCGATGCGAAGGAAAGAAATGCCGTGAGCATGATGCTCGCTGCGTAGAAGGTATATTTCATAATGTTGTGTTTTGATATTGAATTATTCATGTTATTTTTTTATTGATCGCACACTATTGTGTGTGTTGAAAAATTTTGTTAATCGGCAGCACCGGAATGGAACTGCCGATTAACATGACGGTTAGTTATTGGCAGGCTTGCATGACCTTAACGGCTATGGCCGGTTCTGTACGCGCTCTGCTTCGAGTTCCGCTGGCGAAGCGCCTGTTCTTTCGCTAACGCCCGGATTGCTCGTGCCAAATCCCCTGGTGGATGCGATCTTGTCCGAGTTTACTCCCTGCGCGATAAGCGAGGCCTTAATGCGGTCTGCTCGTTGCTCGGAAAGCCTCTGGTTGTCTAAAGTGACGAACCGCCCGGACAGAGCGGAATGTGCTCCGCCATCGACGGAAAGACCGAGTTTATAGCTGCCGGTTGCGCTAAGATTCAGTTTGCCGCTGCTGCTGGCACCAGCGCCAAGCGTGATGTCGAAAACGCCATTGGTGGTCGTGACCATATCGGTCTCGGTGTAGATAGCAGTCGCGTTACCATTTTGATAGACGCTGGCTACGATGGCATGCGATCCATTTGCGATCGTGCTGCCATCGTGGTTGGTCAATCGGCCCTTCACCGACAACGTCGATGAGGCGCTCGTTTGAGCGTTTGCAGCATCGCCGACGATGCTTGATGCGAAGGAAAGAAATGCCGTGAGCATAATGCTCGCTGTATAGAAGGTATGTTTCATAATGTTGTGTTTTGATATTGAATTATTCATGTTATTTTTTTATGGATCGCACACTATTGTGTGTTCTAAAAAGTGTTGTTAATCGGCAGCACCGGATAGGAACTGCCGATTAACATGACGGTTAGTTACTGACAGGCCTGTACGACCTTGACGGCAATGCGCCGGTTTTGCACGCGCTCTCGTTCGAGTTCGGCTGCGGAAACGTCCGATCGTTCCTTAACGGCCGGATTGCTCGTGCCAAATCCTCGTGTGGATGCTACCTTATCCGGACTTACCCCTTGCGCGACAAGCCAGGTTTTGATTCGATCTGCTCGAAGCTCGGAAAGCCTCTGGTTATGCTCTGGCGTGCCTTCCGCGCTCGCAAATCCTTGTATTTCTACTCTCAGATTCGGGCACTGCTCGACCAAATGCTTGATCTGATAGAGATTAGCGAGATTACCCGGCACCGCCGTGTTGAATTGATCGGTATTTACGATAAACAGCGTTCCCGGAAAATTGAATATCGTATTGACCGGCGGATTAACATAGATCGTGTCCGTCGTGCCGGTCATGAAGACCGTATCGACTTTCGCCACTACGACCGTATCGATATAGATCACAGCCTTTTGCACGGTATCCGTGAAATAATTATTATTGATGATGGTCGTGCTTGATGCCGGTGCTGCTGGTGGCGGCTCTGGCTGCGGTGGTGTAAAGAGGTTATAACTGAATCCGAGTCCGAACGTCAAATAGACGTCCTGTCGATAATTATTCGGATTGGAATAATCGTCCAGCCAGTCCGTTCCGGTCAAATGCAAGAGCAACTGACCGTTGAAGGTAACCTTTTGGGTGATGAACATATCGAACCCTACCCCCGTGACGCCGCCAATGACGTTTTTGCTATAAGCGGCGTTGGCATTGCCCCTGAGCGGAGACGGAGTCGCATCATCAGGCTCGAAGTTAAGCGCCTCTATTCCGGCCTCGAAAAATGGAACGAAGGTCTGATCCGGGAAGAAATTAATCTCACCCATGAGATCCCATCCTCCATAACGGATATGGTTCAGCGAACCTGCCGGGCTGCCGTCCGCGCCAGCACTGACGGGGAAAAGAGCGTGCTCGTCACCGATGCTTCCTGATGGTGCTGTTCCTGGTATGCCATAGCTACCGGTGGATTTATACCCAATCACGCCGCCATTATAGGACGCGCGCAAGGAGACCCAGTCGATGATATTCCATCGAATGAATAAATCTCCCCCGAGGCCAAAGTGGCTGTCCGAAAAGTTACCCCAATATTTGTTGAGGCCGGCATCGAAACCGAAATTCAACGCTCCTTCAACCTCCTGAGCGCGAACGTTCGAGCTTAGCAGCCCGAAGAAAGAAGCAACAGCGAGGATCGCCGCCGCAGTGAGTTTATTTAGATTTTTCATGATTGTATTAAAGAATAATGGTGATGTTTTCGTGATGAATAAAGCGATTAATGGCGGTCGTGATCGTGATCGTGATCGTGATCGTGCGCATGAATATCGATCTGAGGCGCAATGACGACTGCCCTGCGATGATGACGACGATGACGACGGTGATAAACAGGATGGACGCCAACGCCTACGCCAACGCCGACATGGATTTGGTTTGATATTGCTCGTGCGGTATTCAGCGCAGCGAATGGTCCCATTCCGAGGAATAAAGCGCAGAAAACGATGAGCGTGATGGTTATGCGATGTTTCATTGTGATATTTTACATTGAGTTTAAATGATGATGTTTTTCATAAGGAACGACGTACGTAAGCCGTCCTCATGGTTTTCTAATTTCCGTAATTTGAGTATTTCGAAAGTAACCCTGCATTCGACGTTTCCCGTCGTTCCCGATGCTGCACTTCATGATAACCGATGAGCAGTGTTAGGCTGCGATCCCTTTGATTTTTCAGGATCGTTGCATTGTTAAAATGAACCGATACTTCGTGATGCGCGATGCGCGATGCCGAGCTATCCGTGGAATTTAATTTTTTTTCCATATCGTGCCTCAGTTGATTTCATCTTTGTCAACGACGATGGCCTCGCATGGCGTCTCCCACATCACGGCCACGACCGTTTGGTCCGGCAGCGTAACGTAGGCTTGCTGACCCTGCGGCACCGTCTGTCCGTTAATGGTGATCGAAGTCGCGGTGTCTGGAATAGCGACCGTGTCCGTGCTGCTTCCGGGAACGGCCAGGTAATAGTTATTACTTGCCGTGGATACGGTTACCGTACCAAGCCCTTCCGCCTGCTGATTCGAGACTACGAACGCTATTTGGCCCGATGTCTGAGCGAAAGCCGACCCATAGCCAAGAGCAACCGCAAGCACAATGACGAGCGTGATAATTGTTATTTTCATGTTTCCTCCTAATTTGAATATTGTCGTTTTTTAAGTTTCGTGAATTGGTTGAAATAATTCATAGCGCAAAAATAGAGCATGAAAGAGTGGATTTCAAGGACATCTCTCTTTTATTCCTTATTTTTGTTGACTCTTAAATTGCTAATTACAAGCGATATTGAGAAATCTACCCGTAAAATTCGTCCGAGGGCAACCGCAAACAAAAATATATTATGTCATCAATTCAGAGCGATTTAGCCGAATTAATTGGCATTCTTCGACTGAATGCACAAAAACGTGCTGATTCATTATTTACGTTAAAAGGAAAATACACAATACTCCGGCGCCTCGCACGAAAATTCGCATTTGAAAAGAATATCGATGAACATGCATGGGCGCTCGAAATTTGTGGGAAATCCGAGCATTCGACTTCCTACACCTGGCATCGGTCACTTCTCAGGCGCGAACTTATGGACCAAATGTTCCGCCTTGAAATTCGCACAGGCCCGCAGCGCCGCAAAGCGACGTACCAGCTTCGCAAGTCGATCTTCTTAATAAAGACACTGCTCCTTTTCGGAGCGCGCCGCACCGCAATCTCGCTGGTGCCGGTCGCAATGAAGATCGCAAAGGAATATGAGCTAACCTCCGACCGAATCGAGCTGCTGGATGCGCTCTGTAGTAATGCATCGCTCAATGGCTGGCGGCTAAAATTTGAACGGTACGATCGTGAACTGCGTGAAGCGTTGCGGCTCCGAGTCGCAGAGGTGGAGATTACATCCTTAGATAGGCAAATGGACATCGAAAACATTGGCCGGGCACGTCCGAGTGAACATGCACTAAAGCTCGCGGAGACTGCCCCGCATGAATCGCTCATTTTATTTCGTGAATTTCCAACCTTCAATCTTGGGATCGCGTATTACCGCATCGCGACATCTGCTTCAGTAATGACGAGTGATTTCAAGCACGGCCTCACCTTGTGTGAAAATGCTCAAGCCTTCCTTTCCCGTTTTCCAAAGTTATATACCGCAAGCATAAAAGGTGAGTTTGAATTGAACCGGCTCTGGATGGCACTCGCCACTCGGAAGTACGAAACAGCCGCAGAGGTTGCCGCCGAGTGCCAAAAATTGTTTCTGGAAGGATCGAATAACTGGTTCATCGCACGAGAATATGAGTTTCTTTTGCTCATGCATACGAAGCAATGGCAAGACGCCATTCATCTGCATCGGCTGATCGTAACCCAGAGCCGCTTCCCGGTTCAGTCCGATCAAGTGAAACAAAAATGGGAGTTATTCGGTCATTATGCCGCTCTGATCCCGGAGGTTGGGAAGACGCATTCCACCGTTACCAAGAGCAATGCTTTTGAAAAGTTGCTTCGCGAGGTTCCGATCTATCATCAGGATAAGGAAGGTTATAACACATCGCTCTTCATTTTGCAGTATCTGATCCTTGCTTCACACGGAGATGTAAAGACGCTGACCGAGAAATCGGAAGCGATGGTCAAGTTTGTGTATCGAAATTTCCGCGGACGACACGAAGGGCAGTCCTATGCCTTTTTAAAGACGCTACTGATCTTGAATAATTCTGATTTCGATGTGAAAAAAGCAAAAACACGCGCAAAGAAATATATTGAGGTTTTCAGCGCCGCAAGTATCGAGAAAGTGGACGAAACCCAAATCTTGCCCTTCGAGGTAATGTGGGATTGGATTACGAATTGGCTTGGAACTACCAGGTAACTCTCTATCAAGCGAATTGTCAGGCACGTTTACACATTCTCGAGGCCGCCCATCCGTTTATGCTTGATATTCCTGAAAAAGGTCGGCGTCAGGCCGGTAATCTTTTTGAATTGATTGGAAAGCGCCGCCACGCTGCTATAATGGAGCCGATAGGAAATTTCGGTGAGTGAGAGTTCGTCATAAACGAGCAATTCCTTTGCGCGCTCGATCTTGTGTTTGAGGATAAATTGTTGAATGGTCGTGCTCTCGACTTCGGAAAACAAATTGGCGAGATAGGTATAGTCGTAATTTAGTTTTTCGGTCAGATGATCCGACCAATTTATTCTTAACGCTTCGTCGGAATAATGAATGGCCTCGACAATCACCTGCTTAATCTTTTCAACCAAAATGGCCCTTTTATCGTCCATCAACTCGAACCCGGATCGCTTCAAGGCAATCGCCAGCGCTTCTCTCTGATCCTGGGAGAGCGTTTCATTTACTACGACTTCGCCTAACTCCACGCTCGAGTAGGAAAGGCCGAGGTTTTCTAATTCGGCGATCACCACCATTTTGCAGCGAATGCTCACCATATACTTAATGTAGAGCTTATGGATGTTTTCCGGACGTTGCATTTTAAAAAACGTGCAATAAAAAATGACAAATTTTTATAGTCTGCCCCCCAGNNCCCCCCCCCCCCAGTCAAACAAAAATCGGCGCATTAGGTTCTCTTTATCCCATTTTATGAACTTCTTCTACATTTACGCCTTCGAATGCTCCGAATGGCCCGTTCGAAGCAGGATGTGGCTTTTTTCGCATTGGCGCGGCTGGACGGCGGGCGGGGTGATCGCTCATCCCTGGATGATTGGTCATCCCTGGATGATCGCTCACCCCGGACGGATTAGGAAGCGGCTTTAGTTCGATTTGCCGCGTAGTGCTATCAATGGCGCTCGAATCGGTGGTGTGGTCCACGCCGGGAAATTCTGGCGATGCAACATTTGAATAGTTAGTCGTGAAATATTCTATCTTCGGGTGCAGGGCGTCATAAACGTATTTCATAAAGAGTCCCCAGATAGGCGCGGCGGCGCGTCCGCCCTGCCCATCGACGCCGGTGAACGTGATACGTTTATCGTCGAAGCCGACCCACACGCCGG
>PLYO01000015.1 GCA_003151825.1 Ignavibacteriota bacterium
TCAGTAGAACCTTTGATGGGCACCCATATCAATTAAGAGTTAAGAATGAAGAGTTAAGAGTTAGGGGAGGGTGCAGGAGTTCATTGAAAATCGAGCGGGTTCAGGGTGCTTATTTCTCTTAGAAATGGGTGCTTCTTTGATGAATAATTTTGGGAAAATGGCGAAAGTGGCTCAGAAATGCCACAGTTCATGAACTCCAAACTCCCCCCACAAACGGCACCTATTTCTTGGGGAAAATATGAAGAGACCGGAAAAACAATGCACCCATCCTGAAATTTCCTGTGGGTGCGCTCACGGAACATAAGGGAGCCGGGAGCGTAGGAAAAGCTGCATTCGAAATGCGTCGAGCGGCTTCCTTGGCGCCGGATTCGGAGCATTTAGCTTTTCCGTGGGGTTATCATAGCATTCATGCGATATTGGTTGCGCCTATTGGGCGCCATTGCCTTACTTTTTCTCTCGACGCCTCTCTTTGCCCAAAGTGGAAAAGTGAACCACGCGGCTTCGCTGGCGCACGCCCGCGCGGGATTCGATTTCGAGCAAAAAAAGGAGTATAAATACGCGCTCTTTGAATACGATACCGCCGCGAAGCTGGACTCCACATATCCTTATCCCCTTGAGCGCATCGGCGGGATGTATCAGGTGCTGAAAAATTATCCGCTTGCCATTTCGAGCTACGAACATGCGATTCGGCTCGATTCGATGTTCGACGTCTATAATTATTATAATCTCGGACTTTCGTTCCGGATTGTGCAGAAGTTCGATAGCGCGGTCTTTGCGCTCAGGCAATTCATCCAGCGGATGGATCCCGTCGATAAGGCCGACAGCGCCGCGATGGTCGATGCCGATTGGTGGATCAAATTCAATTTGGGATGTATCGTCGAGTTTGCCAAGCCGAAGAACACCGAGGAACCCGTAGCGCTTGCGGAGATCAATAGCAAGTATAATGATTTCGCGCCGACCGAAACGGCAGATGGCAATACGCTCTTCTTTACTTCGAGCCGTCCGGGAACGAATACGAAGCAGGAAATCGAAACGGGCGATTACGGCGAAGATCTTTTCACGACGCACCGCGACTCGCTCGGGCATTGGGTGAAGGCCACGCCGCTGCCGCCGCCGCTGAACTCTGTTGACGATGAAGGCGCTGCGTTCGTCACCGCCGATGGGCAGACGATGTACCTCAGTCTCTGCCGCCGTGCCGATGGCATGGGCGATTGCGATATTTATGTCTCGCATCTCGTGGGCGATCTGTGGACTCGTCCGCAGCCGCTGGGCCATCCGCTCAACTCGCCCGCGTGGGACGCGAATCCCACCGTAACCGCCGATGGCTTGACCATGTATTTTTCCAGCCGGCGCCACGGCTCGCTCGATAGTTCGGAGGATATTTACGTCTCCTATAAAAGTACGGATGGCGCATGGACAAAGCCGCAGAACCTCGGCGAGCCGGTCAACACGCGCTTTAACGAGCGCTCGCCGTTTATTTCCGCCGATGGCAAGACGCTTTATTTTTCCTCGAACGGCCATCCCGGATTTGGGAACCACGATCTGTTTATGTCGCGTCATTTGGATGACGGCACCTGGAGCGTCCCGGTCAATCTCGGACGGCCCATCAATGCTTACGGCGACGATGTTTTTCTCACGATTCCCGCGAGCGGTGATAAGATTATTTATTCCAGCCAGCGCACCGATGCGCGGGCGCCGCTTAATCTCTATGAAGCAAAGCTTCCGCTCGAGTTTCGTCCGGGGCCGGTCACGTTGGTTGCAGGGATGGTCTATGACAAGGAAACGCTTCAACCTGTTGGCGCGGAAGTAGATGTCAACGATCTCAAAACGAATCAGTTGGTCGCGGTCTATCATGCCAACAAAGTGACGGGCAAGTTTTATATCACGCTCGGCACCGGCAAAGAGTACGGCGTGACGGCGATCGCTCCCGGCTATGCTCCATTCTCCGATCATTATACCGTTCCGGACACGATTTCCTACACGGAAGTTACGCACGATCTGCCGCTCTCGCGGCTTCCGAATTACGCAAGCGAACATACGCTCGATAGCTTAAAGCAAATTCGGGACAGCCTGCTGGCGCTGGCGAATGCGGGCAACAATAATAACGGCAATCATCCAGGCGGCAACCTGGGCGGGAAGGGAAATGGGAATAATAATCCCAACGGCAATCATCCAAGCGATAGCCTGGGTGGCGGAAGGAATGGGAATAATAATTCCAACAACGGGAATAATAATCCAAACGGAGACCACGCAAGCGATAGCCTGTTTGCGTTGATGAATGGGATAAATAATTCTACCAATGGGAATAATAATTCCAACGGCGATCACTCGAGCGACAGCCTGCTTGCACTGATGAATGGGACGAATAATTCTAACAGAGGGAATAATAATTTCAACAGCGGCCACACAAGCGACAGCCTGTTTGCGTTGATGAATGGGAATAATAATTCGAACAACGGGAACAATAATTCGAACAACGGGAACAATAATTCGAACAACGGGAACAATAATTCGAACAACGGGAACAATAATTCCAATATCGATCATTCGAGCGATAGTCTGTTCGCGCTGATGAATGAGGGGGATAATCAGAATGGGCAGCCCAAAACAAACGGCCCCATGCAGGACGGGATGGATACGAGCGGTATCGAACTGCACAACGTGTTTTTCGATTTTAATAAATCGACGCTGCGGACGGAGTCGTATAATGAGCTGAATTATTGGGTCGATCTGCTGAAGAAATATCCGGCGCTCAAGATCGAGATCGATGGGCATACGGATTCGGTCGGCACGGCGGCGTATAACCAGAAGCTTTCGCTTGCTCGCGCGGAAGCAGTGCGGGCATATTTAGTCGCGCAAGGCGTGAACGCCAAACGGTTGGTTCCCAAAGGTTTTGGCGCAACAGTGCCGAAAGCTTCGAACGCCACCGAGGAAGGCCGCCAGCGCAACCGGCGCACGGAATTCCGATTTATAAAAACGTGATGAATCGTCTCGGCATTCTCGGTGGCACCTTCGACCCTCCGCATCTGGCGCATCTCATCGCGGGCGAGATGGCGGTCGAAGCATTCGCGCTGGACAAGCTGCTCTTTATTCCGGCGAATGTCCCGCCGCATAAAGCCGGGCAGCCGATCACTTCCGCCGAGCATCGCTTTGCGATGACGAAGCTCGCGGTTCGTGGTAATGAACAATTCGAAGTGTCCGGCATTGAGCTTGAGCGTCCCGCTCCATCCTATATGATTGACACGATTCGAGAAGTCCAAGAGCAGTTGAAACCGGAATCGGTTTTTCTTTTCATTGGGCTCGATCAATTTGCTGCGTTCGAATCGTGGAACAAGTACGAAGATATTTTGCGGGAGGCGCAGGTAGTTGTTATGGCTCGGCCATCACACGACGTGGAAAAGATTAGCCCGTCTCTGCGAAAGCAAGTTCAATTTTTGTCCATCCCACAGCTTGAAATTTCTTCGACGGACATTCGCGCCCGCGTTCAGGCAGGGAAGCCGATTCGGTATTTAGTTCCGGATGAAGTGAGAGAGTATATTAGGGAGCACCGGCTCTATCAAGCATAAATTAGAGTTTTCACCTCTTACTTCTTACCTCTTAACTCTTACTTAAGTGGTGTTCAATCTTTTTCAACGCCGCTTTCACGCCGGTTTCGTAATCGGCTTTGGCGAAGTGGTCGCCGAGCGTTTTGGCAACATCCTTCCATGCTTCGGGATGGACTTTGCTATGGACGCCCTCGTCGCCATAGACATAAAACTTCTTTTCGTGATAGAGGATGAGGAGCAGAATGCCGTGTTTCTTATCGTTGTGATGCAGATGAAGCGCGGCGAATTCTTTTTGAGCCAATTCCTTCAGCGAGAGATCGGCTTCGCCGGCATCGCGCAAATCGCGGATGGAAAGGCGGATTTCCGCGCCCGTCGCCTGCTCGACATCCGCAATCGTATGCGCGATGCGTTCGAGCACGTCGCGCGGGAAGGCTTCGGAGGCATGGTCGGGGTGGGTCATGTTTTACGAGCAACGCAAGGGATGAAGGAAGCATTTCCGCGCACGACGACCTATGTTTGATACTACGTCGATCGGCGGACGTGTTTTCATCTGGCACAGACCGACTTCTCAGAAGTTTAAAAATCTCCTTATGGCCGGTAACTTTCGGGGTGGTCATCGTGTCATTAGTATGTAGAGCAAATATTATGAGCGATTTCCACGGACATTTTCTAAAAAATAAGAGGTATACATTCATAAATTGCATGAAAATAATCGGAAGCATTCTAATACTTCTTGTCACCAGCGTTTCCGTTCACGCGCAGTGGAAAGAAATTGCCGATTTTAAGGCTTACGATTCGGATCCTTCGCAGCCGGATTCTGTGGAGGAACTCGTCACCTGCATCTATTTCCTCGATCTGCCGGGACGTCCGACAATCGGTTTTGCCGGAACAACAAATGGCCTGTGGCAAACCACCGATGGAGGGGTTTCATGGTCAGCGGTATTCCCGTATTTACAATATACAACAGACGACATTTTTTTTAAGGATTCGTTGGTGGGATGGGTTATCACCGATAATGGTATTATGAGAACAGAGAATGCGGGGGTAACATGGGATTTTTTACCCGGAACCGATACCATTGATTTTTACACTATTTGCTATTCCAATTATTCCAAACTTTTATTCGCTACCACGATTGGCAGTTTTGTTGAAACCTATGCATCGTCCGACTTAGGCGATACATGGTTCCCGAGCTTTACGGCGGAGGATGGTAGCCTTCGAGCTTGTGGTTCTTTTTTTTCCGGGACTGCTGATAGTATTGGTTTTGAAGGCACTGTACTTGGGCATCAAGTCTTTTCGCCGAGTTCTACCGCTCTTTTGCGTACAACAGATGGGGGAATGAATTGGGACACGATATTTTCTATTCCTGATGATACAGAATGGATTGGAGCGCCGTATATTATCCCAGGCACATCAACTGCGTTTATCGCAACAGGTGGTGAAATCCAAATTTTAAGATCGGATGATTACGGCTTGACGTGGCGGCAAGTATACGATTTCGGGCCTTATAGATACGGTCCAGTAAGCGGAGGGATCGGACCTTATGGTTCAGGCTATATCGGTGGAGATTTATCGCGTCTCTACGTTCAGTCCGATACTGGAATGTATGTCTCAACAGACGAAGGAGTAACCTGGAACTTCGATGGCGGGCCGGAAACAGGAGGTTCCGGCGCGCCTCAAATTTTTTATGCTGCAAAAGGCATTACCATGGCCCCTCGGTATCCGCTATATGTTTGGGATAGTGGTATGGGCCTCTGGGAAGAAACCTGGCCGCAAGCGGGGGTGGCGGAGTCTCCGGTTACGAATTCGGGGAACAGCATCCACACATTTCCAAATCCTGCATCAGATGGGTTGCAAATTCTGGCAGGGCAATCGGGCGCGCTCCATCTTTTCGATCTTATGGGCCGGGAGCGCATGAATGCAAATGACGATGGTACGGGCATTACGCTCGATGTATCGCGCTTAGGATCGGGAATTTACTTTTTGAGAATAGGCAATCAATCAACAAAGGTTGAAATCGCACGGTAAGGTTACGCCTTGTTAGGCTCTTCGGCGCCGCGCGCTTGCGTTTCGGGAACCGGTGGTTGCACTGGCGCAGGTAGAACGGTTGGCGCGGTAAGAGCCGGAGGGATTTTTAATTCAGCATGAAGCGGCTCGGCAATGGTGCGTAGCTGGGATTCGAATCCTTCCTTCGCGCCGGTGAGCGCTTCGAGCGGTTCCTTCATCGCGGTCTTGACTTGCGACTCGATGCCGGCCTTCGCATCGTTGAATTTCCGAATGCCTTTTCCTAAGCTTTGGGCAAGCTCCGGTATTTTCTTCGGACCGAAGAAAATCAGCATTACGAGTAAAATAAGGAGGATCTCGCCTCCGCCGACATTCTCGAACACAGTAAGTGCTAAGTGCTAAAGTGCTGAGTACTAAGTAATTTTAATTCTTAGAGCTAAGCACTCAGCACTTAGCACTACGAACTTCCCTCACGCTTTCGGCTCTTCGGGGGTTTTGACGGCATTGGGGTCTTCCCCACCCTGGGTAGCGCGTTTGAATTCATTAAGGCCTTTGCCGAGGCCGTGCATAAGTTCCGGAATCTTCTTGCCGCCAAAAAGGAGCAACAGTACCGCAACGATAATTAACAGCTTCAGTGGGCTAAGGTCGTCTAACATTTTTTAGTAACGAGTAGTGAGTACCGAGTATCGAGAGATGATTGCGAGCATCGAGCTTGCCACTCGGTACTCGGTAGTGCTTCAAACTTTTGGCGGTTCGGGGATGGTTGTTTTTGCGGCTTCTGCGGGATCGCCCTGCGAAGCGCGTTTGAATTCGTTGATGCCCTTGCCGAGGCCATGCATCAGTTCGGGGATTTTCTTGCCACCGAAGAGTATCATGATGATAAACACGATAATCAGCAGTTCGAATGGGCCGATGTTGCGAAACATAATGGGTCTTCTCCTACGTGAAATATGACGGCTTTCGCCAAAAATGGTTTAATAATACCACGAACTTCGATTGGGCCAAGAAGGTTCGTGAGCGTGGCGTAATCCTATCCTTTTCACGGTTTCCGGTACCCCGTAATCCAGCCATCCCCTTTTTTGCTGTACCGAAACGATTTGATTTTCTTCGAGCGCGGGATGGCCAGCGCCACGCCAACGACGATTACGAGTCCCGCGAGGGCAAGCACTCCGAACAGCGCGAGTTGTATGATGTAGCCGATATCCATGGATATTGTAAAAATTTATTATGGTTGTCATTGCGAGGAGAATAAAGCGACCGAAGGGAGCTTTATTCGGTCCCGAGGAATCGAGGGAAGCAATCTCACTCTTGAAGCACGAGATTGCTTCGTCGCTCCTTTGCATCGCCGACGATGCTCGCTCCTCGCAATGACGTTGAGAAGTACTTTCGTAGCGATTCGAAGATTTGGAGTCCGTCCGCGCTGCCGAGCATCGCTTCGCACGCTCGCTCGGGGTGGGGCATGAGGCCCATCACATTCTTTTCTTTGCTGACGATTCCCGCGATATTATTTATCGATCCATTCGGGTTGGCTTCTCGCGTTAGGTTCCCGTCGCGATCGACATAGCGGAACAGTACCTGCCGGTTCGATTCGAGATCGGCGAGGACGTTATCGTCCGCGATATAATTCCCCTCGCCATGCGCGATCGGCATACGAAGGATGGTTCCTTCCGGAATTTCTTCGGTGAACCGGACACTTCGCTCGACGCGCAGATGAACCTCTTTGCAAACGAACTGGAGTCCCGCGTTTCGAATGAGTACGCCGGGCAACAGTCCGCTCTCGCAGAGCACTTGAAATCCGTTGCAGATACCGAGCACCATCCCGCCATTGTTCGCATAACGGATAACATCTTTCATCACGGGCGAGAACCGCGCGATGGCGCCGGTGCGAAGGTAATCGCCATAGGAAAATCCACCTGGAAGAATCACGAGATCGACATCCCGTCCAATCGAATCCTCTTTATGCCACACGAACTCGGTATCCGGTTCGCCGAGCACATGCTTCACGGCGTGCATCGCATCGCGATCGCAATTCGAGCCGGGAAAAACGACGATGCGAGTTCTCATACTGCCGGTTTGACATTAATGACCGAAAACGTCTCCATAATCGGGTTTGCAAGCAGCTTTTCGCTGGCGCGCTCGGCAATGGCGCGCGCGGCTTCAGGAGACGCGGCATCGACGGTCAGTCGAATGAGCTTGCCCACGCGCGTATTTTCGATCTCACGGAAGCCAAGTGATTCGAGCGCATGCTCGATGGCCTTCCCCTGAGGATCAAGAATCGCTTCCTTGCGCTCGATGGCGATATAAACGAAAAATTTAACCACGATTTAAACCAGGATTTACAGGATTAGAAGGATTAAGCAGGATGGATATTAATGATTTACTGGAATAAAGAGGATGAACTGGAATTGTCATTTCAAGAAAAAATTTAAGAATACCTTCATTCTGTTGAATCTATCTTGTTAATCCTTTCCATCCTGTAAATCGTGGTTATATTCCGAATGTCGATTCCTCTTCGTGGTCGAGCGCCTCTTCATCCAAGAGCGCGGCCGCGCGGCGGTCACGGATAAAGCGGCGCACCCGATCCACGAGCGAACGGAGCACACCATATAAAACAAAAAGAACAAAGAGCGGGAAGATCGCGCTCCCGCGCGTTGCGATCACGAGAATAAGCCCGATAAAATATATCCCGAATTTATATGGATGTGCCAGAATGTTCCGTTTCGAAGGTTTCGGCACCACGTCATATTTTATGGTACTCACCATGAGCAGCGATGCCCCAATCGTCACGGCCCACATCCAGGGATCGAGCAGTCGCTCGCTCGCGGGGAGCGCAAGATGGTGGAACATCACATACGAGATGATGAGAATAGCCGCCGAGGGAATCGGCAGTCCGCGAAAATAATCCTTGTCGAATCCAACGAGCTGCACGTTGAAGCGGGCAAGACGAATCGCGCCGCAAATCGCGGGAAGCGCCGCGAGCAATAGTCCCGTGCCGATATATTGAAAGAAAAATGCTTTATAGAGTATGGCGCTCGGCGCTACGCCGAAGGTCACGACATCGGCGAGCGAATCAAGCTCGACTCCGAACTCGCTCGAGGTATGCGTAAGCCGTGCCATCACGCCGTCGAGCATATCGAACACGCCGCCCATCAGGATGAACCACCCGGCGTTAATAAAATCCTGCGTGTCTCCATGCTTACCGGCGAGCGCGGTAACAATCGCGGCGAACCCCGAAAAGAGGTTCATCACGGTAAACAAGCTCGGGATGATCGAGCGGGCGCGGCGGCGTTTACTCATGAGATGGTGTGGTGGCGTTACCGGAAATCTTTGATGACAAGCTGCGGCGTCACCCGGCCATTATACTCGTTTTCTTCGAGATAAAAGACGAGTTCGAGGTCTTTGCGGCCTTTGTTGTCCGGGCTTTTAAGTTCGGCGATGCGCTCGCCGAGTCCGAACCCGATCGCTTCGATCGGCGCGCCGCCCGTGGTGAACGGCGTGACGTTCGAAGCAAGTGAAACCCCATTCGTTTTGGGAACGATTGCAGAAGATCGCACTTGAAATTTCAAATGAGGAATGCCTTTGCCGACGGTCTTCGGAGCGCCTACTACTTCCACCGCCGCGGCATGGAACATCGGACGCATGTTGTCGGGACCGTAGGGCTGGAACTGCCGCGTGATCGCGAAAATTTTTGGAGTGAGTTCGTTCAGGTCGATAGAAGCGTCGATCCGAATCTCAGGCTCCAGCATCGCGTCCGAAATCATTTCCTTAGCGACGATATTGATGGCATCGCGAAACTCCGCTACCCGGTCGATGGCAATGGATAATCCCGCGGCATATTTATGCCCGCCGAAAGTCATGACCGTACTCTCGCAGCGTTTGATCGCGGAGTGAATATCGAATCCTATGATCGAGCGCGCGCTGCCTTTGGCCACGCCATCGATCGTCGTAAGCAGCACGACCGGAAGATGATACCGGTCAACCAAGCGCGACGCCACGATCCCGATAACGCCGGCATGCCAGCCGGGATTGTGCAGCACAATAATCCGGTTGCGCGGCGTTTCCTCGCTCGTGGTTCGTTGCAGCATTCCATCGACAAAGCCGCACGCTTCGAAGAAAGCGTCCTCATCGATGCGGCGGCGATTCGAGTTTTCGAATTCGAGTTCGGCAGCAAAGTGCTGTGCTTCGTCATCGGTTTTAGCCATGAGGAGCTTTACAGCGCGGCCTCCATCGCCAAGCCGTCCGGCGGCATTGATGCGCGGCGCAAATCCAAAAACGATCTGGCTCGTCCCGATTTTTCCTGGCTTGAGTTGCGCGGCGCGAATAAGCGCTCGGACACCGGGCCGTGGCTCTTCGTTAATTCGTTTCAGTCCAAAGGAAGTGAGGATTCGGTTTTCACCGACGAGCGAAACAATATCCGCTGCGCTGGCTATCGCGACAAAATCGAGAAATTCATACGCGCGGTCGCCCAAATCGAACTGTTTCGAAAGCGCCTGAATAAGCTTGAACCCAACGCCGCACCCGCAGAGATGTTTGTAGGGATAGTTGCAAGAACCTTTGATCGGGTTCAGGATGGCGTAGGCGTTCGGCAGTTGCGCAACCCCATTTGTGCGAATCGGCTCGTGATGATCGCAGATAATAACATCCGCGCCGCGCGAACGAGCATACGCAACCGCATCGATGGAAGTAATGCCGCAGTCAATTGTGATGATGATGCTCGGAGGCCCATCGGGCGCGGCAAACGTGCGGTCGAGACCGGCAATGGAAAGCCCGTAGCCTTCCGTAAAGCGGTCGGGAATATGATAGGCAACAGCCACGCCCATCGACTCGAAAAACTGCACGAGCATGGCGGTGCTCATGGTTCCATCGACATCGTAATCGCCGTAGATGGTAATGCGCTCTTTTTGCTCGATGGCTTGCTGAATGCGTCCTACGGCGAGCGCCATGCCGTCCATCAGAAAGGGATCGTGCAACCGGTCGAGCGAGGGGCGGAAAAAATCCTTCGCATCCTCGAACGATTGGATGCCGCGCTCTACTAAGATGCGGGCGATATTTCCCGGCACATGAATCGTTTCGGTGAGTTCGCGCGCGGCAACGGACTGCTCTTCGAGAGGAGGGGTTGGAAACCGCCAGCGATAATGCACGAAATAAAAAATCGTATTAGTGGAAAGGTATGAATTCTTTTAGCTTAAGCGAGGTAAACGGCAATACGTCAAGAAGAATTACGGAGATAGGAAGAGTCCACTGTATAACGCATTTGAGAAGTGAACGATTATGCGCGTGGGGGCGACGACGTAGGTGACCTGCGCACGTTCATCCCTCAAGCCCACAAGTACGGCCACAAAAAATTACCCCTCCGGCCCGTGAATTATTTTTTTGACATTATGTTAGGGGTGGGTGTTTCACTTAACGGCTTCTGAAAAGGCCATAATTTATTAACGATATGAAAACAACTCGAGTGGTGCTCTCCGCGCTCGTTGCGGCAGCACTTTTTACAGGTTATTTCGCGAGCGCGCGAGCGCAATATGCGCGTCATGCACTCATCGAAGAGGGCACGGGCAATTGGTGCGGCTACTGCCCATACGGCGCCTTTACCATCGACAGCATGGTAGCTCGCATGGGCGAAAACCTCGTCGTTATTTCCTGGCATGGTCCCAGCGGAGACAATGAGCCGCTGTACCTGATTGGCGCGCATCCAACGGGGTATCAAGCGATAGATACGCTCGATTCATATGACAGCATAACGGGATTTCCCTGGGCATCCATCGGGAGGGACGAGGTTGGCGCATCTTTTTCCGGCGCCTACGAGCATGGTGGCATTCTTGACTGGCCGCAAAACCCATGGTACACCACCGCAGAAAAACAGGCCATTCAAGCGCCGATCATTGATTTCCGCGTCGTTAATGCAGTGTATAGCGGAAGCGCGGTCGATTTCGATCTGGATATTACCCCGCTCGACATGACGCAGATGCCAACGGAAGACACCAGCAAATACGTTACCGTCGCAGTCCTGACGGAAGATGGTCCGCAGACGGATCAGCATATTTACGACCAATCCTACACCGATATTGATCCATTCGTGAATGAGAATGTGGCCCGCGAGGTCGGCGGCAAGGTGATGGGCGATGTTTTTGTGCTTAAGACCGCGAAGTCCTGGCCGATTCGCAAGCATTACCACATGGCGGCCAGTAACCCGGATTGGAATCCGGACTCGCTGCGGGTTAAGGCGTTTGCTGCGGTACAATGGTCCACCACGAAAGTGGGAACAAAAACAATCCAGAGTATTGGCGAGAGCTATCTTGATGCCGGGCAGACGACGTACATCACCACGCTTCCGGCCACAGCGCCGAACGCGGTGTGGACCGTGCTTCCGGTTGCGGGCGCAAGCTATGATGGTGACAGCACGGAGATCCCCATCGTGTGGAGCAAAGGCGGCAGCGTAACGGCGGCGAAGCTCGAATATTCCACCGATGGAAAGACGTGGGATTCCATTATCTCCGCAACTTCCGTTTCGCCATTCAAATGGCAATTGCCTCCTGGCGCGTATGGCCAAAACAATGTAACCATCCGCGTCTCCGATGCCTCGGACGCAAGCACCTCGTTCACGGGACCGGCGTTCTCCATCGGCCCGAAGCCGGTTGCAACGATCACCGTTACCTCGCCCACGGCAAACGATTCGCTTCTCGTCGGGACGACGCAGCCCATTACAATTTCCTTGGAAGGACCGGTCAACAAAAGCGAGATTACTATCGACTTGAGTACGGATGGAATGCTTAGCTGGAACCCAATTGCAAAGATCGTGAACGTTACGTCCAACGATACGACTTACAATTGGACGGTGCCGACGAATATTTCCAATACCAGCACGGCAGTGGTGCGTGTGACGGACGCCAATGACTCGGTCGGCCTAAGCCCCATTTTTGCCATCGTCGATACCGGCTTCGTTTCGAATGTGACGGTCGGTGATGGTGCGTCGATTTTAGCGCTCGATAGTCAGACGACGGTTCACTGGACGGTGACGGGTTATCTTGGCGATTCGGTAAATGTCGATTATCTCGTCGGTGGTACGGTTATTGGGCCGGTTTCCGATGGCGATTCGGCAGGCACAACCAGCGCAATTTGGCTTCCCGACTTTAGTAATCCCACCTCTGGCATAACGGTTCGCGTAACCTATGCTTCTGGTGCTACGGGAACATCAGCTCCGTTTAGCATCGGCGCGGTGAACAGCGTTGCTCCGGATGCGTCGGTCGAATCGCTGATGCTTTCGCCGAATCCATTTTCGGGATTGACCACGCTCGAATTCGGGCTGGCGGACGCGGCGAACGTTACGCTTTCCATCCACGATCTGCTGGGCCGCGAGGTGATGCGCATGGACGAAGGCTCATTCGCCGCCGGCGATCATTCGATTACCATCGATGGCTCGACGCTGCTATCCGGGTCGTATGAATATACGCTGATCGCTGGTCAAAAAAATTATGTTGGCAAGCTTACTGTTTTGCGGTAGGCTTTGACAGCGCCGTTTAGTAAATAAATGTGCCGCCAGTTTAACTGGCGGCATTTTTATTACTACTATGGAGCTAACCCACGCTCTCACACGTTAAACGCAAACATTTTTAGAAAGCTCTGATTAAGTTAGCTTGTCATTCTGAGCGAAGCAAATCTCTCGCGCATGATCGGTCATGCGCGAGAGATTTGCGAAGTCGAAGAATCTCTTGCCATTACAAGAGATCCTTCGACTCCGTTCATCCCTCCTTCGTCGGGATGAACTTCGCTCAGGATGACATGATCACTTTATCAGAAGTTCCTTTAATAGATTTTTTCCGATTGCAACAAAAGTTTTTTCTCGTTCTTCTCGTTTTTTTCTTCGGTGGAATTTCCGTTTCGGCTCGCGGACAATCTACTGACCGCGTGACGGTCTCCGATACCACGCGCGAAGATTCCACGTCCTCTCCTTCGACGAAGAGCAGCATCGACCGCCGCGCCGTGCCGGGAGTCCTCGATTTTATCACCAATCTCCCGATGGATTGGCGCGATTGGGCGGTCGATAACATTCAACTTCGCTATTGGCCGCAGATTTCGCTCATTGCGGTTTCGACGGCGGCGATGATCGTCTATGATAATCAGCTGTGGGCGCCGATCGCGAAGGAGTATAACCGCAACAGCACGTTCCAAACAGCCTCGGATCTTTTCGTCGATGTTGGCGACGGCAGATTTCAATTCGGTCTTTCCGCAGTTTATTTGGGGTATGGTTTTATTGCCGGCGATAAGCGGGCAATCCGGACGGCTTCGCAAATCACGGAAGTGATTCTGGCTTCGGGCGGCGTGGTGCAACTCTTGAAGCATGTGACGGGCCGCGAAAGCCCCATCGACATCACCACGAATCCCACGGGCCGCTGGGATTGGTTCCCAAATCAAATCCAGTATCTCGATCACACGTCCCATTACGATGCGTTTCCCTCCGGCCATTTGGCTACGGCGCTCGCCACGCTTACCGTGATTGCAAATAATTATCCCGAGCAAAAATGGATAAATCCCGTCGGGTATGTCCTCTGCGCGGGGCTTTCGGTCGGCCTCGTGGCGCAGAGCGTGCATTGGTGGAGTGATTACCCGCTCGCCATTGCGCTCGGCGTTGGCTTCGGGAATCTTCTTTCTCCCAATCCCGATGGCGATGTGAGCGTGCCCGAAACGTCCAAGAAAAAGGATGTCGGATCGATCGAATCGGGGATTACTAATTTGCTCGCGCAAACAACGTTTGCGCCCACCGCTGTGCCGGGCGGCGGCGGACTTCTGATGAGCGTCAGGTTCTAAAAATTATTTCGAGAGCACTTGATAGGAAATCGATCCGCCTTTATGGATGGTCCTCATTCGCGCGCGCGAGTTCCCACTGGCGCGCAATTCCGCAAGCCGTTCCTCCGCTTCCAAATTGCTCGATGTTTCGAGTGCTGGTTTTGAAGCCGCAATACGATCAGTATGATGGACCAGCGGTTCTTCGCGTGGAACGGCAAGCGCCTCGGGCGGAACTTCACCGGGCGGCACATTCGTCGGTGGGCGCGGCGAAGACGCTTGCTCGGCCGCATTGTTCAACATATTCTGGATAGTGTCAACCGGTTTGGCTGCCTGCCCCTCGTGACGCTGCTGAAAACAGCCCTGCCGAAACGAAAGCGCGATTCCCAGTCCGATAAGCAGCACGGTAAGCAACACCGCAATAAATCCACCGCTAAGCGGCTGCGTGCGAGTAGATACTGCGGGCGGGATGGCTGGCGACTCCGCATTCGGAATTGCTCGCGCGGCCTGCTCGATGGGAGCATCGGGAGCGAGCATGGGCGGCAGTGCATCGGCCGAATACTCCGCGTGGGTTTCGGTTAGTAAGTTTTCGACATCCGCGCGCGTCATGCCGAATCGTTCGGCTAATCGGCTCGCTCGTTCGCTTGATAGATGGGGACTCTCTGCCATGATCGAATTGGAAACGGATGGGCTTTCTATTATAGTTCAACCCTTCAAAACGTATATCGCACCGTCGCCCAAATCGATCGCGGTTTCTCCGGATAGCCCGGCCAGAAATCGCTTGCGCCGCCGAAGAGATTCTCTATGCTGCCCGTCACACTAATGGCGTGATTGATTTCCGCATCCACCTTCACATCCAAGAATGTGAAGGTCTGTCCCGGCCGCGAGATCAAATTAAATGCGATGGAGGGCTGCACATTATTCCAAATAGAATTGAGATGATATTCCGCCGTAAACTTTGTGCTTGGCTCGAATGGAATCGTTCCGCCGGAAGCGAGTGTGGCCGAGCAAAATTCAGCGGAGCCTGTAAGCACGTCGCGTGCGAAGAGCAGAAAATTACCGGCGGCGGTAAATTCGAATCGCTGGGTGCTTTCGGGCGTAACGGTGAAGACGGTCGTATCCTTGATTGTAATTGCATTGAAAACCGGCTCGCGGTCGCGCGTTGTGTAGCGCGCTTCGATGCGCACTTCGTCGTCCGGCGAAAGAAGATAATTCATAAACGCGGCAAGATTGATTTTATCCATCACAACGGAGCGCCCATCGACCATGGCATAAAAGGCCGGATACGACTGCCGGAATTGAAGGACCACACCGGGCGAATAAAACGGATTGATTCCCGAGAGCAGCCGCGCTGATGCAAGCAGGACTTGCGGCTCGAAAGTCGCACCAAGTTCCCACCTGGCATTCAGCGGCATTCGCGCGCGCGCGACGGGAAGGATGGCGGAATAGGCGGCGCCATTCATTCCGCTTCCGCCCAAATATTCAGCGCCGGCGTACCATTCGAGATCCCCGGCCTTTCGCTGGCCTACGAGCGCCTTCGCGGATTCCGCGCCGATGGGAGTAGTAACGCTTCCCAAGGGCTTCGTGCCGGCCGCGACGGAGGTGTCGGTGTTTAGCGATGCACCGGAATACGTACCCTCCGCGAGAACGCGAACATTCGAAACATCGAACCTCATTCCGAGCGCTGCATTCTGCGACGATTCATGAATCGCAAAATTATCGTTCCATTCGTGATCTTCGAGACGCGCATCATAATGGAACGTTTCCGAAAGATCGCCTTCCATCGAAGCGAGTCCGAATAGCTGCCCGAGGGCATGATCGTTTGTGGATATATTGATCGTCGCCACGCTTGTTGTTGCATATCCTCCCTGGATAGTTAAATCTTGCGAGTGAAAGGCTTCGCTCGAGGGGTCTTCGCCGAGTTGCGTGTTTAGCGCGGCAATGAAGTTCCCATAACTATGAATGGCGGACTGGGCTGGCGCAAGCGATCGATATTCCCCTAATATATTCATCACCGACCGTTCCGACAACGATTGGGCCAACCATCCAGCCACACGCGGCAATGCAATATTCCCGCCGCCCGCTTCGAGAAACGATTCGGATTTTTCGGGTGGGATGAGTGGCATGGGGATTGGCGATTGATCGAAGAAGGGCAAGTTCTCTCGCGTGACCGGGTTCATCTGTTCGACGAGCGTGGAATCGAAGGGAACCGCTCGAAAGTCTGTCTCCATCGTCATGCTGGGAGGATAGTTATAATGAACATGGATTCCCAATCGAGGCGTATGACCGATCATGCGCGTGAGTTCGGGAATTTCGATAAGTTCCGAATCGAGCCACTCCTTATGCGGCAGCGAGACAGCGGTATCGATCATTGAAATTGCGGAATCCGAATAATTTTGTAAAGTGGAATCGTTGAAATGCTCTTTTTCGAGATCGGCGGCGCGGACAGTGTCGCGATAGACGAGTGTCCGATTTTTTTGCGAACGGGAAAGCTCTTGAGCGATCGAGGGCGGAAGCGGACGCTCGCCAATTCGATAGACATGGGTGGACGAATCCGGCTTCGGGGGCGATGTTATCTGCGCGACAGAAGCCGTGGCGATCGAAAGCAATACCATAGAGACAAAATATCTCATTGCTTCCAGCCTTTCTTCTGTTTTTTCTTCACGGGCGGCTGAAGCATGTCGAGCAGCGACTTTGCGGAAGTGCGCTCTTGCTCCGGCACGCCACGCATCGCAAGGAGATCATGCAGATTCCGGATAGCGTCGGCTTTTTTTGCGAGATGAATGTCCGCGCGCGCAAGGCCGAGCAAGGATCGCTCATCCGATTCCAGCGCGATTGGGAACTCATGGATCGCTTCGGCAAACGCACTCGCGGCTTTGCTCCAATTCGACTGCGTGAGGTACGTCTCACCCGTTTGGAGCATGGCCGCGCCGCCGAGCGCGTCCTTGGGATGCGCGGCAATAACAGCGGCGAAGATCTCACGCGCGCTATCATCCCTTCGCTCGCTTGCGAGCAGTTCCCCGGCTCGAATCGCGCCGCGCGCGGCGATGCTCGCCTGGATCGGATAGCGATTCGAAATATCTAAAAAAAGATGGATCGCGGAATCCGTGTGCCGCTCCTCGGCAAGTACCTCACCATATTCGAACATCGCTTCCGGCGCGGCGTCGAACGAATAATATCGTTCCTGATACGCTCGCTCGAAATCTCGCGCCGCACTATCGAGATTCTTTTGCGACCACTCGATACGGGCGCGGTCGAGATAGGCTGCGGCTGCAACATCCATCGAGTCATACCGTGCAATCACGGTATCGAGCTGGGTGATTGCCGCATTCGTATCTTCGGTGGCAAGTTCGGATTCGGCAAGGAGCAATTCCGCGCGCGGCTTCGCAGCATTTGTTGGATATTGCGATAGAAATAAGCGAAAGGTCGATAGTGCGCTCGCCGCTTCGTGAAGTTTCATCTCGAATTCACCGGCGCGAAGCAGCACCATCGGGCTGATCGGATTTTTTGGATTGCGGGTCACGAACGTATCGGCCACGGCGAGCGCTTCGGGAATTTGTTTCAAGTCCGCAAGCGCATCCTGTAAGGCAAAGAGCGCCGGGCCGGCTTCGCTCGAACGAGGATAATCATTCACCACTTGCTCGTAATAATGGAGCGACCCGCGTTCGTCTCCATGCCGAACGCGCTCTTCGCCCGCAATGTAAAGTGCGCGCGACGCAACGGCGGACTGATGATACCGGCTCACAATTTTACTTACCATCATTTCCGCAGGACCGGTCAGGTTGATCGAGTAGGCCGCGAGCGCATAATCGAAATCGGCGAGATCGGCAATGTCGCTCTCCGGGAATTTTCTCGTGAGATATTCGAATGCATTCATCGCGCTCCGCTCGGAATCGACTTTCATCCGAGTGACGCCGAGCATGAGCGTGGCACGCGAGATGCGGAGTGGATTGAATCCCGGCCGGTCGGTCGCAAGGTTGTAGAGCTTGTTCGCGTGCTTCGTCTCGCCCAATGCATACGACGCATCGCCGGCATGGGCGAGCGCATCATACGCGTAACGCGAGATCGAATCCACGACGATGACGCGTTCGAATTCCTGCCCGGCGCGTGCAAAGTCATTTGTTTCGAAGAGGCTCCAGGCATAAGCATATTGAGCGTCTTCACGCCGCGCGCTTTCCGGGAACTCCGAAAGCAGGCGCGAAAACGTCGCGCTTGCCGAATCGTACTCGCCCGCCCGAAAGTATGCTTTACCCATCCAGAAGAGTGCCTCATCCGTGCGACCCAATAGGCGCTCGTGCGACTCGCCGAGATATGTTGCGAGTTCCCTGGCGGCATCATTCCAATTGCCGAGTGGGATGAGCGCAAGTCCGCGTTCCAAGTGCGCGGTCGCGCGAATGGCGGTATCGTTTGGCGGAAGATTAGAGAAGGCGTTTAGGAAATATTCTTCGGAGCGCTCGTAATCGTTGCGGCGGTAAGCAAGCTCGCCCAGCAAAAAGGATGCATACGCGCCACGGACGCTATGTTCATAACTCACCGGCTCTAACAGTTTTTGCGCTTCGTAACTATGCTGCGCAAAACGAATGAGCGCGAGCTGATAGATCGCGCTCGCGCTATAGAGCATCGAAGGATCGAGCGTCAGTTTTTGCAGGGCATCCGCCGCTTCGTCCAGCATTCCCGCGCGCGCGAGCGCGACTCCAGCATAGTAGCGCGCGCGTTCGGGAAAATCATTGTATAGGAAGAAGGAAGTATCGATCTTGGTTTTTCCCTGAATGGAACGGTCGATAGTGGGAATTTGTGAAGATGCTCCTACTCCGGCGGCGAGCGAATCATTCAGGTAGGGATCGAAATACACCCCTTGCGCTCTGAGCGGCAGTGTCGATGCGCGAAGAACCGCGTAATGCTGGTGCGCGGTATCGGCCACGGCAAGTTCGAGAAATGCAGCCGCTGCATCCTGATATTTTTGTTGTTGAAACAGCGACCACCCACGTTCGAAGCGAACGGCGTCCGAAATAAACCGCCCTTGCTCCGCGCTGGATGCGCCGGTCACGGAATCACGGGTGGTGTCGAGAATCTCATTGCCGCGCGCCAACATTTCCGTGGCCTTCTCGTATTGGCCCAAACCGCTAAAAGCGCTTCCGCGCAAAAGCTCGATCTCACTGAGATAGGGTGGCGAAATGATCTGTGGAGCAATCGTAGGAAAGGTATTTTCAGGAGCGGATCCCATAATGCGATCGCGTTCGGGCGATTCGAGTGTCAATGCCTCGATGAGCGGGGAAGTATATTCAAAGTCCCGCGCCGATGTTCGAATAACATGCTCCGTCGCATGATACAGCGAGTCGGCTTCGTCCATGGTGGTAAGGAGCGCTTCGAAATTTTTTTCCGCTCTCCGTATGGCGCCAACCCGCAAGAGCGAAAGCAATCGGAGCGGACTTTCCCGAATGCGCGAGGCCGCGGCAAAATTCGAATCGGCTTCGGCGTACCGCTGCTCGCGCTCGTAAAGCTCGCCGATGCGAAAGCAGGAAAGCGCCAAAAGGCGCGGATCACTCGATGTGCCGATGGCATCACGATACTCGCTTTCCGCTTCCGCCTTTTCGCCAAGCGCGCGATAACCCTCCGCTTTCCAAAAATGAATTTCAGGCTGCACGGCGGCGGAAGCGCCGTTCGCTGCCGCAACCCTATTCAATCGCGCGAGGCCGGCTTCTATATCGCCATGGCTAAGCGGCGTGTGCGCATATAATTCGAGCGCACCGAGCAGTGCGGCGTTCGTGGCTGTCGGGCTTGCTTCGGGAGCGTTTGCAAGAATCTTGTCTATTCGCGATTCCGCCGCGAACGGCAGCTTCCGATAATACGCCGCAAGCGAGCGGAACAAGTCAAGCGAAAGAAGCTGCTCGTCGAGGCCATAATCATCTTGCTCCACCGATTGCAACCGCGCGAGTTCATCCGCGCTAAAGCTCTCAAGACCGGATTTGCGGAAATGCCCCAGCGCATCTTCTACTTTTTCTTCGAACAGCGGCTGAAACGTAGCGGAGCGAGCGTCAGAAGTTGCGGAGGATAATTGGCCTTCAGCGGATCGAGAAAAAAACAGAAGAGCAAAAATGCCCGCCACAAGAAAGCAGGTTGCAACCTTACGGTTCATCGATAGTGCGGTGTCGATCGGATAAATGATGTTGAGCAAACAACCATGCAATGGCAAAAATTAGTCCGATTGTTCTACACAAAGTCTTCATTGCTCCTGAATCCCCCTCACCCGGCCTCTCCCCCTGCTGGGGGAGAGGAGAATTTTTTATAGTTTTCTCTCCTGTTGAAAAGAGAAAACAATTTCTTACTCCTCTCCCCCGGAGGGGGAGAGGTTAGGTGAGGGGGAGCTTGGTTCTATTAGAGGAAGCGCAGAATATCTTCCAGCCGGTGTATCACTTTCGTTGCCTTCGGAATTTCTTCCGAATGTGGCGTAACAAGATACGCCGTTTTCGTTCCAGCGCGGTGACCGGCCTCGATGTCGGACATGGAATCGCCGATCATCCAGCTATTGGCGAGATCGATATTCCATTTTTCCGCAGCTTCGAGAAGCATTGCCGGGGAAGGCTTACGGCGGCCTAACGAATCGTCGAGATCGGTGCAGAAAATAATATCATCGAAGCGAACTCCGGCTTTTTGCTCCATCCCGCGCTGAAGCTCTTCATGCACCGCGCGTAATTCCGCTTCCGACATCATGCCCAATCCCACCCCGCGCTGATTCGTAATAATAATCGCGAGATACCCCCGCTGCTTTATTTCGCGAAGTGTCTCCGCCACGCCCGGCAATAGCTCAAATTCATTCCAATGCCGCACGTAGCCGCCCAGGATGCGCGCGTTGATGACGCCATCGCGATCGAAAAAGATTGCCCGTTCGGAATGGGTACCGGGTGGGGATTTGGATTTCACAAATTCCCTAACACGCATAAAACCTTTTCCATTTATCCCGGCCATCCTAAGTAAATAATAAAAATCTAAACTGAATTTCATGGGGTGACCCCGAAAATGTGTTATATTTGTATTTTTCCATTCACTCTTAACTTAAACTTAACAATACCATCATGAAAAAGCAACTCAGTTCTTTTGCGGTTATGTTTTTCGTTTCAGCGTGCGTGCTCATCGTGGGCAATAGCTCTGCGAGCGCGCAAATGACGGTCGGCGGACGAGTCGGTCTCGACATCGGAAGTTTGTCTTTTAGCCCGGATCTGCCATCAGGCGAAACCAGTTCTTCACACACCGGATTCTTAGTGGGTGGACAATTGGATGACTGGTTCAGCGATATGTGGGCGCTTAGCGTGCAATTACTCTATAACCAGAAAGGGGCCAGCTTGAATTATAATGAAAGTTTTGATGGCATCAGCGTTTCGGGTTCGGGATCTGAGGTGTTGAGCTATCTCGAAATCCCAATCCTTGCGAAGGTCGCGTTTGGTTCGGGCGATGTCAAGCCCTACCTCTTTGCTGGTCCTTCAATTGGCATTCTGCTATCGGCTACTGGTTCGAGCACAGCGAATGGCACTTCCACTTCCACCAGCGATGACAGTGATTTCAATACGCTTGACCTTTCAGCATTAGTCGGAGCAGGCGTTTCATACAAATTGGCGGGAGGTCCGTCGCTCTTCGTGGACGCAGGCTATGCAATCGGACTCATCAACATCGCCAAGAATAACTCTTCCTCGACAAGCACATCGATGACCAATAAAACCAATGACATCCGCATCGCCGCCGGCGTAATGTTCCCGCTCGACTAAAGGCGAGTAGCGAGGGCGCTATACCCTCGGAAGCAGGAATGTTAAGTGACGAGTGGCGATTTAATTCGTCACTCGTTGCTCAACACGTTATGCGAAATCTCCCGGTCATGGCCTTTCTTTTCGCCACGCTCCTTGCGAGCGAGGGTGCCCGCGCGCAGCTGATCCCCGTTGAATCGCCGCCGCATTGGTACATCGGTGCGCGGGCGGGGATTAACTCGGTCACGGAAAATATCGACCCGAACCCTCTTTTCGAGACGATTTCCGGCCAGATGAACTTTACTGGCGGCGCCGAAATCGATTACGCATTTTCCAAATGGTTCGCGCTCTCGATTCAACCCCGATACGAGCAGAAGGGATATCATAATGTCTTTGCACTTCCACCATCGCTTCTAAGCAGCATTCCGGGCGACTCCATCGGCGGTCAGCCACTCAACTTTTCCATCACGAGCGATCTTACGGCGACATATATCGAGGTTCCGATTGTTGTGCGGCTGACGTTCCCGTCCGGCAACTGGGAACCGTACTTTTTCGCGGGCCCTTCGATCGGCATCTTACTTTCCGCGACGGGGAAAGCCAATCTTTCCTTAAGCGCCGGTGGATTCCCGATCAGTCTCGATTCCAGCGAGGATGCGAAACGGCAGCTCAGCCCAATGGACATTTCTGGATATGTGGGAAGCGGAATTGCATACCATATCCCATTCGCGGCCACTATATTCGTGGAAGCGGGATATGCGTTTGGGCTGAGCAATGTCTGGAACAACGGTTATCAGGGCATCCTGACAAATCCGCTTAACGTCATCAATGCGTTGAGCGGTCTGGGCGGAGGAGGCATTGGTGGCGGCTCGAACGCTTTAAGCATCTTTGGTGCGCAGAATCAGACCGTTACTTCCCGCGACTTCCGCATTGCGGCCGGTTTTCTGATCCCGTTGGATTGATGTAGCGCAACATTACTTCTGCTCCAGCGACTCGAAATATTTTCGGATAAGCGCGTTGTAGTCCGGCGTGAACCCGTTCTCTTTTGCGTTCAAGATTTCTTCCTGCAATTCCTTTTGCGCTTGAGGGGAAGCGATGTCGAGGTCGCGTGGCGACGCGCGGACGACATCCTCGCCCGGCTTGGATTCGCGCTGCTGATCCTGATCGCGTTCGTGGACGGAATGCTCGGCCTGCAGGAGCCGCGATAGAATTCGTTCCTGCCGCTGCACAGTCTCCGGCTTCACGCCGTTCGATTTCATATCGCCGATGGATTGCTGCATTTCGTCGGCAATTTTTCGCAGTTCATCGGCGGATTGGTGAATACCCGTCGATGCCTGACGTTGCTCATCGGCCATTTGGTCGATCGATTTTTTTACCGCTTGTTGCTGCGCGGCTAAGCGGCTCATCTGGGCTTGCTGGCGTTCGAGTTCTTTTTCGGCATTCTGCCCGCCGCCGCCTTTGCCGTTCATCATGGATTGCATCTGATCGTTTAATTGCTGCTGTTGCTGGGCAAGTTTGTTAATCTGGCTGATAAATTGTTGCATCGCTCCCTGGCCTCCCGGTTCGCCGGAACCCGGCATACTGCCATCCTCGCCTTCGGAGCCAGAACCATCTTCACCTTCCTGTCCCTGGCCGCCCGCGCCTTTCGAGCCTTGCTGTCCCTGTTGGCCGAGTTGCTGCGCGGCCTTCTGAAAGGCATTGGACGCTTGATTGAGCGAGGTCATCGCCGATTGCGCGTTTTGCGAGGAACTTTGTTGATTGCGGCCGGTCATCGCATCTTCGGCTTGCTGCATACTGGCAAAGGCCTGCCCCATTTCCTTCCCCATTTCTGGCGTGACGGCGGTCGATTTCTGCGCAAGCTGCATCGCCTTCGAAGCGGTCTGGCCGAGTTCATCCTTCTTTTCGGATTGTTGCGCGGCGAGATCGCGGAAAACGTTGGAATTCGGCTGCGCGTCCTTCGACTCATTTTTTAGCTGCTCTTCGGATTGCGAAAGTTGGTTGAGATCGTTTTCGATCTGCTTCATCTCGCGCATCTCCGCTTGACGCTGGGTTTCTGTCATCTTTCTCTTCAGGTCCGAAAGCTTGCTCTCCGCTTCCTTCATTTTCTGAGAAGCCGAATCCGCGCTTTGAGCAGACTTTTGTTGATCGCCTTGCTTCGATTGCTGCTGGGCGTCCTGGATGTCCTTATCGATCGAAGGATCGGCGAGCGCCTCGGCGGCTTGCTTCATTTCTTCGGGCGCCTGCATCTTCTCGGGAAGTTTTTGCATTTGCTGCGCAACGTCTTTCATTTCCTCGCGCATACGGTCGAGTTCTTTTTGTGCGTCCTGTTGCTTCCGTGCCTCGGCTGCTTTTTCTTCGGGCGTCATGTGTTGACCCTGATCGAGTTTTTGGTGTGCATCGTCGGCGGATTTTTGCTCTTGTTTGGCAAGTTCGTCGGCGGACTTCATCAACTCATCGACTTTTTGCTCGGCCTGAATTTTTTTCAGAATATTTTCCGTCCGCTCGATCGACTTCCGAAACTGATCCTCGTTCAGCTTCATGTTTTGCATCGCTTGTTCGAGCTGTTTCGGATCGACATTTTTTTGCATTGCCTGCTGAAGCTGCTCCATCGCTTTTTTAAGTTCCGGCGAGTCGATCTGCTTGAATAGCTCTTGCAGTTCATGATATTTCTTCATCGTCTCCGGCGAGAGCGCGTTTTGCTGCTCCATGGACTGCGTCATTTGCTGCAAATCTTTCGCGACCTGATCGATGCGATCGTTCAACTGGTTTTGCTTGTCCAGCATTTGCTGCATGTCCTTCTGCTTCGAGAAGTCCTGCGATTGCTTGGCCATATCGCCTGCCTTCAACTGCTTCATTTCATCGAGCGTAGCGTCGACTTTTTTCTGAAGTTCTTCGGCATCCTGCTTAATCTCGTTCATGTCTCGCTCGGACTTGTTGGCCTCTTCGTCCGCGCGTTTGAAAATTTCCTCGACCGACGGCACGCGCACGGTGTATTCCGGCGTACGCGCGGATTTCGGGCCGGTGACCGCATCGTTATCCGTCACTTCCACCACGTAGGAAACTTCATCTTCCGGTCCGATCGCAAGCGGAGTAAGGTTCCAGATATAGGGTACGTCTAATTCCTGCGTGTTGTAGTTCGAAAGCGGCACCGTCAGCCACGTATAGGAAGTGTCGGCCTTCACATATTTCGATTTCGAAAGCCGGTAGCCAAGCCGCACGCCACGGAACCCGAAATCGTCTCGGATGCGCGCGAGCATATCGAGCCGCATATCGCTCGGCAAATCCGCGCGCGAGGACGATGGCTCGACGAGCACGATTTCGGGGGGCTGGTCTTTTGTGATAGAGACCGTATATTCAATGGGATGATCGCTGGCCACGGAATCGCGGTCGAGCAGTTCGATGTGGTAGCTGCCGGATTGCATAAAGCTAATGGAACCTGTGGCGATGGAATCATCTAAGGATAACTCACAAGACTTATGGGTCACATGGGACGTATAAGCCCCGGAATCATGTGCGTGTGTCCCCGAATCCACGGAACTAAACACGATTTCCGCCGATGCCAGCGCCGTTGAAGCTACAATACGGAACACCCCGCGCGTGCCGGCAACGCCGGCAATATCGCCGATATTTTCGGTAAGCTGCACCGGCTTTATGCGAGTATAAGCCGGCGGATCGACTTCCACATTTAAAGAGCGAACCACCGGATGATCGAGCACCGCAATCCGGTAACGATCGGATTCGATCTCGCGCGCCTCGGCAAAATACTCCGTGGGATGTTCGGCATGAATCGTGTAGGTAAACCCAGCCTTGTAGCCGTAGGCTTTCGCCCACGCCGAATCGAATGGCGCAGCACTCAGCGTGACGGCGTCGAAATCTTTTTGTCCTTCCTCGCGAGTCCGAAGATGCATTTGTGAAAGCTGCTCGCCGCGCATCGCAATTCGAATAGTTACAGAATCGCCGCGCATCACGCGCTCGTTGCCGGGAAATACGACGAAGGTAAATGGCGCCGGTTTCTGATAAAACGTGCGAAAATGTTCGAGGCGCGAAGCGGCCGCCACCATTTCATCGCGCGCGCCAATAAAAAATGTCGCGCCAACAATCAAACTCAGGAAAAAAAGAAGCGCCGAACGCTTGAGGGGCCCATCATCGACAATAGCATTGAAATCGACTTCGCGGGCCGCGCTGTATGTAGTCTGAAATGCCGCCATCGCAAATTGAGGCGAGCCATAAAACGATTCTGCTGAACGCCCGGGCGCAAGCGGCCTTACAAGCTGCAACACATTCACTAATCGGTCACTGACGGTCGGATAATGCTCTCCAATCTTTGAGGCAAGCTCATCGTCGGTTGCACGCTCACGAAATCCTAATCGGATGAGAAGTGGTGGAAGCGTGAATCCAAAGAACCCGACGATGGCCAGCAGGAGCGCGGACCAGAAAAGCCATGTGCGACCCGCCATCGGAAAATGCCCGAGCATCTCCGCAACAATCGCAATGAGCGAAACAATCACGATGGCCGTCAGCCCGCTCGCAATCCCTGCACCAAGCGCGACCGATTCCCGCCGCTGCCGAAGCTGGGCGAGACGAGAGAGGAGTTCGCTGTAAAGTTCTTGTGCCAAGTTGGAGTTTAAGGTCGTGACCAACGACCATACGAAACTAACTCGCCGCCTGTTTCTCACGTTCCTCATCTCAAAAATCTCGATAATCCCATGCATCGCGGTTCAGACAGTTATTTTTGTATGCAATGAACATTGATCTCTTGGAACCGGGCGCGCCGCCGGGCCTGAATGTATTGGTTATCGCCTATTATTTCCCCCCGATGGGGCTTTCCGGCGTGCAGCGGACGATGAAGTTCGTCAAGTACCTGCCGGAGTTTGGCTGGCGGCCCATCGTGCTCACCGCTGGCGAGACGCCCTACTATGCGCACGATGAGTCGCTTCTCGACGAACTGAATCCGCTGGTGGATACGGGCTACGTCCGCGTTGTTCGGACCGAGGAAAGCGGTGCGCCAGCTTCGAACATTGCAAGGAAAGAAGGAATAGCCCTCAAACTTCCCAGTGCCCGATACCAGCGTATTCGCTCGAAGCTCATTCAAACCATCTACCAGCCGGATAGCCGCATTAAATGGAAAAATCCCGCCATCGAAGCTGCCGAAAAGATTTTTGCCGAAGAACGTATCGATGCCATCCTCGCAACCGCGCCGCCCTATACCGATTTTCTGATCGCGAGCGAGCTTTCGAAACGGCACAATGTGCCGTTTCTCATGGATTACCGCGATGCATGGGCTTCGAATTCGGTGCTCAATTTTTACGCGACACCATTTCATAAGGCGTATGCTCGCCGGCTTGAAGACCGCTGCCTTCGCGCATCGAGCGCTATAACCGTCGCCAGCCGCGCGATGAAAGAAGTGCTCCTCGAGCACTATAATTTTCTCACCCATGAGGACGTGACCATTATTTCTCATGGCTTCGACCCCGAAGATTTGGATCGTGCGGCAAGCATCGTCGGCGATGCAAGTCTTGCCGCAAAGCATCGGAACCCGGAAAAATTTCGATTGACGTATGGCGGCGCGTTTTACGTGGGCCGCTCGCCGCTCGCGCTGTTTCAGGCCGTAAAAATTGCCATGCAAAAGGAGCCGGAATTGAAAGACGATCTCGAACTTGTTTTCGCCGGAATTTTGCAAACGGAATACACTCGTGCCGCGCAAAAAATGGGTCTCGAATCCAACATCGTTACGACGGGCTATTTGCCGCACACCGAAGATTTGGCGCTCCTGCTTGCGAGCGATGTGCTCTGGATGACGATGTCGGATACGATCAGCGCGCCGGGAAAACTCTACGAATATCTCGGAACGCATAAACCGATATTGGGTCTGGTACCAGCCGGTAGCGCCGCCGAAAAATTGCTGAAAGATTATGGCGCGGGCATCTCCGCTGCCCCGAACGACACGCCGGCCATCGCCGATGCAGTCCTCGATCTTTATCGCCGCTGGCGCAAGTCGCTGCTTCCCAAGAATGTCAATATCCCCTTCGTCGCATCGTTCGACCGGCGAACGCTCACCAAAGAAATGGCGAGGCAGTTGGGACTGATGCTCAGACCGTAAGCCTCGCTTCCAGTTGTGGCCGTATTACCTGCAAAGATGGGAGCTTTGGCGCGGCAACTTTGGAGCCATGCGCGCGTATTGGCTGTTAAGCATCGCCGATGAAAATCCATACCCTCACATTTCCGCTGGTATTCAGCCTTTTGATCATGCTGCCTCACTGCGGCATTTCCCAGCATATAGCCAACACCGTTCCCGATTCGCTGACGAGCAAGATTGGCTCGGCGGAAAAACTCTTTCGGGCTGCTCGCGTCGAGGAGGACACGCTCTATCATCTCGATCAGGCGCGCACCGTAAAGCAAATGGACGCCACGCCGGATGGCTCTTGCTGGTATGTGGTCGATGCATTTGCACATTGGCAATACATTACGATCAATGGCAATCCCTTTCCTACTCGCTATCATGAAATCTCCGCGACCGGAACGCGAATCAGCCCGAAGGGTGACCATCTCATCTGGACGGGGCTGATGCATGCCACCACGAGACGAGACTTCGATTCCACGACGGCGTATCTCTATGAGGACACGTCGCTGCTCTTCCAACAGGTGAGCGATTATCCCGAACTCGAATTTTCGAGGAGCGGCGATCATTGGGCCGGCATCCTGCCCAGCGCCTACACTGGCCAAACCGGTGACCGCGACCAAATCATCGTCGATGGGCGCGTCGTGCATAAGAACGAGCCGCTCCCGCATCGATTTTCCTTTTCGCATGACGAGCGTCACTGGGCCTATCGCTCGACCAATGGACTGCTCGAAAATCTTGTTACGGACCGCACGGACTCCGCTACCCTGCTCTACCAATGGCCGTTCCCGTCCGATAGCTCGACCTACGATGCGACCATCTGGCGTTACACGCCGGATGTGAACTGGAACCGTAAGCGGCTGGAGGGCCGCGATTACGATTTCGATTTCAAGCATATCGCGCGGGTGAATAGAACAGCGTATTCCTCGCTTTCCGGTGACTCTGCACGCACGTACGTCAACTTCAACGGGCATAATCAAGGCCTGTACCGCTGGGCCGCGCAATTTTTGATGGACGACTCCGGCCAGCACCTCGCATACTTCGCATGCGATCCCGCTATTACTCACAAGGGTGGGGACGAGCGGCACGCGGTCGTCGTCTATGACGGCACGGTCTATGCCGGACCGTTTCCCGGCGTGATCCTCCTTTTTATGAGTCCGAGCGGAAAGCACATTGCCTATTCGGTGAACCTCGAGTCCAAGAAATTTTATCTCGATAAAAAAGTGCTTGCCAAAACCAGCGCCGTCGTCGATGCCGCGTGGTCGCCGGATGAATCCAAACTTGCCTTTGTCGCGGCCGGCGAGCATGGGAAGTATTTCGTCGTCGCGGAAGGAAAACGCTCGCCGCTCTTCGAACAAATCGGCCACATCGGCTGGAGCGCCGATGGAACGTACGTCCTCTTCACCGGCGTCAGCAACGGCCGGGTGGTCAAAGTGAAGCAATCGCTTGACGGCCAGGAGGAATAGCCTGCCCTGAGCTTGCCGAAAGATCATGGTTCAGACGTTTCCCCAAGGAAGCTGTGCTTTTGTGCGGGGGGAGTTTGGAGTTCATGAACTGTGGCATTTCTGGACCACTTTTGCCATTTTTCCAAAATTATTCATAATTCTCCTTCCTAAAGAAAACTACCTGACAAATTTTCAATGAACGACGCACCAAGCATCGCCGACGATGCGCCCCATTCCTTACTTCTTACCTCTTACTTCTTACCTTCCCCCGATCCCCTCCCATTTCATATTTCATCCCTCATCCTTTCCCCTCAATCCCAGTCGGGATTATTTTTTTTGTATTCGGAGTTCATGAACTCTGGTGGAATCAGCTCAATTTCGCCATTTGTTAAAATAGTTATCCACAGCACCTTGCCCCAAAGAAAGCTACCGCCGCACGATTGTCAATGAACTCTGCACTTCCCTTTCACCCTTCATGCCTTATCCTTCATCCTTTCCCAGGATGGTGCCTATCAAAGCAACACCTAATATACGACATTTTTTTGCTCGCGCACGAAAATCGGATTTCGCCTTGATCGCGTAGGTCGGTGCTTCCAGCCCGAATCCCCGGCTTTGTAGGGACGTGCTGCGCACGTCCGTTTGCCGAAGCGCTGATTACAGATTTCGGATAATCTCAATATCCTTGACACGCAAAGTAGGACGTGCGCAGCACGTCCCTACGGTTACCGCGCAATCACAAGCTTCGCCGATTGATTGATACCATCCCCGGTGAGGCGGCACGAATAGAGGCCGGGCGGCAAACCCTGCGTATCGAACGTAGTTGCGTGCTGGCCGGCGCTCTCCATCTCGCCCGCAAGCGGCGTTGACACAACGCGCCCAAGCGCATCGTAGATGGTGATGCTGACGGAGGATTCGGAGGGGAGGGAATAGAGAAGCGTTTCAGATGCGGATGTGGGATTCGGATAACTCTGAAGATCGGCGGAAGCGGCACGCGAATTTTGCGCCACCCCAGAAGGGGCCGTGGAAAAAGAATTCCCTTTGAGATAAACATAATAGGATGTGATCTCTAGATTGGGATCGATTGTCAGGACGAGCGTATCTAAAAAGACCGTGCCCGAATCGTTGCCAAAAAAGTTGACGATCATGGAAAATGTATCGTTAGGCAACACCGTATCGGGAATACTATGCAAAAACTGACTAATCGAGAAGCGATTGCCGGAAGTGGTGAGTGCGGCACTCAGGACCGTGAGCGTACCGCCCGAAGTATTCACGAAATCGATACGATGTGCGCGATAGGTGGCGGAGTCGCCAGAGAGCGCAACGCTGTCCGTTCCCGTGGTCCTCAAAGGAGTGGCCTGAGTATCTCTTGCCGGGAGCGTGACTATCTCCGAAAGCGGGCGGTACCAGACTTGTCCGTTGTATGTCCCTGCAAAAAGGTTCGTGCCACTTACCGCAAGGGTTGTGACATTAGAACTCGTCAACCCGGAATTAACCGGTGTCCAACTTGTGCCATTGTTGGTTGAAAGAAAAACGCCCCCCGTGGTTCCAGCAAAGAGATTCGTGCCGCTCATGGCAAAGGCATCCACACTATCGGTGGTCATGCCCACATTTGCTGTTGACCAGCTTGTTCCATTGTTCGTCGAGAGAAAAACGCCACCGCCGTACGTCCCTGCAAATAAATCCGAGCCACTAACCAAAAGCGCAAATGGGGTTTCGTTCGTCAAGCCTGAATTGACAGCCGTCCAACTTGTGCCGTTGTTGGTCGAAAGAAAAACCCCATCGCCAAAAGTTCCTGCAAAGATATTCGTGCCGTTCTCCGCAAGCGAAAGGACAGCACCGGTCAAACCCGCATCCGCCGAGATCCAGCTTGTGCCGTTGTTTGTTGAAAGATAAATGTTGCTCCCATTTTTGAGACCTAAGTCGATGATTCCAGCAAAGATATTCGTGCCGCTCACAAGAATGGCGCCTACGATATCCGAGTCACCCACAGGAGTATTGAGCGAAGTCCAACTCGCGGCGTTGTCATTCGAACGAAAAATGCCAGGAGCATTATATCCTCCTCCCGCGAAGAGATTTGTGCCGCTTACCGCCATCGCGCCAACGCCGGTTTGAGTCAAGCTCGTCGTCCAGTTAGCGCCTCCATCTGTTGTGTGATAGACACCTTTGGTGGTATCGACCATACTTATCTGCCCCATAAAGAGATTCGTCCCGATCACAGCGCTCGAACGCATTTCGCTGCCTCCAAACGGACCATTCGTGTTGACCCACTGCCCGCTTGATGGCTGCGGGATCATGTCCGAGAGCGGGCGTCGCCAGACGCCGCCGCCACCGTAGTAAGTTCCTGCGAAAAGATACTCGCCACTTACCGTCAGGGTTTGGATAGAATCGTTTGACAAACCGGAATTGACCGCCGTCCAGCTTGAGCCATTATTGGTCGAAAGAAAAACACCGCCTCCTATCGTTCCCGCAAAGAGATTCGTACCATTCACTGCAAGGGAGATGATCGCCAAGTTCGTCAACCCGGTATTGACCGTGCTCCAGCTTGTGCCATTATCGGTGGAACGATAAACGCCATTGCCGCTGTGATCTTGAAAGCGCATAGTCCCAGCAAAAAGATTTGCTCCAATGACCGCAAGGGTAGTGACAAAAGAGTCTGTCAAACCAATATCGACCGCTGTCCAGCTTGAGCCGTTATCGATCGAACGAAATATGCCATCGCCGTTAGCCCCGAAAAAAAGATTTGCGCCGCTAACCGCAAAACAGTTAACATCGGTCGGGGCATGATTCGGGATGCCAGTGGTAAATACCGTCCAGCTTGCGCCATAGTCGGTCGAGCGAGAAACACCGCCAGTGTCATTTAGATGAGCGTCTGTAAAAAGATCTGAGCCACTAACCCCAAGAACACCTACCCCTGTGTCCGCAAATCCAGAGGCGGTCCAACTGGCGCCATTGTTGGTCGAGCGAAAAAGCCCCCCCAAAGTCCCGGCAAAGATGTCCGTGCCGTCAACCGCAAGGGTGCGGATTGTGTCATTCGTCAAGCCGGTGCTCACCGAAGTCCAGCTTGTGCCGCTGTTGGTCGAAAGAAAAACGCCACCGCCAGTTCCGGCAAATAGATTCGTGCCGCTCTCGGCAAAACAAGTCACAAAATGCTCACTCGGCGGATTGGCCTGTTGCCACTGTGCCCGCGCCGGAACGATAGCGAAAAAGCTGAGAAAACCGATTGCGAGGCTAAGCCCTTTGGGTATTACCGCGAACTTTCGAGAACAAAGTTTCATAACATCCTCCTGAGAATTAATTCACTTTGGCAGTGAGCAACATTCGTGCCGAAGGGTTGGTTCCGTCACTGTTTCTTCCCCCCGTGGCGGGCTTTTTCGTTCAATCTTTTCGCGAGTTCGGAATTCTCTCCTTCTTCAGAAATTTTCCGTACGTATTCATCAGTCGGGAGGTGTCCCCACCGCCGGTAATCTTCGTCGCGCACACCGCGCAACCACTGCATAACATCAAAGTTTTTCTTCGTCTTTTCCATAAATCAGCTCCTTGGGGCTTCTAATTTCTAAATGACGGTATCCCATCCGGTCGTTGATAGCGTTAAAAGCCTCTATACTTCTAAGGTTTACAATGTGTTTGAAGTTCCAGCTAACGAGTACGTCGGCAGCATGAACGGTTGCGAAGGCAATATGGCCTGCGTCGTCGCTATACTTTTTCGGCACAATTTCCGCATTGAGATATGCTCGCGTGAGCGTGTCCACCGGCTCCGAATCGACAAGCCGAATGAGTTCGTCATCATCGAATTCTTCTATGATCTCCTGCACATTCCGAGGCGCGCGCTCAAGCTCTCGGAGAGAAATTGGAGAAATCATTCCGGCATATACCCCTAACCGAATCATTTCCATAAGCTTCGATGACTCTTCACTGAAACCTTCGTCAAAGCACCCACCAATTACCGATGTGTCGAGATATACCAGCTTTTTTTGTATTTTCAAAATCACGATCTATGGGATTAATTTATTCGTTAGCTTTGGGATTGCCGCAAACGTTCGAGAACGGGATTCCATAAAACAGCCTCCTGAACCGTGATTAATGGGATTTATTTGATTTAAGTCATGGGGGTGCGCTTTCAGGCCGCTTTCGCTTTCGGAACTGCTTCGATAAGATGGCGCAGGGCAGTGTTCACCGATTTCGAATCGGGAAATATCTTTCCCATATCGTTATCGAGTACGACGACTTTCGCGTCGGTGTGTTTGCCGATCAAGCGAACCGTTACGCCTTCACGAAACTTTTTGTAATGCTTTCCACGCACGCCGCTGCTGAAATCGTAATGCGGGAGCATCTCGTCCGAGTGTCCGTTGGTCGGGTGTTTAGTTGTCCTTTTCATAAAATCTTCGTTCCTCCCGATTTGCGCGCCTGGCGTGAATGATGCGAATGCTGTCTTCTCGTTCGGTGTACAGCACGCTTACGATGCTGCCTGCGTGAGATCGCCCTAAATCGATGTATCGTTCCTCATCCTTTTCCCTCGAATGACTGAAATCGAAAATGGTAATGGCCCTTTCATCGTCGAAAACGGTCATCGCTTCTTCGAACCTTACACCGTGCTTTTTGAAGTTTGCCTCCGCTTTTACCGGATCCCATTCAAAAATTAATCCCATGATTTAGGCGCAAGTCAAGAAAACAATATTCACAAAAAGAAAAACCCAACCGCGAAGCGGTCGGGTTCCGGAGATTCCTCGCCTAAAAGCCAGGGAAAGAGAGAGTTCTGCGCGAACCTAAACGCTTTGGGTATTGCCGCGAACTTTCGAGAACAAAGTTTCATAACATCCTCCTGAGAATTAATAAAAAATGTCTGAACCATGATTTATGGGATGGGTCACGGTCACCGCGCTCCGGGTTGAAGTCGTTGCTGTTTCAGGCCTGCTGCGACGAGCTGGCGCACCATCTCTTCGATGCTCGTCTTTTTCTCGCGCGAAAGCCGCTCTACTTCGGGAGACATATCGGCAAGCACGCGACGCACCGCCGCCTCGCTCACTTCGGCACTCGGAGTTCCGCGTTTCCAGCTTTTGGGGTCAATGTAGTCCGTGAACGAATGCGTGGACCAGAACTCGCGCTCTTCGTCCTCGTTCGCAAACTTAGGAATTTTCTTTAATTGCTTCATCGTATTGATTCCTTTCTTCCCGGTTCATGCCACGCGCATGAATATCCCGAACGGAGTTTCCCCGGATAGTAAAAACTGCAAACACCAATTTTCCCGCATCGGTTTTGCCGAGAATGCGTTCACGTGGTTCGTCGGAAGAGTGCTTAATGTCCTCGGAAGTGAAATATGGTCATTCAAAAAAACTTGTTCGATTTCCTCGTCTGAAATTCCATGCTTCCGGAAATTCTTGCTGCGATTGCCTTCATCCCAGTCGAAGCCATCGTAACCCCGGTCTTGCATTAAGCCCATAGCACAAAAATACGATAACTTTGCCTCAGGCTAATCGCTTTGGGTATTACCGCGAACGTGCGAGAACTTAGTTTCATAAAAAGTCTCCTGAGAATAAAATAATGAGGCAAGAGTTACATTTTCGTGGCTGGATTAATTCCGGGTTACCATTAGCGGAAGAGATCGGAATGTGTTCCCGTTCGCTCGAAGATAATCTCGTTTCCTCTGACGGTGTAAATGAGGAGCCAGTCGGGTTCGATATGGCATTCCCTACTGCCTTGGTATGAGCTTTGTAATTTATGGTCGTGATGTTCCGGTTTGAGCGGGATTTCTCGCATGAGCATGGAGGCAACTTCTTGAAATTTAGCGGGGTCCTTGCCCCGATTTGTCATAAGCTTGAACTCACGCTTGAACGCGTTCGAGCGGATCGGGGTGAGCATCGGCCTGACCTACTACATACCGAGGTCTTTGAAGAATGCCTCTTCGTTCTCAAAACGCACGAGGTTCTTGCCACGTTGAGAGTCCCGCAACACACGCCGGGTCTTTCTGTTCGGGATATTCCCTTCGGCCGTAGAAGCAAGCCGAGTATGCGCTTTGGGATAAAAATAAGAAACAACGGATGAGAGGACGAGTCCAATCTTCTCAAAGATGGATTTCGCCTCTCCCTTGAACTCCGGCCCACCATGGCGGACGCGTATAGCAGCAGACTTTGACATACGTCAAGAATTACATTTTCGGCGGGGTGTTGGTTCCTTCATTCGCACGAAGTTTGCGGGCGTTTTGTTTCTTGTCCTCGCAACACATTTTAGCGATCTTGGCAGTGGGCACTTGCGCCGCACTGCTAAGACCGCATAGACTATTTTAAACAAATTTTTTCGTGAGTCCTCTTTTTCGTTTGCTTGGGTCCGGCGTCGTCGAGAAATTGCCGGCGTATGTCCGTTTTAAAGATGCCACGCGGCAAGCATCGCCCACGATGGGCGAGATTATTCTTACGAATCTCGTCCCTTCGCTCGATGCGCTGTTAGTGGCTCATGCCTTCACGTCGGAATCGCGGCCGTTTCTCGTGCTGGTCGAAGAAGCGGCGGAAGCCGAGCGGTTGTACGACGATCTCGCGCGGCTCGTCGAGGAAGATAAGCTCGCGCTTTTTTCGGAGGGCGCACATGCTTCCATCCTGAAACGTGAGCGGCAAAAACGCGCGCAGACTGCGGAGGCCACCGCGCAACTCCTCGAAGCCATTGAGCGGTTAGCCCATACAACCACCCCGCTTATTACTGTTGCCGATGCCGAATCGCTCGGCACGCGGCTGCCTCGAAAACAGGATTTTGCCAAAGAGTCCTTACCGCTTGCCGTTACGAACGAAGCTGGTTTCGAGCGATTGGTGCGATGGCTCGAAACGCATCATTTCCAGCATAAGCCGTTCGTCGAGTCCGCCGGCGATTTCGCCGTGCGCGGCGGCATCGTCGATGTTTTTCCTTTTACAGAAACGCTTCCCATCCGCATCGAATTTTTCGGCGATACCATCGAGAGCATGCGCGAATTCGATGCCATCAGCCAACGATCCATTGCGGGAAGGAACGAACTTGTGCTTGTGCCGAATATCCTGACCGAATCCGAAACGAATGGGGATGCGACAATCTTCGATTATCTCTCGAATGAAACCGTTGCGCTCACCATCGAGCCGGAACGCGTGCGCGCGAAAATGGAAGAGTGTGGTGTGTCTGTCGAAATTATGGATTCGCTATTGCGCTTCACAAGATGTTCCCTCAAAGCTTTTCCGCAAGGGAACGAAAACGCCATCGACTTCGGCAGCCGCACACAACCAAGCTTCAATGCGAACCTGAAACTCATTCGCAAAGATATTCAGAAGCTCTCGCGCGATGGATACCGGACGATCCTCATGTCCGAGTCCAAAGATTTAACGAAGCGGTTGAGTGATCTTTTAGACGAAGAAGAAAACACCACCCCCCAGCCCCCTCCTCTTTCAGAGGAGGGGGAGTTTGTTCGGTTTATCGAGCCTTCGCTTGCCTTCGGTTTTCAAATTCCGAACGAGCACGTTGCGATCTATACCGAGCACGAGCTATTCGGGCGCCGGCGCGAGCGCGGCGCATCGGCTCGCAAAAAAGCAGCGCGGACGAAAGGGATTTCCCTGCGGGAACTTCGCGCCTTGAAGCGCGGCGATCTGCTCGTCCATGAGGACAAGGGCATCGGCAAGTTCATGGGGCTTGAAACGATTGTCGCGGTTGGAAAAAAGCAGGAGGTGGTGCGGCTTGTCTATCGGGATAACGATGTGCTCTTCGTCAATCTCGATTACATCAATCGCCTTTCGAAATATTCTGCGGGCGAAACCGTTCAGGAACCAAAACTTTCGAAGCTTGGCTCGGCGGAATGGCAGCGCGCGAAAGAGAAAACCAAAAGGCGGCTCAAAGATATTGCGCGCAATCTTATCCAGCTATACGCGAAGCGGAAAAAGGCCGAAGGTTTTGCTTTTAGCGCAGATGACATCATCCAGCGCGAGATGGAAGCGGCGTTCCTCTATGACGACACGCCCGATCAGGCCAAAGCCACCGAAGATACGAAGCGCGACATGCAATCGGGGCACCCGATGGATCGATTGATTTGTGGGGACGTTGGCTATGGCAAGACCGAAGTAGCGATGCGCGCTGTGATGAAGGCGGTGCTCGATAAAAAGCAAGCTGCCGTGCTCGTGCCCACGACCATTCTCGCCGAGCAGCATTTCCGCACGTTCTCGGACCGACTTGACCGTTTTGGCGTCCGCTCGGCGTCGCTTTCGCGGTTTCGTTCCCAGAAAGAACAGACGGCGATCCTCAAAGACCTCGCCGATGGAAAAATCGATGTGTTGATCGGCACACACCGCATTCTTTCGAAAGATATTATTTTCAAAGACCTCGGTCTGCTCGTGATCGATGAAGAGCACCGCTTCGGAGTTGCCGCGAAAGAAAAGCTGCGTGAGCTTCGCGCGAATGTCGATACACTCACACTCACGGCTACGCCGATTCCGCGCACGCTGAATTTTTCGCTGCTCGGGGCGCGCGATCTTTCCATCATGGAAACTCCGCCGCGCAACCGGCTGCCGATTATGACGGAAGTCCTCGCCGGATACGATGAACATGCCGTTGGCGAAGCGCTGAAGCGGGAACTCGCGCGCGGAGGGCAGGTCTATGCCATCACCGATCGCGTGACAGACATCGAGCTATTCGTGAACAAGCTGCGCGAGGCCGCACCGCGCGCGCGCGTGGGAATCGTGCATGGGCAGATGCCGCCCAGTTCGATCGAGAAAGCGATGAAATCGTTCCTGGAACGCAAGATCGATATTCTGGCAGCGACAAAAATAGTTGAATCGGGTCTCGACGTGCCGAACGCGAACACGATTGTCATCAATCGGGCGCAGAATTTCGGTCTGGCGGAACTGTATCAACTGCGCGGGCGCGTGGGCCGCTCGAACGAGCAGGCGTATTGCTATCTCATCGCGCCGCCGGTCGCCCAGCTCACGCCGGACGCGCTTCGGCGTTTGGAAGCGATGGAAGAATTCTCCGATTTAGGCGCCGGATTTCAACTTGCCATGCGCGATCTCGAAATTCGCGGCGCGGGGAATTTGCTTGGAGCTGAGCAATCCGGATTTATTTACGAAATCGGGTTCGATCTCTATCAAAAGACGGTCGAAGAAGCGGTGGATGAGTTAAAGCGCGAGGAATTCCAGGAATTATTCAAAGACGAAATCGCGCGCGAAAAGCGTTCGGCCTTCGGACGCAAACGCCTGACGGGCGAAGGCGAAGTCACCGTTCAGCTCGGCATCGACGCGCTTATTCCGGAGAACTATATCGAAGACGATGCCGAGCGATTCGGATTTTATCAGCGCCTCGCAAGCGCGGCGAGCGACGAAGCCCTGGAAGAAATTGCAACAGAAATGCGCGACCGTTTCGGCGCGCTGCCCGAAGAAGCCGTGGCGCTCATGCACGTCGCACGAGTCCGCGAGCGCGCGAAGTTACTTGGCGCGCGCAATGTGACCTTCGAAGAGCCGACACGGACGCTCCGAATTCTTTTGCCAAAAGAATCGGAGGTGTTTTACTACCAAAATACGTTTCCACAAATACTCGACCGCTTTGCGCTCATCGGCATGCAAAATATTCGTCTCGTAAGCGAAGCGAAAGCGCTGCGCCTCATCGTGCGCTTGAAAACAAAAGAAGAAGGCGAAGATCGAATGCGAGAAATCGAAGACGTGCTCGCGAAGTTGACGCCGGAAGCTGCTCCGGCTATCGAAGAATCGCAGCCTGCTTGACGATTCGGACTTCCTCGCTATAAAGCCTCTTCCCTGCTCTCGAATGGAATGCGTTCCCAATCGACTGGCATGCCGCGCTTCATGCCGAACACGAGATCGCGGATTTCGCTCATCGAGAAGCGGTAACGCTGCGCCTCGTTGGTAAAAACGAAAATGGGATTAGTTCCCGATTCGAAGCCGGCCAGAAACAGCGATCCATGATCGAGATACTCCGCGAAAAAATCGAGGAGCTTTTTATCTTCGCCCGAAAGGACGAAATCTGTACGCGCGGAAAGAATCTCTATAAGACGGTCGTTCATAGCAGTTAAGAAGTAAGAGGTAAGAAGTAAGAATTACTTTGTTAGCTCTCTTACCTCTTACTTCTTACCTCTTACTTCTTACCTCTTACTTCTTACCTCTTACTTCTTACCTCTTACTTCTTACCTCACCACTTCCACCCGCTTCGAGACGACATTCGTTCCATCGGTCACGCGGAGGACGTAGGCGCCGGCCATGAGCGAGTTGGTGTTCAGGCGAATCGCCTGATTGTCCACGCTATAAAACACCGGTGACGCTCGCCCCAAAAGATCGAGCACTTGCATGGTAAGGGGCTTCTGCACCGCTTCCGAATACTCGACAACCATCTCCTCGCCATTCGATGCCGGATTCGGAAAAACGTCCGTGATCGCCAGGCCGTTTGACGTAATGCTATTTGCCGTCACACCCTGCAGCAGGGTCATGATCGTATCGATCACGACAACAGTAGCCTGCGCTTCATTAGGATTATCCGGAACTAATTCAAATTCCACCGGATCGTTGGTGTCGGGGGCTGTCCAGGTAAAAGACGTAGCTGAACTATCCTGAAGAGTTGTGAACGTGCTATAGGTGCTAAGATTGTCCCTGAGCGAGTATTTCAGCTTGACATTGCCGGTAATCTCATAGTTCGTCCATCGGATGGTGTCGGCGGAACCGCCTTTAAGCACTATGCCAGGGGGAGGATAGTCGAACGTAATGGAAGCGGGGTTCGCAATCGTAAACGTGCCGATTTCCGTTGACGTAAGCGATGAGTCGCCGTGAGCGATGAGCTTGATCTTGCCCTGGGTTGTAAGCGAGTCCGGAACGCTCCAATTGATGGAGTTACCCGTCAGCGACGTATCGAATAAGCGCCACGTCAAGCCATTGTCTAACGAGTAATAGGCATCGGTTCCCTGCGGCAAATTCGAGGATGAGAAGGAGATAACCTTCACTTTACCAGGATATAAGGTCGAATCGGTAATGGAACTTTCCGTGAGCGTAAGCGTGGGTGCGGGCGCCCGGAGGGTATCGAGGTCCTTCTTGAGTATGGCAGCATTGGCGACAAAATAATCGCCGCCCCCATCGTCCTCGAGGAAGGCGACGAACTTCATGTTCGCGGGGTTTTCGAGCAGAGGATAGCCAAGATCGACGAAGAGATCGCATGTAACATGTTGCGTTGCGCCCGAGCTAGCCCCGCTTGGGAAGACAACGAAGTTGCCGGTATTTTGAGTGGTCACTTGCCACACCACATCGTTTTGGACTGATGCTACCTTGCCACACTCCGTCCAATGGACATTGTCCTGCGTGATCGCATAGCGGATGATGAGCGAATCTGGAATATCCTGGTTTGCCTTCACGGTCATGTCGGCGTGCAGCTTGTAATATTGCGAACTTGATTTATCGATCGTTGCGAAGTTAAGCGTGACCGATGCTTCGGGGCCGGCCGATACATCATTGTCAATTTGTGCGGCCCAATCCGAATAGGAACCTGAACCAGAGGTTGGTGGATCGACTCGCTGACCATCCTGCGGGAAAGTTGCTCTGTCCACCGCGCTGGTGTAAATAACGGCACCGGGAGAAACGCCAGTAAGCCGGTAATCCACCTGGCCGCCTCCGTTGTCTAATACGGCCAGTTGATCCTGCAGATTGGCGACATGATAGTTAAGGCGAACGATTTTTGAAGCTTCCTGTGAAGCCGTGGAATTTGCGGCGGTTTCATAAGGTGCTCTCGCCGGGTCCGCGCACGGCTCATTGCTATTCGTGAACGTTTCGAAGAGCGCGTGACGCTGCGCGAAGGCTTTCGGCATAGAGAGCGCGGTGAGAAGGAAAATGAAGGAAGCGGTCCGAAAAAATAATTTCATAGTAATGGATAATTAGAAATTAATCAACACGGGAATAGGCACTTTCGCGCCCGCCCGCGAGTGCGAAAAAAGCAAAAAAAGAAACAGCGCGCCCCGGCTTTTGAAGGCCCGAGCGCGCCGGTTTCAAATTCAACCGAAAGAAAGCACGAACAAACTTTCCACCGTCAAGATGGAAAAATCATCCGTGGAATCTGAGGGAGAAAAAGTCGAAGAAGGGTTACTTCTTCTCGCTTTTCATTTCCTTCTTCATCGTCGTCTTTTCCTGAGCCACTGCCTTTTGGGCCGTATCCTTCTTCATCATGGAAGTATCCGGCATTGGGGGCGGCGGAGGTGGGGGCGGAGTTGCGGGGGTTGTTGTGGTTGTGGTGGTCGTCGTGGTCGAGTCTGTGGTGGCGTTATCCGTCTTTTTCGAGCAAGACGAAACACCGCCTACAAATGCTGCTAATGCGCCAAGCACAATGAGTTTACGAAGCCTCATGGCAATTTACCTCTTAGTTTTAGTTAGTGGAAACATTTCACATGTTGCGGCAAAAAATGCAAAAAAGTCCATTTTTTAGCCCAAATAATTACTTATTTGTTGCAAAACGTGATTTTTTTATGAACTTTGAAATTCAGCCTTTTCGGGCCGGATCCCTTCGTCCACGTAAGTTAATTGTCAAAAAGAACTGCTACAAAGATACGAAGCCGAGGGCGAAAAAACAATAGGTTGTTCCAGAAAAATCCTTTGCAACCCCAGATAATCGCTCACCGGAGGGCCGCTTTCGCGATAACCTTCCATTTCGCCGACCTCTGCTACCAAAAATGCCTCTGGTACTCCGTAAATTTCCGTGGATAATCGCTCATTCACGGCGGATAATCGCTTATCCGATCGAGGCGCTTGGGGAATCCCAGCGCCTAAAGTCCTCTATCTTTATGCAAAGATACGACAATTAGAACCGGCTCGCTTGAATTGTTTCTCTGAGCAAAGCATCAACGTCCCTCTCTAATCCTTGCCATCTCGCTTGCGAGGGCATCGATTTCATCCATGGTGTTATAAAAATGCGGCGCGATTCTGATGCCGAGCGGCGGACGGTAATCTACCATAAATCGCCGGCGAATAAGTTCATCGCAAATTTGCTTTGTCGTAAGTTTTCCCTCACCCTGCCCTCTCCCAAAGGGAGAGGGTTTTTTATTACAGGGATCGATGGTGAGTGCGCCGCCGCGCCGCGCCGCATCTCGCGGGGAATTTATCGTGAAGCCGAATTCGTCCGCGCGCTCGATCATACGATCGGTTAGCGCCAGAGATTTTTTGCGAATGGCATCCATGCCGATCTCGCCAAATATTTTCAAAGCAGGCCGCGCGGTGTAAAGCGGTGGCACTTGAATGGTCGAAGTAAGAAAGCGGTGCATCCCATCGGCAAAGTCAATGTCAGGGATATGAAATTCAAACGGATTCTTATCGCCGAGCCATCCGCGAATGGCCGGCTGGAACTGAGGTTGCAGATCGCGGCGCACATATAGAAAGGATGCGCCCGGTCCGCCGCATAGCCACTTGAGTACGCCGGTGGCAAGAATATCGACGTTTAAATCTTTCACATCGATCGGAAGCACACCCGCCGCCTGATAGGAATCGAGCATCACGATCGCGCCCATTTTGTGTGCGTGCTCGATAATCGGTTTTACGTCCTGTAATGCGCCGGAACGAAAATAGACATGCGAGAGCGCAACGAGCTTCGTTCCTTCATCAATGGCCTCGATGTACTTTTCCGTTTCCGTCCAGATGCCATCGCTTTTAATGACGTGCGGTACCGCGCCATATTTTTTCCATCCCTGCCAGAGATAGGAAATGGTTGGAAAATGAAGATCGGAATAGACGATCTTATTTCGCTTACTTGTGAAGTCCAAACAACTTGCAATGAGCGCGGAGCCAATCGTGAGATTATGGATGAGCGTAACGTCGCGCGCCTCCGCGCCGATAAGCGGAGCAAAGAGTCCGCCCACTTCATCGACCATCGGGAACCACTGGTTCCATGCCTCGACGCCTTCGCGGCCCCAAAGCTCGGCATACGATTGCAATTCATCCGCGACCTCACCCGGCATCGCCCCCAGCGAGTTCGAGATGAGGTAGGTGCTCGTGCTAAGAATGGGAAAATGTTCGCGGTATTTTTCTGCTAAACTGTCCATCATTTGTAGGGACGTGCTGCGCACGTCCGAATGTTTGTTGAATACGCGAAGGAGAAGGACGTGCGCAGCACGTCCCTACGGTAGTATAGTGATTCTATTCAATATTTCTTTCGCGCACTGCTCTTTCGACATCAGCGGCAGCGCAATTCGCTCTCCGGATTTTGTAAAAATTGTAATCTTATTCGTATCGTATCCAAACCCAGCGCCTTCATCGGCAATATTATTCATGACGATCATATCGAGATTTTTCTCCAATAATTTTTTTCGTGCGTAGTCTTCGGCTTCATCCCCTTTTTCAAGCGCGAACCCAACAATAATTTGATCGGGACGTTTCGATTTTGAAATCTCCGCGAGAATATCCGGTGTTTTTTTCAGCGTGAGCGTCATGGTTTCGCCGGCTCCTTTTTTCATCTTTCCTTCGCTCGCATGTTCGGGCGCAAAATCGGCTACGGCTGCGCTCATAATGATAATATCGGCAGTAGCCGTTTCTGCGTTTACTGCTTGAAGCATTTCTTCGGCAGTGCCGACAGTACGCAGAGATACCCCCTCCTTTTCAAGGAGGGGGAAGGGGGTGGTCGGTCCCAAGATGAGTGTCACATCCGCGCCCATGTGCTTCGATTCGATGGCCAGCGCAGCGGCCATTTTCCCGCTGGAACGATTCCCTATAAACCGTACGGCGTCGATCGGTTCATACGTCGGACCGCCTGTAATTAAAATTCTTTTTCCCTGTAGCGCCGGCGTCCCCGCCGGTTCCCCATTTGCGGAACCGGAGACCGGCGAGGACGCCGGCGCTACAATCCTTGCAAATTTTTCAACAATATCCTCCGGCTCCGGCATCCTGCCCATCCCCGTCAACCCGCTTGCCAATTTACCGACGACAGGTTCGATAACAAAGACACCATGCCGTTTCAGCCAAGCCAGATTCTCCTGCACCGCTGCTTGCAGCCACATATCTTCATCCATCGCCGGGACGATAACAAGCGGCGTTCCCTTCGGCAGCGAAGCCGCGACGAGCGTAACCGCATTATCGTAAATTCCCGTGCGCAGCATCCCAATCGCAGAAGCGGAACACGGCGCAATGAGCATCGCGTCTGCGCTTCGTGCAAGATGAACGTGCCAAACATCGCTCCCCCTCCTCTGCGAAGAGGAGGGGGCTGGGGGGTGGTGTTCTTGTCCGGAGAAAATACTTATGATAACCGGCTGGCCGCTCGCTTCTGAAAGTTCTTCTGCCGTTGTGAACTGAAGCGCGCCATCGGTTGCAACGCACGTAACGCTTGCGCCCGCGCGTACGAGTTCCCGCGCAACCGCCGGCGCTTTTATCGCCGCGATCGAGCCGGTTACACCGAGGATAATGCGCTTGTTTTCGAGGGATGGCATAAAAGCTTAACATTCGGGAGGGGATAGCAGTTTGAGGAAGGTGCCGATCCAATTTTGCCGAATGGGATTTATGAGGTTGTACTGCAAACGGCAATAAATCGGTCTATCGCGCGTCTTGTCATTGCGAGATAAGATACCACCCCTCACCCTTCGATAAACTCAGGGCAGGCTCTAACCTCTCCCCCTGCTGGGGGAGAGAAACAAAAAAGGTCAACCGAACTCTCGCTTTTACCAAAGGGTTTAGCTCCGTACATGTCAGATACAACACCAACCAACGACCAACAGGAAGGCCAAACGCCGAACAACGCGGGCGAAAATACTTCGCCTGTAGCGGAGAAAAACGGCTCCGACAAGAAGCGACGGCCTGTTTCCGTGGCTCCGGACAAGGCGAACGGCCAGCAATCTGCGCCAAAGCGCACTGGCGGTCAAGGCCCCAGGCGTTCCTCGCAGCAGGGCGAGGAGATGGATTTCGGCCATATTATGCGGACGGTTCTGCTGTGGGCAGTCCTACTGCTGGGCGTTATTTTTTTAGTCGTCATTTTCAACCGCAATAACACTCCGACCGAAGTGGAAATATCGGTTACAGAGTATCAGCGGCTATTAAATGACAGCGATTTCAGCGCCGGACGGCTCGAACAATATGGCCTCGAGCAATATCGCTTTCACGGCAAGCTCCGGAGCGACATTCAGGTCAAGACAACCGAAGGAAAAACCGAGACCGCGCACGACATCCTCGTCAATCTTATCCCCGAAACGCTGAACGACCAGAATAAACTCTGGACCGAGAAGGGTCTGACCATCACCAAGACCGATAATTCGAACAGCCTCTTCGAAAGCTTAGTCGGATTCCTTCCCTGGGTCGTCCTCATTGTTGTTTGGCTCTTCATCATGCGGCGGATGCAATCGCAGGGCGGCATGGGCGGCGGGGCGAAAGGGATTTTTAGTTTCGGACGCTCGCGCGCAAAGCTGATTACAGAAAACGCGCCCAAAGTCACATTCAACGATGTGGCCGGAGCGGACGAAGCGAAAGTGGAGCTGGAAGAGATCATCGAGTTCCTGCGGGAACCGGCGAAATTTCAGAAGTTAGGCGGAAAAATTCCACGCGGTGTGCTGTTGCTTGGCCCTCCCGGAACTGGAAAAACATTGCTTGCGCGGGCAGTTGCGGGCGAGGCAGGCGTTCCGTTTCTTTCGATTTCAGGCGCGGATTTCGTCGAGATGTTTGTCGGCGTGGGCGCTTCGCGCGTGCGGGATTTATTCGATCAGGCGAAAAAGCATGCGCCGTGCATCGTCTTTATAGATGAGATCGACGCCGTTGGTCGTCATCGCGGCGCTGGACTTGGCGGAGGGCATGATGAGCGCGAGCAAACGCTCAATCAATTGCTCGTCGAGATGGATGGCTTCGATCAAAACGTTGGCGTCATTATCATTGCGGCAACCAATCGGCCCGATGTGCTCGATCCCGCGCTGTTGCGTCCCGGAAGGTTCGATCGCCAAGTCGTTGTCGATCGTCCGGATGTTCGCGGGCGCGAGGGAATTTTAAAAGTTCATACGCGCAACACGCCGCTCGGGCCGGACGTCGATCTGCAAGCCCTCGCTCGCGGAACGCCGGGGCTATCCGGCGCCGATCTCGCAAATCTTGTGAATGAAGCCGCGCTGCTCGCGGCTCGGCGCGGCGGCGACCGGCTCAACATGTACGATTTCGAGAACGCGAAGGACAAAGTGATGATGGGCGTGGAACGAAAGTCCGTGCTCATCAGTGAAGAGGAAAAGAAAACGACCTCCTATCACGAATGCGGGCACGTCATTGTAGCGAAGTCAATTCCGGAGGCCGACCCGGTGCATAAAGTGACCATCATTCCTCGTGGCCGCGCGCTCGGAGTCACGAGCTATTTGCCTGTCGATGAGAAACACACATATTCGCGGGACTATCTCGAAGCGGTTATCACGTACGCGCTCGGCGGACGCGCGGCGGAGCGAATCGTGTTCAACCAAATCACGACCGGCGCCGGTAACGACATCGAACGCGCAACGGACATCGCCCGCAAGATGGTCTGCGACTGGGGTATGTCCGATAAATTGGGGCCGCTCAAATACGGTCAGGCCGAACAGGAAATTTTTCTTGGCCGCGATTTCGGTCATCAAAAAACTTTTTCCGATACGACCGCGCGCATTATAGATGAAGAAGTGCGGCACATTGTCGAAAAGGGCGCCGAGCGAGCCGAAGCGATTCTGGGGGAAAAAGTCGCTACGCTGCACCGCATGGCCACTGCGCTGCTCGAACGCGAAACGCTCGACTCCGGTGAGATCGACATCCTGATGAATGGCGGCGAACTGCCGCCCTTCAGCAAGGAAAACCGCGCCTTCAATCTCACGAAAGCCGTCGAGACCCTGAAAAAAGCTGCTGAAAATAAGCCAGCCACGAACGGACATTCTGAGATTCCTGAAAAAGAAGGACTTACCACCGAAACTGTCGTTGGGCCGGGTGATAAGGGGGATGAGCTGTAAAATATTTTAACGAATAAAATTATGTCCAGCACTGAAGCTATTGCCGAAGTATTTGTTACCGCACTCCGCGCGCTTCCTGATTCGGAGAAGGAAATGGTTATCGCGCGTTTGCTGCGCGAAGAAAAGCCACGGGAACCCCAGCGTCAGCCGCGTAAAGATGCCATTCAGGAACTGATGGAAAATCCTGTAATTATTCCTGGTTTCCGCGCGCCGTCACGCGACGAAATGCACGATGGCCGCTGATTTCAACTTTCTCGATTCCAATGTCTGGGTTTATGCTTTTGCATCTAATCCGGATGACGCGAAGCACTCTCGTTCGAATGAATTAATTGAACGATCGGATTTGAGGATCAGTACGCAAGTGATAGGGGAAGTTTGTAATGCACTTTTGCGAAAAGCTCAATTTCCGGAATCGAAAATAAAGAGATTAATCGATTCCTTTTTTGAGCGCTTTGAACCAATCGAAATCCGAAGCCGCAGTCAAATGATTCGGGCAAGTTCACTTCGGGAACGATATAATTTTTCCCATTGGGATAGCTTCATCATTCTTGCGGCTCTCGAAACGAATTGTTCCATCCTGTATAGCGAAGATATGCACGATGGTCTCGTCGTCGATGGCACGCTTACGATTCGAAATCCGTTCAAAGAAATGTAAGCCAATTACGGAAGGATGGAAGCCCGTCCCTTGTAATTTTGTACTATGAAATTTGTCACCTACCTCTCAAACAACTCTCCACGTCTCGGCCTATTAACAGGGAATGAAATTCTCGATCTCGAACGCGCCAGCGCCGAGACTGCTTATCCACTCCCGAATGACATCATCCCATTTCTTCGGCTTGTCGAGCCGGCGATGAAAGCTGCGCGTAAAATCGAAGAAATAGCAAAAGATTCTAATGCCTTTCGCGTAGCGCGAATACCTGCCGATAGCGTTAAGCTTCTCGCGCCAATCCCGCGACCCACTTCGATGCGCGATGGCTACGCCTTTCGGCAGCACGTGGAGGCGGCGCGAAGAAATCGCGGCGTGGAGATGATTCCGGAGTTCGATCTTTTCCCTGTCTTTTATTTCACAAATCATCAGGCCGTCATTGGTCCCGGACCGATGGAAGTGATGCCGGAGCATTTGAATCGCCTCGATTACGAACTCGAAGCCGCAATCGTCATCGGCAAAGAAGGCCGCAACATCAAAGCCTCGGAAGCAGATGAGTATATCGCCGGCTACATGGTGATGAACGATTGGTCCGCGCGCGCCTTGCAGATGGAAGAGATGAAGCTTTCTCTTGGCCCGGCGAAGGGGAAGGATTTTGCGACGGCCATCGGGCCGTGGCTTGTCACACGCGATGAATTGGCCGCAAAGCATATCCCTTCCGAGCGCGGCGAGCGATACGATCTCACGATGACGGCGAGTCTGAATGGAAATCCACTCAGCCATGGGAATCTAAAAGACATGTCCTGGACGTTTGCAGAAATCATCGAGCGCGCAAGCTATGGCGTCACGCTGTATCCCGGCGATGTGATTGGCTCTGGAACGGTCGGAACCGGCTGTCTGCTCGAACTCAATGGCTCCAAAGTTACGAATAATCTTTGGGTGCAACTGGGCGACACGGTAACATGCGCGATCGAAGAACTGGGGGAACTTACTAATACTGTTATCGCGACGAAATGAAAAGCTTATCGATATTTGCGATCTTATTTCTTGCCCTTGGCTGCTCGAAGCATGAGGAAGCGGCTTCGAACGATTCACTCTTGGCGGTGCCTTTGAAGGAAGCGCCGGTTCCGCCGCCGAAAGAAGAGAAGACGGGCCTTTGGATCGATTCCTCCGTGCTGCGGCAACAGCCGGATATGCTGGTATTAAAACGATTCCAGCCAACACGCGTGGTCGCAATTTATGAGGCGTATCGTCCGCTCCGAAACCCCTCGACGACTGAGTCCCAGCTCGATTCCTTCCTTGTGTCGCAAAAAATAACGGCGCGAGAGTTACACTCCATTCTCGCGGAAGGCGATCGCCTCGGTTGGTCGAAAAGACGCTAATGTCCGGTTCCATCGAACGCCGTGGCAGCTTCGCCGTGCTCGCGGCGGCGCTCTTGTGGAGCACCGGCGGATTATTTATCAAAGAGGTCTCGCTCAATGCCTGGGGCGTCTCCTTTTGGAGAAGCTCGTTCGCCGCCATCACCATTTTCATCATTTATTTTCTTCGCACCCCCTCCTTTTCAAGGAGGGGGCAGGGGGTGGTCTCGTCCGCCCCTTCTCCCTGGTTCTCCCCATTCATTCTCCTCAGCGCATTGTGTTACGCATTGCTGCTCGTCCTTTTCGTGTTTGCGACGAAGCTCACGACAAGCGCGAACGCGATCTTTCTTCAATACACCGCGCCCATCTACGTGCTTTTTATCGAGCCAATGCTGTCCCATACAAAAATGAAGAGAGCCGATCTTGCCACCGTCGCGATTTCGACTGCGGCGATGGCGCTGTTTTTCATTGGTAAATTCGAGCCACGCGGCGTATGGGGAAATATTGCGGCGCTCGCGAGCGGCGTCGCCTTCGCAACGTATGCACTCATCCTGAAACACGAGCGCGCCACGGAGCAAAGCCGTTGGCAGATCGTCATCGTCGGGCACATCATGATCGCGGGCGCGATGGCAATCGTTGCCGTGACAGGCCATACCAATCTTTCGGTTTCGAGCGGCGATTTTACGCGGCTGCTGTATCTCGGCATTGTGCAGATTGGCATTGCGTATGCGTTCTTCACGTATGGCATTTCGCACATTCGCGCGATCGACGCCACGCTCATTGCGATGGTCGAGCCGGTGCTGAACCCGATTTGGGTCTTTCTCGGAATCGGGGAGCGGCCGGCGAATTTTGCGCTCTTGGGCGGCGTCATTATTCTTTCGCTCTCGATTTTTCGAACCATCCGAGGCACGAGAGAAACCATCGAGTTAGAAAAGGCGAGGGCTGGGGAATAAAACTATTCGGGAATCCCGGAAACCCTTAAGAATCCCATGAGTTTCCAGAGGAAATGGGTGCCTTTAAGGATAAAACGGCAAACGTAAAATCCTGTTCTATTAAATCGGGGACTTAATCAGAGGTTCCTTAACAGTCCACACGACCACAAATTTCCGCTTTGATGGCAGCCATGCAATTCCCTTCGAACCTCGATCGCCTTCGTAAAAATTAAACATTGTTTCGCCGGAGCGAATGAGTTCCGTCATCTCCGGCGATTTCGGTTCCACATCGACCCAATGCGGCCAGTGCTGATTGAGTAAAGAATCGGTATGAACGAATGCTTCGGGAGCGAAAAAGCGATCGAGCTCGGTGTGAATTATTCTTTTGCGTTCATCCGCACTCAGTTCGGGACGGTCTTTGCAATATTCGGACAGCAGCCACGACTCGCGATACCGTAACGTATCATGCCGCGAGATTTCGAAAATAACCGAATCGCGATTGATATTCGGCCCGGTGCGAATGAGGCGCAGTTGATCGGCAGTGCCATCGTTTTGCAAATCAAAATGGCGCTGGCGCTCGAAATGACGCGCGGTGTCGGATGGCTGCCAGGCATCGACGTCATCGCCCTCGCCTTCTTCATCCACACCGTTTTGTCCGACCCAATACAGCGTGTAATCGCCAATGCCGATCGTCGGAGGGTAACGATAAACGATTTTTTCCGACCGCGCACCAACCGCGATAAAATATCCCTTGCCGTTATCGTTGCGATACAGGTCTATCGGATCGATCTGATTGGGAATGTAATTGCGAATGGAATCGTAGAGATACGCCTCCGTCGTTTCAGGATAGCGATGCTTCGACTCGTAATAAAAATGCAGCCCTTGCTGAATTTGGGCCATGACATCCCGCGCCGTCTGCACCGAAGCCCGACTTTTGGCCGAAACATCGATTTCGCGGAAACCAACATCCTTGCAGCCGGATATGCCAAGCGCGGCAATCGTCAGAATAACGAACGACTTCAAAAAAAATCTCATCGAGGATTCAAACGCTTTGGGGGTAATGAATCATTTCGTGTAGTCTAAAGTCCCTATTTTCTTAAAAGCAGCACGCAAACTTTCGAAGTGCAATGCACGTTAATCTAAATCATGACTAACATACTGATTACTTCCGATCCGAACATCATGGTTGGAAAACCAATTATTGCAGGAACCCGAATTACCGTGGAATTGATTCTCGAAAAACTCGGCTCCGGCGACTCGATTGGAGACATTCTCGATGCGTATCCGCACCTGACGTATGAAGGTGTCGAAGCGGCGATCAATTTCGCCCGCGAAAGCATTTCTGCGCTTGCAGTCTATCCTATTGCTGCCGATGCAAGAAGATCGTTGCTGACGAAAATGTCGATCGTCTTACGATCGAACGATTGAGATTGAATGGGCACGACGTGCTCTCCATTGCGCAACAATTTGCATCGAGCCCCGATACCGAAGTCATCTCCATTTCAAACCACCAGCGCGCTTTGCTCATCACAGAAGACAAAGACTTCGGCGAGTTAGTCTTTCATAAAAAGCGATCCCATTTTGGCGTTCTTCTTGTCAGGCTCGATGGTGTTTCTCGTCCCGAACGTGTTCGTATGGTGTGTGACATCATTCTCCATCGCGGCAAAGAACTTGCGAACTCCTTCTCCGTTCTCACTCCGGGTTCCCTTCGAACGCGACGGGCAGAGTAAGTGATCATTTCGCCACAATTGCAAAAGGCTGCACCTGACCGCCATGCTCCGTTTGCAAGCGTGCGAAATAAACACCATTCCGAAGCGATTCCGGCATTTCAATACTACTCGTGCCCGAACTGGTCTCAACACGATAAATCGTAACTCCAAGCGCGTTCATCACATCGAGCGTTCCGATTTCATCGCTTGATACAATAAGGCTTGTGCTAACGCCATCGTTCACGATGCGCAGCGTAACAGTGGAAATTGCGGGCGGCGCTTCCTTCACCGCATCCTCGCACAGGCCGAAATAATCGCAGAGGACGCGGGTGAGAAATTCGTTGTAATAATTACCAAGTATTGGATGATGCATTACAGCGCGTAATGAAGTATCTGATGGAACCCAAGCAAGAATATCTCCTACGCTCCCCAGATAAAGTCCAGACAACACAGAAATAATATTCCCATACGGGCCGTAAGCGTCCGCCTCATATGATTCGTTGCGCGTTTGTGGAATTCTAAGCCCTCTCGTAAACTCTGAATCGATGCCTTCAATGGTATCGTAATAATCGAAGATGGCTTCGTAAAATTCTGCCTGTAGTCCTAAATAATGCCAGAGTGTATCCTCAGGATCTTGGCTTGTATCATTCGGGGAAGGTTTCAAAAGAAAAAGACTGGCATCAGCTGAAGATCCTCTCCAAGCTTCCGCATAAAGCCTGCCGCCATTCCGCACGTAACCGATCAATTGAAGTTCATCGGTAATAGAGAGCGTATCGGAAGGATACCCGTAATTCGGTGGAACAAACATCAAAATTGCGTCATAAATTGAGAGTGCGGCTGAATCGTAAATAAGTGCGGACGTCATATCCACTTCACCACTATAAATGGTGGGAAGTAAAGCTTCGATTTCAGGTTCGGTCTGGCCATCAGGAATGACAAGCACAATCCTTCCATGCAGCCCCTGCGCACCAACCGGCGCGAGTGGCACCATTAGAAAAAGAAGATGCGCGAAGAGTTTTTTCATAAAATACTCCATCTCACAAACACTGCCGCGCGAAGAAGGTTGCGGCTACTGAAACACAAACGCCAACGAGTAACGAGCAGTCCGCTCGTTACTTAGCGGTAGCTCTGGCATTCTTCCGTGCGGCAGGTAGTGGTTGCGTCTTCTTGCTGCGGAGTATTACGACCGCTTCGAGACGGGCTTGTTCTTCCCGGCGCTTTTTCAGGAACGCGCTTATCTCGCTAAATTCTTCCTTGGTGGGTCTGCTATTTATCACCTCGAAATCCGCATGCTTCAGTGCTTCAAAGTCTATTTCTATCATGTTCGAAATTCGGAAAATATTGTTTTACTAATTGATGCGCTTCTTGTGTTCCAATAAACATTCGCGAGGAGGTAATTCGTTGCGCGCCGAGCGTTTTTTCGTAATGTTCTATCAGGCGGGTTTTTGCATCGAAAACCACATTTCCCCAATAACCTTTTTCAAACGATGCCATACACAGGAATGCAACCAGATTACCCATTACTCCATCGAAAAGTTTGTCACGTCCTTTATTAAAGGGCGCGCTTTCGATCAGATGCATAAACAGGTGATCTCGCTCATCGGACGCACTTACCAAACCGTGCCACACAGAGGGATTTCCCTTTGCTATGAGAGCGTGTATTTCAGTATTCGGCTCATGAAACTCTTTATACCAATTGAACTGCCATTTCAATTCTCGTAAAATCGTCTCGTCCTCAAGGCGCAGCCTCACAATCTCCGTTTCTACATTCTCTCCTGTGAGTGTGTTCTCAATTGAATTCGTCAGCTTATCGACTTCGAAGTCCAGCCGACGGTTATGCCCTCTCTGCATGGTTCAACTTTCTATAAATAACGCCAACGAGTAACGAGCATCCCGCTCGTTACTCGTTACTCATCACTCGGTACTGGCTTACCAGCGTTTGCCGCCGCGGTCTCCGCCGCCGCTGCCGCGATCGCCGCCTCGGCCACCACCGCCGCCGCCACGACCACCCCCACCGCCATAGCCGCCGCGTCCACCGCCGCCGCCTTCGCGCGATTCCATCGGGCGCGCTTCGTTGACGGTCAGCGTGCGCCCGCCGAGATCGGCGCCGTTCAGTTCGGCAATAGCCTTTTTCGCAGCTTCATCGTCGTTCATTTCGACGAAACCGAAGCCTTTGCTGCGGCCCGAATCGCGATCGGTAATCACTTTCGCGCTCGCGACTTCGCCGTAGCTCGAAAACATCTGGGTCAATTGGGCATCGTCCGTTTGATACGGAAGCCCACCTACGTATATCCTCATGTATTAACTAAAAAGAAAAATAAAACGAAACGTTACGCTTCGAGGTGATGAAACGGGGGGTAAAGAGCGCAACACGATTCAGAGACGTCAAACCCACGGCGCGCGAAGCATGACCGACCATGCGCGGAACGCCGTTCGTAAACCGACCGAACCAAATGAAGTAACTTCTTTTATCCACGAAACACACAACCCCAAAGGTAGCATGAATTCATACCGCTAAATGCCGCCGGAAGAAGATAAGTTCTCCCCATTTTGAGGGGGTAATAATAATTTAATCCAAACCCTCCATTCTGGCCTAATGCGGGTAATCCGGAATTTTTACATCTTTGGGTATGTCCCACACTTTCACATAATCGAGCATGTGATGGGCGGCGGGATGCCCGTTCGCGTCCGGCCAGCAGCCGAGGCAATCCGAGGCATGAGCTTCGAAATATTTTCGTTCCTCCCAACCGTTGGACGTAGTATCGTTCCAATATCCATCCAGATCCACTTCCGCCGGGCGGAGAACGGTTGGCGAACGCGATTCCGTTCCGGCCCAATCGTAATAAATGCTGCTGCGGGGAACGAGCCGGTCCGGAATGCGGCGAACGACCACGCTATCGTATAATATCCGCACTTCATGCGGAAGCCACTCCATACCATAGGTGTGATACTTATAAGGCATGGAAGCAAGCTGGGCAGTATCGTAGTTGCATAAACACGGCTCTGTCGTATCGAGACCAATCTTCACCGTCGGTATCGGATACCCGTAGTCGTAAGTTCCCTGATCGTACATTTGATATTGATATGGCTCCGTGAAGCTGTGAAGGGCACCGGAATCGATGGGATCGATCAAATATAACTTCCCGTAATTGTGGGGATCGTTCGCAGAATCCACCCAATAGCATCTATGGGTTGTAGTATCGTATTTTCCTGAAATCGAATCATAACCTGTTGTTAGTTTCAGCTCCGTCGGCTGATAATTTTTCGTAAAAAGGGACGAATCGCCGAGGCTATCGATAGCATACGGCGCGGAAAAAATGCGCCATTTACCATCCGAGGCCTGCGTAACATGCCATGTTACCGTAGCGGCACGGAACGAATCCTTGCTGCGCACGAAATAAAAGGTGAAGATGTCGTGAGAAGCGACGAGCGAGGCTGGGAACCCTCCCTGGTTCTGCATAAAACCGCTCACGACGGCTGAATCCTTACCTGCACCGGCAACGGGACAAAAGATATTATTGACGATGATGCCCTGGGGATAATATTTCGTTCCCCAGCCCGCGTCGTGGCTCACGAAAAGCGAACTGCTTGCGAAATACCCGTGGCACGGCCCGAAGATAGGGCGATGCCCCCAGTTGGGATGGACCTGCCCCATGGCTCCGTACCATACTTCATCCAGATCGTACTCTAAGTCGGCGCTGCCGCCCCAGTTATTGGTGTGATATGGCATGTTCGGAAGTTTAGCGCGGAATTCGTATTTCCCATAGGGCATGTGCGCATACGCCACCGGGCCAAGCGGAGAACCGTTCGAAAGGAGAGGATACGGGCAGGCGTGCATAATGGCCGAAGAAAAAATAGAAGTGTCGTAGGAAACCCTCGTGGCAACGCTTCCCTTGCAACTATCCGTGGGGGAATACCCTAAATGCCGGGAGTAAAACGTATCGACTGTATCCTCGCGGAGCATAATATCGAGTGCCCAGCCGTCATGGGCGCCGTTCACGCCGGTATCGTGCCAAAGCCGTACATCGCTATCGTAGGAAATTTGGGGCGTATTCACATAATTGTCGAAATTGCCGTTGGCGACATACCATTGGTTGTGGAACTTTGCCGCGCTGTCGAACTCGTCGCTGAAAACGGCCG